>JBLRXC010000307.1:0-521 GCA_047920975.1 Bacteroidales bacterium | reverse complement strand
ACTTCCCTTCCACCATAAGACTTACGCAGGCCAACCGCCTTGAGTGTTCGAATCACGGTGTCTCCGGTTTTTTCTCGGGCACAATCAACGCCCGAACCCGCCCGCTGTCGCTGCTTTTGACGACACTGCGATTTTCATTCAGATAAAGAATGATCTCATCGCCTGCAACCCGATTTTCACCCTGTGAGACCTCTGCATGGCCAAACAGATACAGGGCGTTTTCCTGCTGATCGTAAATCCCGCGATCACCCCTGGCGGTACGCAGAGGGTCAATAATCTGCACGCTGCCTTCGGCTTCAATCCGGCGAATCTGGTTCTGATCATCAAAAAAAACCGTCAATCGATCTGCGCGCAGCGTTTTCTCTGCCTGCACAACAACAACATCTCCGCTAAATACTGACTGCTGACGATCCTGGAACACCTCCAGCTGTCGCGAAGAGATATCAATCGGCTGCGCCTGATCGTCAACAGAAAACAGACCCAGCGCAAAGGTTGGCGAACTCCACCCGAGGGGTAGAATC
>JBLRXC010000306.1:0-545 GCA_047920975.1 Bacteroidales bacterium | reverse complement strand
GGTGTTGCCAAGTATCTCGAGCCATATATTCGGGGTTGGGTAAATTACTATGGCAGGTATAGATTGTTGGAAATGAATTCAATATTTCAGCTACTACGTAGAAGGCTTGTTCAGTGGGCACGCAAAAGGTACAAGCGATACAAAACCAGTTTTAACAAGGCTTACAATTGGTTAAACCGGATAAGGGAGCAATTTCCCAACCTGTTTTATCATTGGCGTCTGGGATTCTGGTAATTAAATTGCTTAGATTTGTATAACAAGAGCCGGATGAGCTGAGAGGCTCAAGTCCGGTTCTGTGAGAGGCTTGGGGTGAAATTCCCCTTGCCTACTCGACTAGCAGGACCGTTGTGCTTCATGCTGGGAGACCGCCTAACAAAATGATAAGTTAATGACAATACAGATAATTTTAGTTCTCATTTTCACACTGATAATTCACTTGATAAGTACATTATCATATTCCGTGCGGATTGTTGGGATTAGAACAAGAAAAATTGCGATATCTTTTGCCTTATTTAATATTATGGTGTTGATTTCAAGGACTTCAA
>JBLRXC010000305.1:0-579 GCA_047920975.1 Bacteroidales bacterium | reverse complement strand
CTGGTTCACGACCCCCTGGCCGACCCTGCTGAGGCTCGGCACGAATACGGCTTGACCCTTACTGCTCTGGATAAAGCAGGGCCGGTCGATGCAATCATCTGCGCCGTCAGTCATCGTGCCTACGCCGGCCTCACCCCGCAATCCTTCGCCCAACTTAGCTCCAACGGCAACGGCCAGGGCACCCTGGTCGATGTCAAAAATCTATACCAGAGAACAGAGATGGAACAAGCCGGACTACTTTATTGGTCGTTGTGATAAAACGGTGGGCAGTGGGCAGTGGGCAGTGGGCAGTGGGCAGTGGGCAGTGGGCAGTGAGCAGTGAGCAGTGAGCAGTGAGCAGTGAGCAGTTAACCGTTCACGGCTCACCGCTCACCGCTCACTTATGATTGAACAAAGGACGCCGCTTCAGCGGCAGACCAATGACAATAACCAACTTTTTAACCATCGACGTTGAAGACTACTTCCACGTATCAGCGTTTGAGAATATCTCACCGCCCGACAGTTGGGGTGCGCGTGAGTGCCGGGTTGAGGGTAACACCGACCTGATCCTCGATATCCTTGATGAATACAACACCAAAG
>JBLRXC010000304.1:0-585 GCA_047920975.1 Bacteroidales bacterium | reverse complement strand
AAGGAAAATATTCGGTTTGTAATAGCGCGGAGATCCACTTTTTACAATCTTTGATAAGCGGTTCCCGGCCGGAACCATGCGTGAATGTTATATCCGGATCTATTATTTTTCGCGTATGGACATAGCAGAATGCAGGGATTATTGCCTGTCGTTCCCCGGGGCCACCGAGGGATTTCCGTTTGACGAACAGACGCTCGTTTTTTACGTGATGGGGAAGATGTTCTGCCTTACGGATGTCGATGCCTTCGATATGGTGAATGTGAAATGCGATCCGGAGAAGGCGGTTGAGCTAAGGGAGCTGTATGAATACGTGGTACCGGGCTATCACATGAACAAAAAACACTGGAACAGCATCAGGATGGAGTATCCGGTGCCCGATCACCTGCTGAAGGAGTGGATATCGGACTCCTACCAGCTGGTGGCGTCCAATTTGCCGAAAAAGGATCAGGCCAGGTTAAAAACGAATAACACGGAATCCTGTAAATAAGGTGGCCGGGTTGCAGGTAAATGATCAGACCGGGATTGAAAAGGAATAACCCGGAATCCGTTATATGCGGTGGGGTATTTGCCCGGCAGGTTCGTTCA
>JBLRXC010000303.1:0-590 GCA_047920975.1 Bacteroidales bacterium | reverse complement strand
ATCATCCTCTAAGACCAACTAAAGATCGTTGGCTTGGTAAGCTGTTACATTTACCAACTACCTAATCTTAAACAGACCCATCTTTTAGCGGAACATATACATTCTAATGTATACGACCTTTAGTTAATTATCTAGGATTTAATTTAAACATTTTGTCCTAAACTAAAAGGTAGCATTCTGCATTTTCCTCACCCGTTCGCCACGAAATTAAATTCCGTTCGACTCGCATGTGTTAAACATACTATTAGCGTTCATCCTGAGCCAGGATCAAACTCATATTATTATAATCTAAAATATTTATATTAATTTAGAATAACTTTGAATCAAAATCTAAACGTTTTTATAAAAAACTTATTGTTGTTAAAAAGTTTAAATAGGAGATTTTTAGTACTTGTCAGCTTAAACCTTTAAAGGTCTTACACTTCAAGCCTATCCATGTAATAATCTATTACAATTATTTAAAAACTGATTTTGAGGTTAATTTCTTGCTTAGATGCTTTCAGCAATTATTTATTACGAATGTAGCTACTCGACATTGCTATGGGTCTAACAATCGATACACCAGAGATTCGCTTTTCCCGGTCCTCTCG
>JBLRXC010000302.1:0-633 GCA_047920975.1 Bacteroidales bacterium | reverse complement strand
GCTGGACGAACTACTTTTACCTTGCCAATCGATGGTTGTCAGACTTGAGAAACATCGATGGGTGGATAAGAAGAAAGCTACGATGTTACCGACTAAAACAGTGCGGTCGCAGGTACACTATCTTCAAACTTCTGCACAATATGGGCATTCCCGAAACCACGAGCTGGAATGTGGTCATGTACTCACAAGGCTGGTGGGCTATGTCGAAAAAGCAAGCGGTTGGTAAAGCAATGGGTATTAAATGGTTTGCCCAGGTTGGGCTTCATTCACTACTCACACAAATTCAACGGTAAGTTAATAGAAACCGCCTTGGTACGAAAGAACGTATGCCGGGTGGTGTGGGGGGACAGCGGCGCGAGCCGCTTCCTACCCGATTAGAAAGAATAGAATAACCATGAAAATAAGCACCCTGGATGGGTGCGATAAAATCTGTATCGGGTAATATCTATTCCACCGCGTTGGGGTGGTTTGGTTTTAGGAATTCATTTGTTTCTATCGCTATCTCACCCTGCTGGAGTGATTATAATTGTGAATTGTAGCAGTGCTAATATCCATTTCCGTTGGCTTCAGCCAACGGGATCATGGAAAATCCTAAATCTCAATCTTTAAGCCATCATAAGCCAGTTCTATCCC
>JBLRXC010000301.1:0-638 GCA_047920975.1 Bacteroidales bacterium | reverse complement strand
GGAACGCAGTCCGATATAGCAAGGGGATTTCTCACGCCAGCGCTTAATCCTGCCCTATGGTTCGAAATGACAACGGGACTTATGGGCGTTTGGCTCTGAATCAAATTAAAACCCCTGTCATGTCGAATCCCTGCGCCGGCCTGGTGTGTTAGAGTGAGACATCCCCCGGCATACCGTGGCGCAATAAAACCAAGGGGATTCCTCACGCCCACGCTTAATCCAGCCTAAAGGTTCGGAATGACACCGGTGTTATAATCGTTTGGATCTGTCGCTTATTAAAACGCTGTCATGTCGAACCCCAACGTTGGCCTTGTGTGGTGGAGTGAGACATCCCCTGGCGTAACGGGGGATTCCTCACTCCCACGCCAATTCCAGCCCGAAGGTTCGGAATGACACCGGAGTTATTATCGGCTGGATCTATCGTTAGTAAGAGGCTGTCATGTCGAATCCCTGCAGTGGCCTTGTGTGTTGGAGTGAGACATCTCCCGTTGTAAAGGTGCACGGTAAAGCAAGGGGATTCCTCACTCCCACGCTTAATCCAACCCGAAGGATTCGGAATGACACCGTAGTGATTATTGGCTGTATCTGCCGCCAGTTAAAGGGCTGTCATGCCGAACCCCTGCGCCAGCCTTGTGTGG
>JBLRXC010000300.1:0-668 GCA_047920975.1 Bacteroidales bacterium | reverse complement strand
AGCAATAAAAAGGGGAGGATGTAACCGAGCAGAACCGCTTTTGGTCCAAGGGATTTTTCCATCACTACAGTTACCTCGTCTCCAATATGAAAATCCGTTCGCGGTTCTTTGGGTATTTCAAGAATTTCGTTTTTCAAACCCGGCATATTGCAGGCCCCCTGGACACTGCAGGCCGAACATGCCGATTCGGTGAGGATAGATACCGAATAGGTATGCTCGTAAATTCCGGTAACTTTCCCTTTGTGTTTGATTGAATCGGTTGTACAGTCTGTACCTGGTTCGTAGTATTTCATTTCAAAAGCTTTTACGGAGTAGAAACGGATACCGGTAAAATTTTACCATTGAAAAAACGGTGACCCTGCATGGCAAAATCGAACATAAATTCAGCCATTTCAACGGGTTTTAAAGGTGCCTGGTAACCGGGAAATGCTTCCTGCAACATCTCTGTCTGAACAGCCCCGATTGCCAGACAGTTAACATTTATTTTCCTGCTTTTAAACTCTTCTGCCAGGCACTCTGTGAGAATAGCAATGGCTCCCTTGGCCGCACTGTATAATGACAAACCCGGAAATTTGACACTTCCCTGGTAGCCACCCATGGAACTCACATTGATGATGTGAGATCCGGATGAAAAAAATGGAAGCAGGAAGCGGGATAGCTTTACAACA
>JBLRXC010000299.1:0-681 GCA_047920975.1 Bacteroidales bacterium | reverse complement strand
GCAGCTGTTCGGTTTTCAGGAAACAATAACCCTTTATGACCTCACCAACACGTATTTTGAGGGCCAGCGTTACCAGGGGACAATCGGTCCGTTTCTCTTTGGAATGTCCAAGCTCCCCCAAACGATTGCCTTCACCCTGTCCCTCAAAATACGTGTTGGTGAGGTCATAAAGGGTTATTGTTTCCTGAAAACCGAACAGCTGCTTTTCTTGAAGGTACAGATATTTTTCTATCTCTTCTTTGTTTTTCAGGAGTTGATCAGAAATGGAATACATTTTGTACAGGTTAATCTTGCTGAAATCATAATCGATCAGTTCACCCAGTCCAGAAACATTCTGGAGCCAGTAATGGGTTGCCAGCTCGCTTGCCGGATGGCACATCCGTCCGATGATGGTTCCGGCAGCTGCGGCAAGCTGGGGGCCGTTAAAACCCAGAGTTTTGAGAAGTTCACCAAGCTTCAATGAATTAAATGCCTCCAGGGCGACATGTTCGCAAGAAATGCTGCGTGGCCTGAGCATTTCCAGGCGATCTACGTCCACTTCCCGATAATCCGGCTGGTCATCTTCAGCTTTATTTTGAGCCTTCGCCTGAATAATCCGGGCCGCAAAATTCTGGGCCATTTCTTCGATTTCTTGAGGCAATTCAAACAGCAATGCCTCACCTCTTATGATTTGTTGAACCC
>JBLRXC010000298.1:0-705 GCA_047920975.1 Bacteroidales bacterium | reverse complement strand
GTAGCCGTGTTCATGGTTCACGCTAATGATCCTTTTGCCCGAAAGGAATTAGGTTTGATCTACCTGCTTGTTTACATTGTTTTACTCATCATGGGCAGCGGTAAATTTTCTGTTGACAGGTTTATCAGTCGTTAAAACCAGGCGCTGAAACGCCTGGTTAGCCTATTTAAAACAGTTGTGTCCGATTAAAAATGAAAATATTCCACAATGACTTTGAGATTCCTCACTTCGTTCGGAATGACAGAGAGTTACGTGATTAGAGAGGGGTGGGCGGCGGCTTCGCCGCCACCCACCCCTCCCACCCATTTGCCCCTTGAAAGCCCCGTCATTCCGAACGAAGTGAGGAATCTCCTTCAAGTTTACCGCACTACTGAAAGAAATATATTGTTGGCAACTTTGTACAATTGGAATGCACAGGATTTTTAAACAGCATCCAGTTCATTTAACATCTGATGAACACGAAAAACAATAAACACAAACAACGGTTAAGTTACATAAAAACCAATCAACTCAATTACAGGTAACCTGAGGCAATCATGCAAACCCTTTTTGCATTTATACTAAAATATAAGTTTTTCTTCTTTTTCCTTACACTGGAGATCATTGCTTTTTCGATGATCATCAACCACAGCTTTTACCAGCGATACATACTAATCAACAGCAGCAATCGGCTTACCGGAACGCTTTATACCTGGAACATGGGTG
>JBLRXC010000297.1:0-744 GCA_047920975.1 Bacteroidales bacterium | reverse complement strand
ACAAGCAACGATCCGGTTACACCTTCAGTGATCATTCCTTGTACACTGCATGTATCGGGAGATCAATTTGTTGAACTGACTGTGTTCCTTGAAGGCCCTTTTGCCGTTGATCAGATGCACATCGCCCTTAACACGGGCGGACTTCTGCCGCTATCACAACCCTACAATACCGCTCCCTGGAATTATGCCGGACCGGAAAGCGTAGCCGCCATACCCAATGCGGATGTTGTGGACTGGGTGTTGCTTGAATTTCGTGATACACCGGGCACTGCAGCCACGGCAACTCCCTCCTCAACCATTGGCTTCAGGGCTGCACTCCTGCTAAAGAATGGCAGCATTGTTGACCTGGATGGGGTCTCTCCTGTAATGCTTGATTATCCTGTCAGCGGTAACCTCTTTGTGGTGGTCCGTCACCGCAACCATATCCCCGTAATGTCGGCCACTTCCGTGCCGGGAACAGGCAATCTCTACCAGTATGACTTCACCGGCAGTGCAGCCAGCGTTCATGGCGGATCGGCAGGATATTCCGAAATGACTCCGGGCATGTGGGGGATGGTCTCCGGCAATGGACTGTGCGACGGTATGATTGATATGACGGACAAATCAGCCGTTTGGAATCCTGAAGCAGGCCATGCAGGCTATCACAGCGGCGATTTTGACCTCGACGGGCAGATTTCCAACAAGGATAAAACAGAACACTGGACGCCAAACCTGGGGAAAACATGCCAGGTGCCGGAGTAGAAA
>JBLRXC010000296.1:0-1273 GCA_047920975.1 Bacteroidales bacterium | reverse complement strand
CCATAGTGAGTAGCACCTTCTTCAAGTGATTTTCTCTTTATAGTATTAATATTGAGTAAGCAGTTGGTATAAAACCTGTTCCATGTAGCATCACTCATATCTGCAATAAAGGCATAATTATTAACCTGTTGCTGATCACCTAAAACACCAGTAAGATATTGCATCAGCACACTGGTAAACTGTGCAGATTCCCCATTCAAGCCATAGGCAAAAGCAGCTGTTACTGCAGGGAATATAACTTGTATAGATGCATCGGTAGCTTGGTTTGGATTTGTATTGATTTCGTCAAATGTTTCACAGGAATTCAACACAAACAGCAATAGAACCAACGATATTATTTTATTTTTCATGTTCTTTATATTTTTGGGTTAAAATGATACGTTGAGTGTAACACCATAACTCCTCATATTTGGAGTTGTAAAAGCGTCGAGACCGACTGCACCATTAGGTCCATTTAAGTTTGTTTCCGGATCAATACCGCCATAGTTGGTAAGAAGAAGCAGGTTCCTTGCATATAACCCTGCTGATGCCCTTGACATCCCCATTCTACTGGCAATCTTGGCCGGAACTTGATAGGACAATGTCATATCCCTTAGCCTTATCCAAGAACCATCTTGAACCCACCTTTCTGCCAATTCTCTTCCAAATGAGAGCGCTGGTCCGGAGCCTTGAAATGCTGCTTGACTGAGCGGCACAGGTATATCATTCACTTGACCGTGGTTATCACCTCCGGGATTTTCAATTATCCCTCGAAATACAGCGACTTTATTTCTATCCATAGTATGTTCAGCCACACCAGAACCATTGCCCATCCAATAAGCTGTAACGTTAATGATATCACCGCCTTTTCGGATGTCCCAAAGCATAGAAAGGCTTAAGTTTTTGTAGGTAAAATTATTTCTCCATCCAATCAAATAATCTGGATTTGGATTACCTATCATCCTTTGTACCGGATCCATGATTGGAAAACCTTGGGGATTGACCAAAACATCACCATTGTCATTTCTCAAGAACGCATTTCCGTAAAACAGACCAAATTGTTCACCTGGAACAAGCCTTCTTTGGATCCTCGCCCCAAAAAGATTATCCACAATCGGTTCATCATTGGGAAGTGAATTGACATAATTTCGATTTCTAGTAAAGTTCAAAAGCATATCCCACTTGAAATCCCCTCTTTCTATAACATCTCCAGTTAAGACTATTTCAATTCCTTTATTCTGGATTTCTCCCGCATTGATTAACTGAGATGTAAAACCCGTTGAGGCCGGAACCG
>JBLRXC010000295.1:0-1389 GCA_047920975.1 Bacteroidales bacterium | reverse complement strand
CACTGTGGTGTCGAGCAGTTGATAGATCTGGTCCAGTAATAGCTGTAACCCATCAGCAGGATTGCTTTCTGTATCTTTACTGAATCCCGACAATTCGATGAACAATATGCTGGCCTCTTGTTTTTTCATATATTTTTAGCCTATCGTTCCTATACTTCTCAAATCAACATTCGTTAATCGATATTCGATATTCTCCGCTCTAACATGAATATCGAACGCCGATTAACGATTTAAGATTTCTTTAAATCCATTAAGTTAAATTATCAAACAACTCCATCAGCATATCGCGCTTCCGCGATGCCACCGGTACCTGGTCTCCATTGCACATCACCAGGTTCCCCCCATCTGTTTTATCGAAATAGCTCATCTTATTGATATTCACAATATGCGATTTGTGAATACGGTGAAAACCCTGATCAAGCAATGTCTCCTCATATTCTTTGGTACTTTTGGAAACCACTATTTTCCGGCAATCCGTCAGGTAGAATGTTGAATAATTCCCATCGGCTTCAATATGAACAATGTCATTTGAATCAATCACATGGATCTGGTCTATTGATTTTAAGACCATCCTGTGTGATTTATTCATGTCGCTTATGGACATACCCAGCGCTTTGGCCTGTAATTTTTCTTCAAACCTGATGATGTCATCTGCTTTTTTAATGGCTTGTGAAAGTTCATCCGGTTTGACCGGTTTCAGTAAATAGTCAATTGCATTGTATTTTATGGCTTTGATGGCATAGTCGGCATAAGCTGAAATGAAGATCACCTTAAAATCCGGTTTTGAAAAGTGGTCAATCAACTCAAAACCGCTTCCGTCGGGAAGTTTTATATCAACCAATAAAAGGTCAGGTTCATATTCATTAATCGCTCCTATTCCGTTTTTAATATCCTTTATTGTGGCAGCAATCATCACATTGGGACAATAGGTCTGAATGGTATTGGTTATCAAATTCAATGTATGATCATCTGGTTCGGAAACTATTAACTTGATCATGGGTAAATTTTCCACGAATTTAGTAAATTCATCTTGCATGATCATGTTTTTTTTGTATTCATGACAAAAAAAAAATTCCGGTTCCGGATGGGCCGGACAATACCTGAGAATTAAAATAAGAGGCCGCCTCAAATTTCTAATTTTTAAGCTTTTGAGACAGCCTCTTTCTGGTTTATGGAAACGTTATTGTTTTAAAATTTTTGTTGTCTGAAGGATCTCACCCGATTGGAGTGACAGAAAATAGACACCAGATGGCAGATTGCTCAGGTCTCCGTCAAGAACATACTCGCCGGCATTGAAGTATGTATTGTACATAGTCGCAACTTCTTCGCCCATTATATTAAATAGTTTGAGCGCTATTTGCGCATCAGTGTCAAGGTTAAACCTTATTG
>JBLRXC010000294.1:0-1523 GCA_047920975.1 Bacteroidales bacterium | reverse complement strand
GTTGCTGGTTGCTGGTTGCTGGTTTGAAAAAAGTTAGCAAATAGGATTCTGAGAACTGAAAACTGTAAACAGAGAACTTGACTTCAAACATCGAACTGTGATCTGAGAACCGTGAACCTCGAACTGAAGTTGAACCGTGAACTGTGAAGTCGATTAACAAAATTTATTCTAACTTTGCGTTACGCAAATAAGCGTAATAGCTTTTATGGTAGAAAATCCTTTCAGATATGGCATTGTTGTCGATGATCCCTTCTTCATCAACCGGGAAAAGGAGATTGTTGAAATCAGCCGGGACCTTCTTTCAGGAAATAACCTGATCATCACTTCTCCCAGGCGTTATGGGAAAACTTCCCTCGTGGTTAAAATAATTAACCAGCTTGAACAACAAGGGTTTCCGGTAATTTACGTGGATTTTTTCAGGATCCAGGACCTGAAGCAGTTCATGAACACATATGCATCCCTGGTATTAAGTAAAGGAAGAGGAATAAGAAAATCGCTGGACATATTTCAGAAGTGGATCCGTGGTATTCGTCCTGCCGTAACCATCGACCCTTCAGGTTCACCCTCGTTTACCTTTACACATGATCTTAACGTTTCGGTGAATGATTCGCTGACTGATATCCTGAACTTACCTCTGAAAGTAATAAGCAATAAAAGATGGATCATTGTTTTTGACGAGTTTCAGGATATAGAAAAACTGAATGGGCAGGAAACGGAAAAGTGGTTCCGATCGGTCATGCAATTTCACGAACAGATCAGTTATGTATTTCTGGGTAGCAAAACACACCTGATAGGCCAGATGTTTGCACAACGCAACAGGGCTTTTTACGGATTTGGTAAACTGATGCAGATAAGTAAAATACCGTCCGGACAAATGGAAAAGTATATTGTCGACCGGATGGGGCAAACCGGGATAGAATGTGACCACATGATGGCACGGGAAATCATTGGCATTGCAGACAACATCCCGTATTTCGTCCAGTTTCTCGCCTCTGAAACGTGGGCATTGCCCCGTGGGAACAATAAAGCCGTCGATCATGAACAAATACAACTGGCGGTTTTAAATATTCTGAACAACCAGCAGGATTTTTTTCATCAGATGATTGATCATCTTTCTCCTTACCAGAAAAAAGTACTCCGTGCCCTGTCGAGTGAACTAGGAATGGTGTATTCGCAGCAATTTATGAAAAAATATGATCTCGGTGCGGTAAGCAGTACCCAGAGAGCAGTCGAAAAATTAATAAATGACGGGATCATTGAGAAAGATAAGGAGAGCATTTCATTCTCAAACCCATTCTTTTTAAAATATTTGCAACAACGTATGTTTCGTGAACCGTGAACGGAGAGAGCAGAGAGCGGAGAGAGAAGAGCGGAGGGCGGAGGGCAGAGAGCGGAGAGCTTAGAGCGAAGGGTTCTGAGAACCGTGAACCGTAAACTGTGAACAATGTTGCTGGTTGCTGGTTGCTGGTTTGAAAAAAGTTAGCAAATAGGATTCTGAGAACTGAAAACTGTAAACAGAGAAC
>JBLRXC010000293.1:0-1554 GCA_047920975.1 Bacteroidales bacterium | reverse complement strand
GGTCAGCAATTCCCGGTTACAGCAGAAAAAATTGATGTAGCAGACATTGGGACCTAAAGCTAAAGAAACAGGCTGTCCATTTTTGATCAATTGAACCCTGACAAGGTTATCATTCGATGCGGAAATGTGTAAAGGCTTTATTTGAGTAACGGGAGGACCATCCTGAGGGCATAGAAATGCCCATCAACGAAGAGTCCCGGATCGTATCGGCAAATTGGGGGAAATGAAATCGAGTGGTCAGGCGGAGTTATACAGGATGATAGGAGGTTGCTTCTTTGTGCCATATAAAATGGCCTCATACAACATCTGCATCGATGGAAATGAGAATTCCCTGAAGAGGGATCGCGTCCGTTCCCATAGTGCCCTTTTACTTCCTTCTTTTTTCCATACAGCCCGGAATAATTGGCAGGAAATCTGTTGTGCCTGATCAACCAAAAACGCCAACATCATCAGCATGGTGAAATTCAGGGCCAAATTTTTTTTCCCGAGACCGAAGTTGTGATCAAGGTGGTACCCTTGATTTTTCAAGGTGTTGAAAGTCTCATTTTCTATTTTCCAGCGGGCTCTGCCGCCTCGCATAAGTGAAAAGGCATTGGCATGCGTAATGGTAAAATCCGTAACCCAACTGAAATGTTTAACCTTATTCGGAGTTACTTCCCAGTATTCAAGGAAATTGACCAGCAAGTCCGGATTCGACGCATTAAGCGGAACCTGGTTGAGGAAACGGAACCGATGGACCAGATCCGGCTGGGCGGGATCAACCATTTCAAATTCAGTCGTCTTTGACTCGAGTGCGGCCTTTTCAATTTGTTCGAACAGAAATGCGTGATCGCCCGGCTTCACCCCCAGAATATAGCGGAGATTGTATTTTTTTGCCTCAAGGATATGCGGCGCATTGGAGCTCAAAGCATCTTCGGTGATGATAACCGGCAGGTGGGGGTGTTCATTTCTGAATTTTTCAAAAAAGCGTTTGGCGGCGTTGCGTTCACAATCGTTTTTGGTTTCACCATCTTGTTTTTTAATGAATTCGGGCGCCAGAGGAATCACTTCCTTGAAATCCGGGTGGACAATGGCGGCGCCCAGCATTTGCAGATAATATGTGATTTCGCCCGATTTTTTGCTTTTTTTTTGCATGCAAATATCGGAGGATAACTTCTTCGAAGAAAAAAATCCGGTTCCATCCAGGCTTAAAAGGTAATGCCCTTCGAAAAATTGCATGCCCTCAAGCAGCTTGGCTCTTTGCAGCTGCCTGAAAGGAATTTTGAAAACCGGTCTGAGTTTCTCCGGATCAATCGGGTCGAGAATAGCCCGCATCTGGGTATCACTGGGGATTGTATTGATTTTATAGATGGTATGCAGGTTGGAATCATCATTCACCCGTCGCTGTTCAAAAGCGAGCAGTGACGGATCTTTCAATGAAAACATGGCGAAACCTGCCATCAGAGCATCGGGCATGCTGATTTTGATATCACCTATCGTTCGAAGATCAGGCACATTGAAAAACTGACTGTGGATGGATTGAAAAAGAGAATCAGCATTTAAATGCTTTCGAAT
>JBLRXC010000292.1:0-1596 GCA_047920975.1 Bacteroidales bacterium | reverse complement strand
CTTGCTAAAATAATCTTTCGATGGAACCAGTCTCAAAAAAACAGTATAAGAGCTATCCAATGCCGACTGACGGATCTTAATCTCTGAATTAAGGGGGATATGAATGGGTTGACCGAACCTGATCTTAAAAATCTGACCTGAAGCATCATCGGTCGTCAACGCCCGGGCAACCTCTCCGATTTTTAGGTTATTACTAATGATAGGTGCGCCTTTCAAAGGAAACCCCGCACCTTCAACCTTCAAATATATTTGACCCTGACCCGAAAAGAGAAAATAAAGGATAACCCCTGCTGCAATGATGCTTACAGTAATGACCGCCGAAATGATCCATTTTTTTTTGACCGCAGTGGGCATCAGGGTTTGCTTTTTTTCAGTTCAACCAGCTGACGGGCTTCTTCCAGGGAAATTCTCTCTTCGTCCTGAAATGCCACGATAAACACATCTTTAAATCCATCCTCCACAAGCTTCTGCTTGATTAAATTGGCTTTCTCCAGGGTTTCTTCATTACCGGTAGTGTATTTGAACTGGCCGTCGTGCAAATACATCCTGATATCATCCAGGCCTCTGAACTTGCGAAAGTCAATTGATTTCTCTTTGTTATAGGAAGCAAACTGTACCCTGTAATAAATACCGGGCAACGACTCCTGCTTTTTCACGGCCAGTGGTTTAATGCCCCGGGAATTCTCTTCAAAGTAATTTTTGTATTCACTGAATGCAAGGTATATGGCTTCGGCCATTTGCTCCTGCCCTGCTTTCGAAACAAGAAACTGCTCTTCCTGCGGGTTGCTCAGAAAGCCTAACTCAATCAAAATTCCCGGCATCGTTGTTTTATACAAGACCCAAAAACCTGCCTGTTTAACCCCGCGATCATTTCTACCAGCCCTTTCTGTAAACGCCTGCTGTACCCTTGAGCTTAAATCAAGGCTCTGGTTGAGGTTGGCACTCTGAAACATGCTCAGTACAATGTAATCCTCATCTGAATTGGGGTCGAAACCTTCATACTGCACCTTGTAATCCTCTTCGAAAAAAATCGCGGCATTTTCCGTTTTTGCAACCTCAAGGTTTTCATCCGATTTATGCAATCCCATCACAAAGGTCTCAGCACCAAAAGCCCTGGGCGATTTACTTGAATTACAATGAATTGAAATAAATACATCTGCGCCACTTTCATTGGCGATTTGAGCCCTTCTGTGTAATTCAACAAAAACATCAGTTTTCCTTGTATATATAATCTGCACACCCGGAATATTTTTTTCTATGAGTTTGCCGGTCATGAGTGCAACTGACAGGACAATCTCTTTTTCTTTTGAGTTTTTTCCGACCGCTCCGGGATCTTTACCACCGTGCCCGGCATCAATCACAACCTTTCTTATCGTCCGCTCAGTTTGACAAACAGCATGATCACCTAAACTGAGGATCAGAAAAAGTATACCAAAAAAGATATGCAACCGTTTCACAATTTCTTACACAATTTTATATAGTTTTGAATCCGTATTTGAGCGCTTATTAAGAGCAATCCTTGCAAAGTTAATATTTTACGAAGGAGCATTGATATACAAATTGTCAACTAACTTACTAACATTTTTATTGTTCCGG
>JBLRXC010000291.1:0-1607 GCA_047920975.1 Bacteroidales bacterium | reverse complement strand
GAGAGATCTCACCCTGTCTCTTTATGACAATGAAAACCTGGTGGTATTGGGTAAATCGGGATCAGGCAAATCTGTCCTGATTAAATGTATCGTACGCTTATTAAGGCCTGATAAAGGCACTATAAAGGTATTTGATGAAAATGTAAGCGAATTAAGCACCAAAGAATTAGCCTTGATGAGACAAAAAATCGGATTTCTTTTTCAGAGCGGTGCATTGTATGATTCCATGACCATAAAACAAAACCTTGAATTTCCTTTGAAGAGATTAAAAAAGCATCTCTCCAAAAAGGAAATGGACGAAAAAATAGCAGAGGCACTGGAAAATGTAGGTTTATCCGACACTTTAAATAAAATGCCATCCGAGCTATCAGGCGGTATGCGCAAGCGGGCCAGCCTGGCGCGAACCGTTGTGGTTGACCCCATGATCATGCTCTACGACGAACCAACAACCGGGCTCGACCCGGTTACATCAGATGAAATAAGCCTCCTGATCAACGCTGTTCAGAAAAAATACAAAACATCATCAATTATCATTACACACGATATTGAATGTGCCCGCGCTACAGCCGATCGTGTGATCATGCTGAAAGACGGCGAAGTATACCTGGAAGGGGATATCGATGAGTTTAATACATCAAAGGATGAAGTGATAAAGTCCTTTTTTAAATAAATAAGATTTAGCCAAAACTCTAATAACCAACAAAATGGAAAATTACACACCCGCTTTTAAAGCTCGACTGGGGCTCTTTATTGCCGTAGGACTGGCAATATTTGTCATCGCGATCTTCTACATCGGAAAGCAGCAAAACCTGTTTAATCCTGTATTTAAGGTTACTGCCAACTTTCAGAATGTTAGCGGGCTGCAGGTGGGAAACAATGTCCGGTTCTCGGGTATCAACGTGGGAATTGTTGACAACATTATGATCATAAATGACTCTACAGTGCAGGTCGACCTGCTCATCCGGAAGAATGTGCAGGAGTTCATTAAAGCAGATAGCGAAGCTACCATAGGCTCGTCAGGGATTATTGGTGACCGTATTGTTATTATTGCCCAGGGCAGCAATAGTGCTGCAACCGTAGCCGACGATCAGCACATAAGCTCTGCTGAGCCCGTTGAAACCGATGCTATCATTGCAAGCCTGAATAATACAGCTGCCAATGTGGAGATCATAGCACATGAACTCGCGGAAGTAATGAGCAACATTAACAGCGGGAAAGGTATGCTGGGGCAGTTGATCGTGGATTCAGTTATTGCCGGAAACGTTAGCCAGACCATCGCCAATTTTATGAAAAGTTCGGAAGGGTTTGATGAAACCATTGAAGTGACCAAAGAAAATGTGTTTGAATTTATGGAGAAACTACAACTAACCGTAGCCAAAACAGAAATTGCTTCCAATGCCCTGGGAGAGATTATGGTAAAAATAAACAGTGGTGAGGGCACCCTGGGCATGTTGATCCAGGACACCACCATGGCCTACAACCTGGACAGGACCCTGATCAATCTGAAACAAAGTTCACAAGGACTGGATGATAATATGCAAGCGCTGAAGGCTAACATATTTTTCAGAAAGTACTTCAGAAAACAGGCAGAAGAAAATGAAAGAGAA
>JBLRXC010000290.1:0-1693 GCA_047920975.1 Bacteroidales bacterium | reverse complement strand
CCCGTTCTCTATTTTATTGATATTATTTTTTGTGTTTTGTAATATATTGAGACAGATGTTTTTAGGTCGTGAAATGTGATATGATTTTTTGATTAATAATTTTTCCTAATTTTAGCGCTCTAATCAGATACTTGAAAAAACTTGAAAAATCTCCCTTTTCATCGGTTAACTTTTAAGTTGTTTCTTCCGGCTTTTTGGATTGCATGTGTTTTGTCTGGTCAGATTGGAGAAACCCAGAATGCACCAATTTCAACAGGCGGGAATATATCCGGTTATGAAGCACAAATGGCTGTCCCTATATTAGTATCAGATTTTAATTTCATCGGAAGTTGCAACCTGAGAATGTTATATGATCCGTCTATTGCTTTGGCAACGTCAGTTTCAATTGCTTCAGGGGTGGGAGGAATTATTAGTTTTAATGTAACTACACCGGGTGTTGTCTCCTGGGGATGGTATACCTACCCAGGCATCAGTTTGCCTGATAATTCCGTGGTCTTCCATGTCCATTTTTCAAAAGTTGGTGCCGGTGGAACCTCATTCCTTACTTGGGATGATACAGCTGGATATACGTGCGAATGGAGCAATGGAAACTATGTGGTATTAAATGATTTACCCACTGATACCTATTATTTGAATGGTTCTTTTTCATTCCTTTCACTCAATGCACCGGTGACAAGTTTACCCACCGTAGAAGCACTGAGCGGTTCGCTCCTGGAAATACCAGTGTCTGTATCTGCTTTCAGCAACATTGGGTCCCTTTTTCTTACGCTTCACTACAACTCATCATCACTGACCTTTAATGGATATCTCAATGACTCCGGGTTTCCGGATTTATCTGTGATGGTTCAAAATCCAGGTGTGTTAAATATTCAGGGTCATTCTCCCTCCTATGGAGTAAATCTTCCTGACGAAACGGTACTGATGACAATTCTTTTCAGCTATTCAGGTGGAACATCGCTGCTTCAATGGTTTGATGATGGGGCATCCTGTGAGTATAAACGTTATCCCGATTTATTATCACTCAACGATAGCCCTTCCTCCGAGTATTATTTGAATGGCTCGGTCATTGAGCGAATCAGGATTCAGCTTAAGGTTTTTCTTGAAGGTCCTTTCTTTAATGGTCAAATGGTAACAGGGTTGAATGATCTTGATTTGATTCCAACGATGCAGCCTTTTGCAGGCCAGCCATGGAATTATAACGGAACCGAGGAGGTTTTATCCATCCCCGAAAATGTTGTTGATTGGATATTGATTGATTGGAGAGAAACTTCCGGTGGTGTGTCAACTGCGACTTCGGATAAATCAATTGGAAGAAAAGCCGGTTTTGTAATGAAAGATGGAACTGTGAGGGGTCTGGACGGAATTCAGAAACCTGACCTGGCCTATACACCTGCGGGTAATCTTTACATCGCAGTCTATCACAGGAATCATATACCAGTGTTGTCGGAAAACGCAGTCTCAATAATCAACGGGAACGGATTTTATGATTTTTCTGTAGGTGAAACACAGGTGTTTGGCGGCATTCTTGGACACAAGATGCTTTCATCCGGCATATGGGGAATGATAGGCGGAGATGGAGATGCAGATGAAAAGATCGATATGATCGACAAAGATATAATTTGGAATTCATTCGCAGGAACTAAAGGATATCTCAAGGGTGATTTTAACCTTGACGGGCAGGCGAATAATTACG
>JBLRXC010000289.1:0-1762 GCA_047920975.1 Bacteroidales bacterium | reverse complement strand
CTCAAAAGCGATGGTAAAAGCGGACTCTGGTACATTTTCATCTTTGGTTTTTTTGGAGGTTTGCTGGCGTTGTTAACACCCTGTGTGTTTCCTATGATCCCCATGACAGTCAGTTATTTCATCCGGAATACAAGCAATTCGTCAAAAGGCAAAAGAGATGCGGTTATATACGGAATTTCGATCGTAGTTATTTATGTTGCTTTAGGGCTGGGTGTCTCCTTGTTGTTTGGAGCTGATGGGTTGAACCGCCTTTCGACCAGCCCCGGGTTCAATATTTTCTTCTTTTTGCTTCTACTGGTCTTTGCAGCCGCTTTTTTTGGTGCTTTCGAATTGACCTTACCCTCCAGCTGGACTACTGCACTGGATAACCAGGCTGAGAAAACCGGCGGTTTGATTGGCGTGTTTCTGATGGCCTTGGTTCTTGTCCTGGTCTCTTTTTCGTGTACAGGTCCCATTATCGGAACTCTACTTGTTGAAGCTGCTGTTTCAGGAAATATGCTATCTCCTTTGGTCGGCATGACTGGTTTTTCCATAGCACTTGCTATTCCCTTCTCACTGCTTGCTATTTTCCCATCCTGGTTGGGTTCCATGCCAAAATCCGGAGGATGGCTTAATTCGGTGAAAGTGGTTCTGGCTTTCCTGTTACTGGCATTCTCACTGAAGTTTCTTTCTGTTGCCGATGCAGTTGGTCAATGGGGGTTGATGAGCCGGGAGGTTTTTCTGGCCATCTGGATTGCCATTTTTTTCCTGCTTGGAATGTATCTGCTGGGGAAGATCAAATTTTCGCACGACAGTGACATACCTTACATATCCGTTCCACGTATGTTGCTGGTACTGGCCTCTTTTTCCTTTGCCATTTACCTGATTCCCGGAATGTGGGGGGCTCCTTTAAAAGCCATCAGTTCATTTGCACCTCCCCTCACTACGCAGACTTTTGATTTGAATCGTATGACGATGTCGGGGCAGGTGTCAGCACTATCTGCCCCAGAATCTGTCCCCACAAGCTACCATACAAAAGAAGGGGTATACGGGCTTGTGAAATTTCTCGAATATGAGGAGGGCCTTGAGTATGCGCGGAAGACCGGGAAACCCGTTTTCCTTGACTTCACAGGACACGGTTGTGTCAACTGCCGCAAAATGGAATCATCGGTGTGGAGTGATCCCCAGGTCTTACAACACCTCCGAAATGATTATGTAATCGTTTCGCTGTATGTGGATGACCGTACCCGCCTTCCGGAAGAAGACCAATATGTCTCGGATTTTGGAGGTAGAGAGCGGGTGATCAGAACGGTAGGCAACAAGTGGAGCGATTTCCAGGCAAGAAACTATGGCGTCAATTCACAACCGTATTATATTTTGCTTGATCACAATGAAACACCATTGGCAGAACCCTATGGGTACAATAGCAATGCCGGGCAATTTTTAGATTTTTTAAATAAAGGTCTTGAGAATTTTAAAAAGTAAAAAAGGAAACAGTCAGCAAATATCCGGTTTGAATCAATTTAACAGCCATGGAAAAGGAAAGTTTTGTTATTGGAGAATGCAGTGATCAAGCAATACTTTTAATGCTTCTCTTCATTTGAATAGTTTATCCTGAGTGTTTGTACAAAATAGGGTTTTGGAAGAAAGTTGAACCCAACATATATAAACTTGTTATTAAATAAGGCCGGCAATTTATACGCATGATCAATATTTTCTGTTATAAGAATGATTTGTAATTAATTAAATAACATATTTGGAAAACAATTTAATTTATAAGAGA
>JBLRXC010000288.1:0-1806 GCA_047920975.1 Bacteroidales bacterium | reverse complement strand
TACGAATGATAAAAGGACATAATTTACCAAAGCTACCAACAGAATAATCTACAGAAGCCTTCTTTCATGGAGGTTTTATAGTCTATTCTACGGTTAATAAAAGTTGAATGAAGAGAGTAGTTAAATGGACTTGTGATATAAATAGCCGCATTGTGAAAATAAAATATGTTGCATTGAGTGTTGCCTTAACGGCGGTAATAGCTTTGACTGTCTATTGGATTATCATTCAGAGAGGCAAATATCAGCAAGTGGTCGAAACGCTTACATGGGACATAGACATGGGAGAATACCATGAACCATTTTTTACTTATTTTCTTGATAATTATGAAGTTCCTACTACCTTCGATGATTATATCTGGTTCCTTTCTGATTACCCAAATTATCAAAACTCATTACACAAGTTTATTGATCCATTTGCGAAAGAAGCAACTTTGTTCTATATACCTCTGCATAACAGAAAAAATATGAAACGTGAATCTTATCTGTTAGTGAGCGCAGGAATTGATAGAGCATTGAATCACGCATTATCAGAATCAGATACCATATATGAGGATGAAATCCAACAGTATTTTAAGTTCTATAATGATTATGAAGTACCTGGGATTCCTGAGTTCTGTGTTTTTGACCGGTTATTTGGGAAAAAGGATTTGGTGATAGCTTATATGAATGGTAAGGAGACTTTCAAACGATCTGGAGTGGAAAAGATTGATGACTTTGATGAATTCATTCAGTCAGTCTCGCAAAATGTAATAAAGCAAGAAGGTACATTCAATAAGCGGGTTTATGTTTTCGACCTGTTACCTGAGCAAATTATTCAGGAGGGATCGAAAATAATTATGCAAAATGCAACAGGTTTTAAAATTCTTTTCTACTTGTATGATGTTGGGGAGGTTTCATATGAAAAAACATCTGAGCAGATATCGCTGATAGGGTTGCTGAACAGCATTGATACATCGTCAAAAGAGATAGCGTTTGTATTGTGTATGAGTTCGTAATTCATAAAAGAAGGAAAATTTCAGTCAGGAGAGTTACCAAACAAAAATAACTTTGCAAAAGTTATCGAAAGCCTGATAAACCAAAGAATTAATTAATAGAATGGACAAAGATGCCAAAACAAAACTTAGGGTATTGCTGATCGGGATTTGTATATTGGCATTGATAGCATATTTCAATATCAGAAAGAAGGACAAAATAATTGAGAGGTTGAATATGGAATACCCGCTTATCACAATTGATGAGGAAATTTTTGGTCAAATAACCGGAGTTTACCATATTGACCCCAAACTATTCAGGATTAATACCAACAGTCTTGAAATTGCCATTAATCATAAAATAAAAAGAAGACTGAATGTTGATAACGAAATATTTACCGGAAAAAGACTTCATGATGTACTTGCAATTGGGGATATAGTGCTTAAACATGGGGATAGTGCAACAGCAAGCATATTTAAAATACATGGAACTGATACCCTTGAATTTCGATTTCCATTACTAAATGAAAAATTGCATCCGCTGAAAAAATAAATGTGATAGTATGAACCTTTTCTTTGCCTATCTCTTTCATCTGCTTTATGGTTGGCAGAAAAAATATTTTGGAAATAAGAAACATTCTGCGCTCTATGCCTCAGCTACGATGGGCATCTTTTTTGGGATGAACCTTATGTTTATCAGCTATCTGTTTTCTTTCCTTTTTTTCGATAAAATTATCCATTTTTTGCGGTCATATTATATTTTCATAGCGCTGCTAATTGTTCTTGTCACCATATCATCTCTGCTCTATAAAGCTAGATACCAGTCGCTTTTGTC
>JBLRXC010000287.1:0-1916 GCA_047920975.1 Bacteroidales bacterium | reverse complement strand
GTGATGACCGAAGATCAGAGGATTGACGATTTTATTTCGCGCCATAACTGGAAAATGAACGCTACAGGGACAGGGTTGCGTTTTGTCATATACCGGCATGGAAACGGACCAAAGGCAGAAATTGGACAAGTTGCCAGATTCAATTACTCACTGGTGCTACTGAATGGTGATACCATATCTACTTCATCAGAAAGCGGGCCCATGGAATTTATGATTGGCCAGGGAGGGGTTGAAAATGGACTTGAAGAAGGAATATTATTGTTAAAAAAAGGCGACCGAGCTAAATTAATTATACCTTCGCACCTTGCTTTCGGGCTGGTCGGCGATATGGATAAAATACCTGCAAAAGCCACACTGGTCTATGATATTGAATTAATTGACTTAATTAAAAATTAAAAAAATGAAGAAAACAATTGCCCTCGCAGCAGCCATTTTATTTGGTGGTTTTGTTTTGATGATCAATTCATGCTCTGTTGCACCCGGATCATCAAAAAATGTTACACTCAATAACGATCTCGACAGTGTGAGTTATGCTATTGGAATTGATATTGCCGGGAACCTGAAGCAAAACGGGTTCGATAATATCAATCCTGAAGCCATCGCCAAAGGATTTGAGGATGTTTTTGATGAGAACGAATATCTGATGGATCCTGAAATGGCAAATCAATATGTTATGAATTACTTCAACAGGGCCCGTGACAAGAAAGCACTAAAAAATCTGCAGGAGTCAGAAGATTTTCTTGCTAAAAACAAAGATAAGGAGGGAGTGATGACTACAGAAAGCGGACTTCAATACAAGATCATTCAGGAAGGAACCGGTCCGGTGCCTACTGAAGCCGACAGGGTTTCTGTTTATTATCGTGGGACTTTAATTGACGGAACCGAATTCGACGGAACGGAGGTAGGCAATCCGGCAAGATTTCCTGTAACCGGAGTCATCAGAGGCTGGACTGAAGCACTTCTTATGATGCCTGTAGGTTCAAAATGGGAACTTTACATTCATCCTGATCTTGCATACGGCAGCCAACCCCGCCAGGGTGGTCCTATTCAACCCAATAATGCCCTGATCTTCGAAATAGAGTTGCTCGAAATAGATCCTCAATAGGTTCAAGTTTTATCCATGAATTTACACGAATACCAGGGAAAATCTCTTCTTAAAAAATTCGGTGTGCAGATCCCTGCGGGCATGGTTGCATTTTCACCCGAAGAGGCTATGGATGCAGCTAAGCAGATTCAAAAGCTTACCGGAACAGATAAATGGGCTGTAAAAGCACAAATTCATGCCGGTGGCCGGGGTAAAGGAGGTGGTGTTAAAATTGCCAAAACACCTGAAGAGGTTCTTCATTTTGCCGACGCAATCATTGGTATGCAATTGATAACACCGCAGACAGGTTCGGAAGGGAAAAAGGTAAGAAAGGTTCTTGTTGAAGAGAACATCTATTATCCCGGTCAGTCTCCAACACTCGAATTTTATCTTTCAGTGTTGCTTAACAGGCAAACATCCAAAAACATGATCATGTATTCCCCCCGTGGAGGCATGGATATTGAAAAGGTGGCAGAGGAGACACCAGATGAGATTTTCACTGAAGAAATTGATCCCAAAGTTGGATTACAGGGATTCCAGGCAAGAAAAATTGCCTTTAATCTTGGTTTATCGGGAACCGCATTCAAAGAGATGGTGACATTTGTTCATTCCATCTACAAAGCATACGAGGGTGTGGATGCTACACTCTTTGAAATCAATCCGGTAATTAAAGCCGCTGATGACAGGATATTTGCAGCAGATGCCAAGGTAGTGATTGATAACAATGCATTGATCCGGCATCCGGATATCGCTGACCTTCGCGATTTCGATGAAGAAGACCCCATTGAGGTGGAAGCCAGCAGGTATAATCTCAGCTATGTGAAACTGACCG
>JBLRXC010000286.1:0-2007 GCA_047920975.1 Bacteroidales bacterium | reverse complement strand
CCGCTTCCTACCCGATTAGAATCAATTGCAAACCCCTCTTTTAAGCCTCGTAGTGGCGAAATTATTACGCTCTTCATGTTTCAATTCCAATCGTTTATGCCTATATTTGCCACTCAATAAATGGATCTTATGAAATGCCTGACCATTTTATTGCTTCTGCCGGCTATGCTCTATGGGCAAAACTTCGACAATTGGCTCACCCCATTTGCCAATATTGAATTTGCTGATAACAAGATCATTTACACGACAGGAGATCCTTCGCCTAACTGCTCAATGAAACTGCGCTCCATTTACCCTGATCTTATTGTGCAATTACATGATCACAATGTGATGGCCGATTGTAAGGAGATCAACGAAGGCATCAGGATGCTGAAGCAATACCTGGCAAACCCGCAGAACCCCGGGAACGCAAAGACTGACCGTATCCGCTATCTGAAAGCGTTTGCATTGCAAACCATTCTTGCCCTGAGGGGCGATGGACTGCCGCCTCCTGAACTTTATGACAAGCTCGGGCAAATGGCGCTCATCCCCGATAAAGAGGTTGCACACAGTGCGGCTCTTGTAACAAACCTCTATCGGCTGATTGAAAAAACATTGCTTGAGGAAAGGCAAGGTATAGATTATTTTGAACTCCCAAAAACCCCCGGCCCGCTTCCCGAACTCTTCTCAGCCGACAGGATCATTGCCCCGGCAAGTCTCGATACAATGGAAAAGATCCTGGATTCTATAGCATGGCCTAAATACTATGGGCAGAATAATACATACAATGTGCCGCATGATGTTCAGGAATCATACGATAATGGATATTTCATCATCAGCAATTTTTTTAGTCCTGGAGCTTCTAATATACGATCATCTTCATTATTAAAAATTAATATCAATGGAGATACTCTGTGGGAAAAGATCGTTAAAAATGAAATGCAATTCGTTAATTCCAGAGCCATTGACATAACCAATGACGGTGGATTATTGATCTCAGGAAGTTTGTATAGGCCTGGCACAGGCAAATCTGAGCCTTTTGTGGTTAAGCTGAATTCTTGCGTAGAAAAGGAGTGGTGTAAAATATTTTCGGAAAGCCCGAATCTATCTGTTGCCGCCGTTGATGTCAGGGAAACTCCCACGGGTGATGTGATATTGCTGGTGAATCAATACGGCGTCTCTCCGCAGGAGACCTTACACCTTTTCAAACTCAGCGGCAGTGGCGAGGTGCTGTGGAAAAACCCCTTTGCCAGCGGGTTTGTCCATCCGCTGGGGGCTTATCCCTATGGGTGGAAAGTAACCATAACACCCGATGGAAAATATCTGGTTGCTGGCAGTATTTACTGGCCCGATCCCTGGAACCCGGGAGGTCCGAAGTCTTTCAGACCTCTGTTTTTCATGGTTAGCCCAAGCGGAGAAGAAGAATGGATCCTGCCGTTTGGCCTCAATGATACAATCAGAGGTGAAGCTATGGCTCTTATTGATGGTACTGGTGAAAAATTTATTGGAGTAGGATATAAAAAGCTCAATCCATATAATGAAGGTTTGATCATGGAGTTTGATGCTATGGGAAATGAAGTTAACTTCAGAAACATAAATGCGAAAGAAATTGACACAAGTTTTAACAGGCTTTTGCTCTATGGTGCATTTCAAAAAGACTCCTTACTTATTTTGGGTGGAGGAATGGGTGTTGAATCTACAGGAAGTCCTCCAATGGAAGCAATTTCCAATTTGGATATCTTTTCTAATCTGTCTTTTTATAAAAGCATTCAACATTCTGACTATAGCGTGCCTTATACATTAGGCAAGACCTATAATAGTTTAATTCTTAGCAACTCCACATTTCAACAATCCAGTAACTGGGACATTGTCCTGGGTAAACTCAACCTCAACCTGGAGTACGATACCGCCTACCCCGGTGTCTACACCTACGACAGCCTCTGCACCACACCCGGCTTGCCGCAGAGCGGCTTTATCTTCCTGGATGACTGCGATATTATAACAGGTATGGATATTCCTTCACCGGAG
>JBLRXC010000285.1:0-2050 GCA_047920975.1 Bacteroidales bacterium | reverse complement strand
GGTGCCCTTACCCGTGTTGCGGGTGAAAATGTGGGGACTTATGCCATCCTCCAGGGAACACTGGCACTAAGCGCTAACTACATTCTTAATTTTACAGGGGCAAACCTCACCATTACTGAATTCACCATTTTTGTCACGGCTGACCCTCAATCAAAAATATATGGAGAGGCTGATCCCGAACTGACTTACCAGTTCACTCCCGCCCTGATCGGTTCAGATGCTTTCACGGGTGCCCTTACCCGTGTTGCGGGTGAAAATGTGGGCACTTATGCCATCCAGCAGGGAACACTGGCACTGAGCGCTAACTATATCCTGGATTTTACCTCAGCCGGTTTTAACATAACTCCTAAAGGGTTATCTGTTACTGCAGATAACAAAAGCAAGGTGTTTGACGGACTTCCTTTTACAGGTTTTACCGTTTCATATGATGGATTCGTTTTTGGCGAAGATGAAACAGCACTCAGCGGAACACTCATTTTCACGGGTAACGCTGTTGAGGCAACAGAGGTTGGGACATACACCATCACGCCTTCCGGGCTGACAAGCACCAATTACGATATCACATTTTATGACGGCCAGCTTGAGATCACGCCGGTAGGAAGGACGCTGAAAGTCTTTTTACAGGGAGCATACAACCCAGGTACAGGTGAAATGAATACAGGTATTATATCGCAGTTGCCCACTACACAACCCTACAATGTGAATCCATGGTTTTACAACGGAATTGAGTCTGTTGTTCCGATTCCTGCCGGGATGGTTGACTGGGTTCTGGTAGACCTCAGAATAGGTACTGAAGCTGGTTCATTATACGAGCGCAGGGCAGGTATTCTTTACAATGACGGAACTGTCGCCGTTGAATTTTCAACAATTGAACCTGGTGTTGGCTATTATATAGTCGTTTGGCATCGGAACCACATGCCAGTGATGTCTGCAAATGCAGTTGAACTATATGAGATGACCAGTGCTTACGATTTTACAGTACTTGCAAACTGTTTCGGTACTAATCCGGTAATTTTACTCGAAGGAACAGTTTACGGGATGATCGCAGGCGATGTTAATTCCAATGGTGTGTTGCAGTACAGCGGGCCTGGTAATGACCGCGGACCTGTCATTGCCAAAATTGTGGCTGTTTCAGGAAATAACAACATCAACGCCTCCGTATCCAATGGATACTGGGTCGAAGATGTGAACCTGGACAATACAATTCTTTATTTGGGAACGGGAAATGACCGGGCTATTATCTATCAAAACCTCAACTCTCTGGTTGGGCCTGAGCTGAATAATATTTATACCTCTGAGGTCCCGGGAGCTGTGATATCCTCCAAATCCACGGGCGCTAAAGAAGGGTCTCTGGATATTGCCTTGTCCGGTTCAAACTCAGCCATTCAAATTGAATTATTGAGCAGGGCATTCTTATCAGATGGCCTGATCGATAACATTCAGTTTACGCTGGCGTGGAATGCCGGGGATCATGAAATTTCAGATATGCTGGCCTATTATACATCTGCGTTTATGTTGACTCCTCAGGGGCCCCCGGCCGGGTCGAACGGGATCATCTACCAGGTTTATGCTTCCATTAACCTGACTGCATTGCCGGCAGTATTTAATCCCGGGGATAAAATATCTCTGATCACTTTTGCTAACCCAACCGGATTATTGACTGAAAAACGTCTTTGGATTGCTGATAATGAGCATACAGCCTCCCAAAACGGGATGTATTATGTATCTGTATGGGGAGATGATCATACAGGAGAAATTGTGCTCTGGTCACTGGGAATGGGTGAAAATAGTCCGGGCTGCACTATCCATATCTATCCTAATCCCCTGAAAGAAGGAAGACTGAATATTCATTTCACCGCTCAGGAAAACCAGATGTATGATATATTAATCTATGATATGTTTGGCCAGTTGGTTAAACAGGATAAACTTGATGTCAGTACTTCTCATGCAGTTGTTTACTCTTTAGATGTATCCCCTTTGAATCCCGGGGTATACCTGATCAATGTATCAGGAAAATCAGCCCCCTTCAGGGATAGATTCATCATCAGAT
>JBLRXC010000284.1:0-2078 GCA_047920975.1 Bacteroidales bacterium | reverse complement strand
GGGGCTACATCCGTTCAGAACAATGCCTTTGCCATGACCATTGCCGGCAATGTTCCCGATCAGCATCCGGTGAGTTTCGATCTTGACATAACTGCCGATCCTGGTAATGCCTGGAGTTCCAACTTCTTCATTACAATCAATGCCCCCGACTTTACAACTGGTAACTTTGCGGTTGATGATGCCGCAGGCAACGGTAACGGCAAACTTGATCCGGGTGAGACCGTGAATATCATTGTTGAAGTGAGCAATACCGGCCATAGTGAGTCCCCACCTGCAACAGGAACCCTTTTATGCGCAAGTCCATATATTAACATTATTTCAAACTCTTTCTCCATCGGGCCCGTACCCTCCGGAAGCACCGCTTACGCATCTTTTCCTGTCGAGGTCAGTCCTGCAGCACCGGTTGGGACAACGGTGACATTCAACTGCAACACGGTGGCAGGGAGCTACGGCACCTCAGCTTCTAACCTGATGGTGATCGGCCAGGCACCTGTTATGATACTGAACCTGGATCCAAACAACAACTCTGCGCCCGCCATGCAAACAGCCATGACTGCTCTTGGCGTCGTATACGATATCTCAACCTCTTTTCCTGCAGACCTGAACCTTTACAGTTCAGTGTTCGTCTGCCTTGGCATCTATCCAAGCAATACGGTACTTAGCTCTTCACAAGGGAGCATTCTGGCCACCTACCTGAACAACGGCGGCCAGATTTACATGGAGGGAGGAGATACCTGGTACTATGATCCTTCCACCTCTGTGCACGGGATGTTTAACATCAACCCGGTTGCTGACGGAAGCGCAGATATGGGTACCATACTTGGACAAGCCGGAACTTTCACCCAGGGGATGAGTTTTGTATACTCCGGTGAAAATAATTGGATGGATCGCATTGCAGCCATTTCTCCTGCATTTCTGATCCTTCAGAACCAGTCACCTTCCTACGGAACAGGTGTAGCTTACAGTGCGGGCACCTACAAAACCATCGGTACTTCACATGAATTTGGCGGCCTGAACGATGGCATTTTCCCATCAACAAAGATGGAGTTGATGAACCAGTACCTGACCTTTTTCGGTATCACGGGTACACCGCCCATTCCACCCATTATTGGTGTGAATCCGCTCTCTTTTGAGGTGACCCTTGAGCCGGATGGCAATCAAACAGAGGTGTTGACTATTTCCAATACCGGCGAAGAAACACTGCAATTTTCAATTACAACTGAAGGGATTAACTATAGTCAGGGGAAGCTTTTCCAGGAACTCTCACAGAAGCAAAAAGAGGTGTTCAGGTATCAGCAGATTGTGAGTAATGTAACAGATGAGCTATCAGCAAGTCAGGAATTTGAAGGAAATGAGGTTTTATCTCCTGTTTTAAAGTTCCCCGATGATCCCTCCAGGGGTGAAGAGACCTTTGGAAGTTGGGCCGGAGGCACCTGGGATGGCGGAATCCGTGACCGTGGCAATATTTTCCAGATAACCCAGACCGTTTATCTGGAGGAAATCAGGTTTTACATGACGATCAACTCCTCCACCCAGCTTTACTTTTTTGTGTATGAGGGAGATGGAGCAACAGGTAGTTTTGTCAAGAAAGCTGAGGTTTATGTCACCTCATCAGGAACCGGAACCGGCTGGTACTCATCGGGAGCGATGAATGTAGAATTGACTTCGGGTAAGTATTATTACATTGGTACCAGTTGGAATGGGAGTGCCACATATGGCCGCGGAACACAAACTGTTCCCCACACCACAAGCTTTGGTTACCTGATGACGGGCGTCCCGGGGACACTGGCAGGCTATCCTCCTACTTCAACCATCAATCATACCTATACCGGAATTTCACCATATTACCAGACTATTGTAACCAGTGAGGTTCCCGGCAGTAACTGGTTGATTCCCGGCACCAGTTCAGGCAGTGTGCCGCAAATGGGATCGGTCAACATAGACATTCATTTTAATGCCACCAGCCTGGAAGAAGGTACCTACTACAGGAACCTGGTAATCACAAGCAACGATCCGGTTACACCTTCAGTGATCATTCCTTGTACACTGCATGTATCGGGAGATCAATTTGTTGAACT
>JBLRXC010000283.1:0-2164 GCA_047920975.1 Bacteroidales bacterium | reverse complement strand
CTGCGTTTCGGCCAGTTGGATGAGCTGGCTGCTCAATGCAATGCAACGGTCATACCGGCTGATGCTACCTCTGTTGCCGACATTGAAACCGTCGTTCTGAAATCAATGGAAATACATGGCGGTCAGCTTGATTTTATCCTGCATTCTATCGGCATGTCAATGAATGTGAGAAAAAAGCGTGTTTACAATGATCTGAACTATGATTTCTTTAATAAAACACTCGATATTTCAGCTATTTCATTCCATAAACTTTTGCAGGTTTGTTATAAATACGATGCCATTAAAGAGTGGGGGAGTGTGGTAGCGCTTTCTTATATTGCTGCACAGCGTGTATTGTATGGTTATAATGACATGGCTGATGCCAAAGCATTGCTTGAATCCATAGGCCGGAGTTTTGGCTACATTTACGGTCGTGAGAAAAAGATAAGAATCAATACCATTTCTCAGTCACCGACGATGACTACCGCTGGAAGTGGTGTGAAGGGGATTGATGGTTTGATTGATTTCACAGAGAGGATGTCTCCACTTGGCAATGCTACTGCTGAAGACTGTGCAAACTTTACGATCGTCATGTTCTCGGATTTGTCAAAGAAAGTAACCATGCAAAATATTTATCATGATGGTGGTTTTTCAAGCATGGGGATGAGTTTAAGGGCCATGAGAATGTACAACCGGAGCCTTGATTGCGATGATTGCCCGGAGGTCGATTAATCGTATGTGATTGGCCATGTAAGTCATAGAATTTTATAATCAACAATTGATATTTTATGATAGAATTTAGCTTAACAAAAGAACAGGAGGAAATCCGGGAGAAATACCGTGATTTTGCTAACCGGTGGATTGTACCGAATCGTCTTAAATACGATGAACTGGCCGAATTTCCCTGGCCGGTGGTAAAAGCGGCTTATGACGAAGGAATCATGAATGGGCCAATGCCTGCAATGTATGGTGGTCATGATCATAATCTTCTTGATGGCGCTATTGCATCAGAAGAACTGGGAGCAGGCTGCGTTGGGATAGGCATATGCATTGATGCCAACACACTGGCTTTAACCCCATTGTATCTCGCTGCCAGTGATGAAATGAAAAAGAAATATTTTGGATTGATCAACGAAACAAAAAGCGTTGCTGCATATGGGCTTACTGAGCCCAATGCAGGTTCGGATGTGCAGGGCATCAAATCAACGGCACTAAAAAAAGGCGACAAGTATATCCTTAACGGACACAAACGTTTCATTACCAATGGCGAGGTATCAACATTTCTTACAATCTTTGCCCTGACTGATCCTGATAAGGGTTCGAGGAGTCTGACCGCGTTCCTGGTTCCAACTGACTCTCCGGGTGTTGAATTTAAACCGCGGCTTCAGAAAATGGGACAGAAAGCAAGTGTTCAAAATGAAATCATTTTTACCGATGTTGAAGTACCGGTAGAAAACAGGATAGGGGATGAAGGGTATGGATTCATAATCGCTATGAAGACTTTTGACCGCACAAGGACCGGAGTTGCTGCATTAAGTGTTGGAAATGCACGTGCAGCATATGAAACAGCAAAGGACTGGACAAAAAACCGTAGACAGTTCGGACAACCGATTGCTTCAAACCAGGCAATTGGTTTCATGTTGGCCGATATGGCAACAAAAATTGAAACAGCAAGGCTTATCACATGGTATGCAGCCTGGGCATATGATCATGACAAATCGAAATTGAATAAACTCTCTGCTATGTCGAAGTTATATGCTTCCGATATTGGAATGGAGGTTACTACTGATGCCGTGCAGGCGATGGGTGGTGATGGTTATTCCAGAGATTTTATGGTTGAAAAAATGATGAGAGATGCCAAATTGTGTCAGATTTATGAAGGGACAAATCAAATCCAGCGATTGGTCATTTCCAAGGCAATTTTAAAAGAGTAGCCAATAACTTCCGGTAAGGGCTGTATGCTGGAAAAAAAAGGGTCATATTGACTTGTTCATCCTGTGACCCTTTTTTATATTTCACCACCTGAAATTATTTAGTCTTCAAAATTGATAACTGTTATCTTCAATCAACTTATTCGCAATTCTGCGACGTGCTTCCTTTACATTGACCGGATCAACCTTGGTGAAAAGGTAAATGCGATCTGTAAAAATAGTCAGTTCATCACCTTCAAGAAAGGAGTTGATGG
>JBLRXC010000282.1:0-2246 GCA_047920975.1 Bacteroidales bacterium | reverse complement strand
CATGAAGCCGATAAAGAATACCATGATGATAAGTACGTTTGGCGAAAGGTTTATAAAAAATACTTTGACAAATATGAGTTAACCGCTAAACTCCGGCCTCATACGATCACTACAAAACACGATCAAATAGAATTCGATAAAGCCTGGAAAAATGGCGTGTGGAATTGCTATCAAACGCTATCCTTTGACCTGAAGAGAAATGATTCGATAAAAAACAAAGTCTACAAGTGGAGCGGTATTTTAAGCGAACTGGAAGAATCAAATCAGGAAATTAATCTCTGTTTTCTTACAATAGCCCCTAAGAGAAATGGAAGATTGAACAGATTCATAGAAGATACACTGACAACTAGAAAGAAAGAAATGGTAAAAGTTCAGATCATTGAAGAAAAGGATGCAGACAGCTTTGTGGCAAAAGTCAAAGAAGAGATTGAGGCGATTCAAGGATAAAACAGAACACTAATAAATATTGAACGGTGTGGGAATTTATTCTGCACCGTTTTATATTTAATCACTATCAAATTTGAAGTGTATTTGATGAGTGGTAAATCACTGTGATAATGTTTTTAAGCAATATAACACCTTTCGAGCTTATAGCTAGAAGGATTGATGAGCTGGTGTATTGGCTGCATGGATTGGAAGGAGGAGGAGATCATTACGCTCTCATGGTCGAAATATTTCTTTTAAATAATACCTAACTTTGCAAAAAAAGCGCAATGGATTTCACAAGTTTCATCGCTGAATTTGAAGATTTACCAAAACAGATGCAGCAGCAGGTGTTGGATTATATCCGATTTTTATCTGAGAAATCCGGTAAGAAAAATAAATCCAGACGAAAAAATGTGAAATTTACTTTTAACTGGGAAAACGGCCTGGAAGAATTAAAAAATAAATACTCTTCCGTTGATTTACAACATCAGGCTAACAGATTAAGATGAAATCACTGCTGGTTGATACCATTATTTTCATTGAATATAATTAAACAAGGGATTCATGTTTTGTCCTTTACCGTCGGTACGTTATTGAGTATATGTAAAGTAAGATTGGTGAGTTGCTGTATGGGTTGTTTGCGTTGGGGGCTGAGGAGATTGGGATAATTGAGGGAACTTAATGAATATCTTTTTTTTGAAATTGTTTACATTTATACAATAGATTTTAATCTCATGCAAATAAATGTGCCCGGCAAATTGACAAGTACTGAGTCAGGATATGGCTTTTTTGTAAAGTTACATGATTGCACAGCGTTCTGGTTGTTCCAAAATCGCTTTTAAGCAATTTGCTCACCTTTTCTTTCCGTTTACTCAGTAATTCCCGCAAATTGATAAATCCTGCTTTTTCAGAAGCTGAGTCCGATTTAATTTAGCTACTATTTCAGTGGGTTTTAAGTGCCCACCACTGATTTTGACTATAAATTTCGAATGCTAGGGTGATATAGATGTTCTTGATGGTGGGACATTATGGTTAGGTATAGCGGATGTTTTACTAAAAAACAATTCCAAGATAAATATATGGCAAAACGGAACCTTTATAGCAGACGATATGAATTTTGAAGTTAGAGGAATTGCCTCCAGTGATTATTACAGCATTAATGCCTATAGCGGTTCAACAGTGCGAGTCAACAATATTAAATTCAGACAATTAACGGATCAGGGTTTTTACATAGCACCCGGAGCATTTGTTGATCCAGACTATTCATTTGATGGTTGCCGCTTTGAAGATGGGAAAAACGGTTTGAGCGCATACCTTACTATTGATAACGACCAGGATTTAGTCTTTAATAACGTATTATTTTCTGAGAACACAACCGGAGTTCTTCACAATGCAAGGAAAACAGTCAACTCCGGGAGCGTTACATTTGTTGGAGCAACCGGTGGCTTTGCCGGTCCCTTATATGAAGATGACCCCTACAACCGAATTCACTGGACCACGGGTTTGAATTATGTTTATGCCCACGTCTTTCTCGAAGGGCCTTTCAACGGAACGGATATGAATGCCCTGCTCCAGGTAACCGATGGCTTCCCCCTCTCGCAACCATATAACACAGCGCCCTGGAACTACAGTGGGACTGAAACCGTTACCTCAGTTCCGGTGGATGTTGTTGACTGGGTGCTCATCGAATTCCGTGATGCCCCTTCGGCAGCCCAGGCCACCGCAGCAACCACCTTCAAAAGGATGGGGGCATTCGTGAAGAAGAATGGCTCCATCGTCGGACTGGATGGCATCTCAATGCCGGAGTTCGATTATGCACA
>JBLRXC010000281.1:0-2380 GCA_047920975.1 Bacteroidales bacterium | reverse complement strand
ATAGCCCGGTGATTGAGCGTGTCGAAATCACCGGGAAGAGGTGATGAAAGTACAATAAGAAATAATCAAATAAAAAAGTACGAAGTTTTGAGTGAGGGTTGGGAGTGAGGGAATTTTTTGAAACTACAAAATGAATTGTCTGGACGGACACCAATTAATAATAGACTTCCAGAGGTGCAGTGCACCGGCCATATTTGTAGAAATTATTTCGCGAACAAAATTCAGGTGCGGAGCACCGTGATATTATAAACACAGCCAAAAAAGTGAAAAGCGAAAAGTGAAAAGTGGAGTAAGGGGAGTGGGAATTGCGGAGAGCAGAGAGCGGAGTGCTAAGAGCGGAGAGACTCCCAGAACAGTGAACTGTGAACTGAAAACAATGTTGCTGGTACAATCATAATTGTCGGGAATCATGTATTCTATACCGGAATGATTGAATAAAATGACCCGTCATCGAAAAAAACATCTTACTTTTGGTTTTGATTTTAAAAGTCTATTGTTCGGTATTGTACAATGGATGTTGTATTGCGGACATTAAATCATGTCATTTTAATTGCTGCATTGCCTGTGTTGATTCGCAATCAGCCAATTAAGAACATGGCATGTTTTTCGGAAATACCAGTAACATTAATGCTAAATACTTATAAGATGCGATTCATTGCCCTTTTTCCCCTCGCGTTGGTTTTCACGTTTTTCTCCTCCGTACTCAGCGGTCAAACAGACAAAATTTGGACGCTTGAGGAGTGTATCCAATATGCCCTGGAGCACAATATAAACATTCAGAAGCAGGGTCTCGGCATTGACTACCAGGAGGAAGTATTTAGGCAGAGCAGGCTGGGGACCCTGCCAAATGTGAATGGCTATGCTTCACACGGATATAACTGGGGCCGGCGTATAGACCCGTTTACAAATGTGTTCGCAACCGACCGGGTAAGGTCAAACAATCTTTACCTGCAGGGTGACCTGAACCTTTTCAGCGGAAGACAACAGATGAATCAGATCAGGCAAAACAAGATCAACCTGAAACGGGCACAATATGATTCGGATTACTATAAAGATGAGGTTTCCATCACCATTGCCACTGAATACCTGCAAACATTGTATTATATTGAGTTTGTGGATATTGTGACAAACCAGCTGGAAATCACCAACCTGCAGGTAAACCGCACCCGCAAGCTGGTAGAGGCCGGAACGCTTGCCAAAGGTGACCTGCTGATCATTGAGGCGCAGCAGGCTTCCGAAGAGTTATCACTGGTTCAGGCTGAAAATAACCTTTCATTGTCATACCTGAGCCTGTCGCAATTACTGGAATTGCCTTCACCCCGCGGATTTTTTATCGACAAACCGGTTCTCGGACTGATTGAGCAGCCTGAAATTTTTACTCCTGAGCAAATCTTCGATGTCGCAATAGGTAATCGCCCTGAGATCAAAAGTGCGGAGATGGGCCTGGAATCATCGGTTGCTGCACTTGATATTGCCAGGGGAGCATATTATCCAACTTTGTTGCTGAGTGGCTCACTTGGGTCGGGATATTCAGGCCTGAACCGGGTTGGCATTGATCCGGTCTACACCGATGTCCGGATCGGTTACACCGATGGTGGTGATAATGTTTACTCTACCATGATTTCATCATACGGTTCTTATGAAACCAGGCCATTCAATGATCAATTGAACGATAACCTGAATGAAACGGTCGGATTAAGCCTGAGGATCCCTGTCTTCAATGGCTGGCGGACCAGGACCCAGGTTTCCCAGGCAAAGATCGGCATTGAAAATGCAAACCTGGATCTGCAGTTACAGAAGAATAACCTCTACAAGATTTGGAACCGGATGTCTTTTGGCAGCTACTTTCCCCCACCGGTAAAAGCGGTAGAAATACCGAAGAAAACAGGTGGTAAGCGTGTGCTTGGCGTGCCCACTGTGGCCGACCGAGTAGCGCAAATGGTGGCGAAAATCTATTTCGAGCCGGCAGTAGAACCGCATTTCCATCCGGATTCGTATGGGTATCGGCCGGGCAAATCGGCCCATGATGCTCTGGCTGTAATTCGTAAACGCTGTTGGGAGTATGACTGGGTGGTGGAATTTGACATCAAAGGGTTATTTGACAACATTGACCATGAACTGTTGATGAAGGCAGTTCGGAAGCATACAGACAATCCCTGGGTCATACTATACATCCAGAGGTGGCTTAAAGCGCCATTTCAAAAACCTGACGGCACGATTACAGAAAGGAGCAAAGGAACTCCGCAAGGTGGAGTTATTAGCCCGGTATTGGCGAATCTTTTTCTACACTATGCGTTTGACGTGTGGATGACAAGAGAACAACCGGACAAGCCCTTTGCGAGATATGCCGATGATGGAATAGCCCACTGTAGCAACTTAA
>JBLRXC010000280.1:0-2435 GCA_047920975.1 Bacteroidales bacterium | reverse complement strand
CCATTCCAACTGCATCCCTTTTGGATCGATAAATCCCAGGACTTTAAAGTCACTACCTTTTTCTGACTTTAAAAATTTTGATAAATCATCAAGTTTTTTATTGCAATCTTCAGCAGTTACATAGATTTCCCTTCCGGGAAATTCATTTTTTATTAAGTTTTCTAAGGATTTCGCATATTTTTTCTTCTTTTCGACAAAATAGTACATGTTAAATTGCCTTGGTTCATTAATGCTTAGGATTCTGCGCACGGATCCTTCAATAGGCCTATCTTCATTATCTTTTATTAATATTTCCCCAGAGCCGGCAAAACCATCAAAATATAAAAGTTTTATGAATGGTTTATTTTTAAAAACCTTGAGAAATTGTCGTGTATAAGTCTCAAGAATATTCAATTTAATATTCGTCCACTTGCCACCGAATTTGTTCATAATTAATATATATTATGCTACTAACACTTCAATCATCTCATCAATAAACCCCTCCAACTCCTTTCCGAACAACTGATACTTCTTGCCGATTCCTATGTTCCTTTCGAAATATCAATCTCTCTATTGTTGTATCTTTGCATCCAGGTCTGCTTTACATGAACGTCGGCTACATGCCGTTTCCCGGTACAAACCGGGATCAGTGTAATAGCGGCCTTATTTATTTTTACGCCACCAACACCGCATTCATTTCATCAATCAACCCATCCATCTCCTTTCCGAACAACTGATACATCTTACCAATCCCGCCCTGTCCATCGAAGGGAGCATTGTCCAGGTCTTCCCGGTCGAGGTGGATACTGCCGGCAATGTGTTCTTTGATCATCCGCAGCCATGACATCTGTTCTTCATTAAACTTTACAACACCTTCCTGCTTTCTAAATACCCACCGCTGGAAATTCCGGTCAACGGTTTTATCATAGGGCGTGAGCTGTTCATCCAGTCCGGTCACCCTGCGGATCAGGGAGACTAAAGTTATCAATTCGCTTTTCGGACTTTTGCTTTTTACCTTATCCAGCAATGCCCAGGCATTCCACACATGCTGCGGGGCCAGATTCGGTTTATGCTGTTTGAGAAGGTTCAACACCTCCTGCATCATACGGTAGGTGAGTTCGCGCCTGAGGTAAGGCTGGTTGTAGAAAATGGTGAGGGCTGTGATCTCATCCCTGTGTTTTGCAAGGAATTCCCTGAACTCCTCTGCCACAGTTTCAGCTTTGCCGGTGGCATCCTTATCCCATCCGGCATATTTTATCTTATCGGGGTTCACCTCATCCATCACCTGTTCGATAGACTTGCGAACATTCTCAACAAAATCAATCAACTTTGCATTAAAAGGCACCTTAGCCCAGTCAATCATCTTTTCTTTTACCTCAACGGATTGTTCCGGAGGCACCGAACTATCCGGTGGAATATCGTATGTCTTCCTTGCTTCAGTATCTACCTTATCCGGATCAAAAGGATTGAGCAAAAGGTGGGTTACTTGCTGAATACCTTTTCCATTTGTGAATTCTTTGAACCTCTCTTTATCCTGCTTGCTCATTTGCTGGTTGAGCCGTGCCAGCCGGCTGGCCAGCGAAATGTAGGTGTCTTCGTCACGAGCACCCATCATCACACCCATCAGCAGGTCTTTCAGCGGAACGCTTTTCTTTCGCTCCAATTGCCGGCTATCGGTTTTCAGCGATTTTGTTACCCCAATGGCATCTACGATCACAAAATGGGTCTTGGCCGAATGGACAGAAGGGGAGACCTGTTTTAAATCTTCATAACCCAGGGTGCGGGTTCCCCGGCCTTTCATCTGCTCAAAATAGTTCTTCGATTTCACATCGCGCATAAACAGCAAACACTCCAGGGGCTTCACATCGGTACCGGTAGCGATCATGTCCACCGTAACGGCAATCCGTGGATAATACTCATTGCGAAACCGGGCCAGCACCGATTTTGGGTCTTCTTCGGTTTTATAGGTCACCTTTTTGCAAAACTCGTTGCCTTCACCAAACTCTTCACGTGTTATCTGGATGATATCGTCGGCATGGCTGTCGGTTTTGGCAAAAATGAGCGTCTTTGGTGCCTCCTCACGGCTGGGGAAAATCTCTTTCAGTTTATCCCTGAACGTGCGAATGATGTTGCGTATCGTACTTGGATTGACCACCTCTTTGTCGAGTTGCCTGGCACTGTATTTCATATCCTCATCCAATTGAGTCCAGCGTTTCTGGCGGGTAAGCCGGTTGCGAACGTCCACAAATTCTTTAGCCAGAAGTTTGGCGCCATTGGCTGTTATTTCCGTTTCGATGGTATAGACTTCGTAACCTACGTTCACCCCATCGGCCACCGCTTCCTCATGTGAATATTCACTCACTACGTTCTCATTGAAAAATCCGAAGGTGCGCTTGTCGGGCGTTGCTGTCAGCCCGATTAGGTAGGCATCGAAATAGTCGAGTACTTGTTTCCAG
>JBLRXC010000279.1:0-2472 GCA_047920975.1 Bacteroidales bacterium | reverse complement strand
GCACCCCTATACGCCTTAGCTGTTGGGCTATATCGGCACCCATGCGGTATATCATGTGGGGTTCGTCCATTGCGCCAAGCATCATCTGGCGGGGGTAAGATAGGGTGCTATCCAGGCGCATACCCAATCCCCATTCAGCATCCAGTGCTATGAGCATCGGTGTTTTTGCTTTACCCTGGTAACGGTTGGTTAGACTTGCCTGCCGGGCCGGGCCTCCCTGAAAAAAGCAGAGTCCCCCGATATTGTAATCGCTTACAAGTTTTTCAATGGTACCATAATGGATTTCATCTTTGTTTGAGTAGGCTCTCACCATCATCAACTGAGCAATCTTTTCATCGAGGGTAAGAGAATTCATGACCGAGTCTACCCAGGCTTCCTTTGTGGAGGCCCCATCGTTGTCAGGCATCAGGTTTCCTGTTTTACCCTGAACTGAAAGCTGCAACAAAGTGAAACTTAAATATATGTAAAAGGCAGTGTATTTTGCGGTCATTAAAACTATCGTTATTTTCAACTACGAAATTATCCAAGGAAACATCATCTGCAAAAAATGAAACCCTTATTTCCTAACACAGGTATGTTTAAATGTTTTCAGCGGATCAGGTTTCCACATGCTGCGAATCCATTAAATTTGAGACTTGAACGTCATAATACTTTCACTTGGTGAACGTTCATTCAGTTGATTTGTTTCAACCTAAAAGATAAGGAATTGAAAATTAAATTCTGGCTGACAGGTGTGGTTTTTTTATTCTCATTTACTCCCGTTTTTTCCCAGGGGTTTGAAGATGAGCCCAAACCAGAACCGCTTACGCGTATCCTTTTTGTAATGGATGCTTCCCAGAGCATGTATGGCAGATGGCAGAGCGATATGAAGATCAATATTGCAAAGAAATTATTGACCAATCTGCTTGATAGTCTGACCACAGTTAAGGATCTTGATCTTGCCCTGCGTCTCTATGGTCACCAATACCGGGTACCGCCACAGGTTTGCAATGATACCCGCCTTGTTGTGCCTTTCGGGGGCACCAATAACATCCGCAATATCAAGCAGCAGATCAATAATATGACTCCAAGGGGGACAACCCCCATCGCTTATGCACTGGAACAGGCCGCGACTGACTTTCCCGATTGTGATCATTGCCGCAATATCATTATCCTGATTACCGACGGGCTGGAAGAGTGTGGAGGAGATCCCTGTGCTGTTTCGCAGGGTTTACAAAAAAAGGGAATCATTTTAAAACCATTTATCATAGGGATTGGCAGGGACTTTAAAGATGCCTTCGATTGTGTCGGAACCTATTTTGATGCTTCCAATGAGGAGGATTTCAGCAAGGCATTGAATGTTGTTATATCGCAAGCCCTCAATTCCACAACCATGCAGGTAAACCTGCTGGATGAACATGATAAATCCACAGAGACAAATGTCAGCATGACTTTTTTTGATGACTTCTCCGGACTGATCAAGTACAATTTTGTCCATACCATGAATGAGAAGGGTTTTCCCGATACGCTGATCATTGATCCTTTGCTTACCTACGACATAGTGGTTCATACAATTCCTCCGACATCCGCACACAATGTTTCCCTGACTCCCGGCAAGCACACCATCATTGGTATAAAAACACCACAGGGTCACCTTGACCTCAAAATGGAGAGCCGGGAAAGAACTGTCAGGGATCTTAAGTGCATCGTCCGGCAACATGGTAAAATGGAAACCCTGAATGTGCAGAACTTTGGACAGACTGAGACCTACATCACTGGTCTTTACGATCTGGAAGTGCTAACCCTGCCGCGCATTTATATCTCCGGTGTGGAGGTCAAACAGAGCCATACCACAACCGTTGAAATACCTATGCCGGGTATTGCCGTCATCGAAAAGAAGGCAGTGGGCTATGGAGGACTCTACCTTGAAAAAGACAATAAGCTGGAACTCATTTATAATTTCAGGGAGAGCAACCCGGAACGCGAAACCATTGTACTTCAACCAGGGAAATACCGGGTGATTTACCGGTCTAAGTTTGTGAACCGTTCGTTTTATACAGTTGAACAGAGGTTTACAGTTGAATCGGGGAAAACAGTGAATGTCAGAATCTTCAGATGAAAAAGCTGATGATGAATACTGATTACCTGCCGTCCTTGTCTTTTTTCTTCTCCTGCAGCTTCTTCAGTACCTCTTCCTGAACACCTTTGGGCAATGGCATATATTGGTAAAATTCCATTGAATAATTGGCCCTGCCGCTGGAGATATTCCTGAGCGATGTGGCATAACCGAACATTTCCATCAGGGGTACGAATCCGTTGAGCTTTTGCGCCCCTTTCCTGAACCTCCGCAGGGATTCAACTTTACCACGGCGTTTGTTCAGGTCGCCGACAACATTACCAATATAATCATCCGGCGTATTGATTTCAATCTTCATGACCGGTTCCAGGAGAATGGGATCGGCTTTCATAAACCCTTGTTTGAAACAGATCGAC
>JBLRXC010000278.1:0-2518 GCA_047920975.1 Bacteroidales bacterium | reverse complement strand
CCAGGATCATCCGGTTCAACCACGCTGTCAACAATGAAATCAAGTTTTGGCCCGATAAAAACTCCAAATATATCAGTAACGTTATAATGAAATTGAACGGGAAATTCAATAAAATGATAATCATCCGTGTAGGAAAATAGCAATTCTGCGCCTAATCTCCATTCGCTTCTGAGCAGGGCATTGGCAAAAAATGCTGCATAAAAATCTGTTCCAGTGAATCCGGTTGGTTCACCATTGGTTTCTATACCTTTGATGATGCTGTGATTCAGACCTGCCTTTATTCCAATATTTGTCTTTTTTGGGCTTTGAGCATATAATGAGCCAAGGGAAAACAATAAAAGGGTGCTTAAGAGCAATCTGACTTTTAAGAAACAATGTGCATCAGGCATATGAAGTTTGTTTTTTGTTTGAGGATTCTAAAATACGAAAAACTTCTTGTTTTATTTTGTAACCAATTCCGAAACGCGTTGGAAAACCCGTCCGCAATGCAAAGCACCCGCTGGAGGTGATGTTAACCGCACTCAACTAAGACTACTTGCTCAGCTTTTTCCTCGGGATAATGGTTATTCCCAACCCCAGATAATCTCCCGTAACCTGGTGTTTGGATGCGTTTCGAAGGCCATCCCGGTCTATCCTGGTGATTCCCTGGTATAAATATTCGTCGAACTGGTAGTTGTATTTCACATTGAATTTGATGAGCATGGGCTTCAGGGCGTAGCCAATTGAAAATCCAAAATTAAAGCCGTAATATAAAAGTATGGGTAACCTGTCTTTCGGATAAATACCTGTATAATATCCTATAGTGTTCCCGTCATATTGGACTTCATAATCGGAATATCCTGTAAAATCGTATCGCCTCATAGTATTAAATATTACCTCTGGTCCGGTTGAAAATGAAGCATAAAATTTGCTATTAAGCCTTAAATAGTACTCCATTTCAAAAGGTAATGTGATCATACGTGACTGGTTCATAATTCCCGACTTCTTTGTTACAGTTCCTGTTGTTTGTATTTTCTCCTGAATCTCTCCTACAATATAGTGCCCTGAAATCCTTAAATTCACATCACCGTTCTGGTTAAAGTTGTATTGAAGGCCAAAACCCCCGGAATGCATCGGGTCCCAATAGTATGTGTTGTCATTGCCAATGTTTGTTACGAACATATAGCGATAGTCTATGTCAAGACCAAGCCTTGAATAGTTCTTCCTGAAAAGGTATTCTGCATTTTGTGCCGTGATTGTTCCCGCTGTAACCAGGAGCAGAAAAGTTAATATTTTATTCATAATCATAAGTCTTGAAGTTGAAGCCAATACAGATCAATTACCTGTTGTAATACATTGAATTTCGCACCAGAGCAAACCCATTAAAAAGAGTATGAGTAACCAATGGGAATAGTGATAAAATTCAATCCCAGGCTGGTAGTCCCATAACTTTCAAAGGGCAGATTCCGGAATTCGAATTTACCTTGTCCTATCACTTGGTTGGTGTAGTTAAAACCCAAACCCACTCTCACTTTGTGATTAGGCTTAAAATTGTAATTCAAGACAACGGCGCCTCTGTAACTTAAAAAACCTTTTTCGATCCCATTGTCATCTAATGTAGAGCGATAGATCTTTACATAATCGCCATTTATTGACTGTGCATCCACTGATCCGCCATATCCAAAACTGTAATAGTCAAGAAAGTTCAATCTCAGACCAGCCTCAGCCGAGAGTGTCATCCTACCATTGAGTCGAAATTCCTTATAAATCAACGATAAGAAGTAAACAGTTTTAATATCATAGTAAGTTAAATTGTGAGATGCCATCGAACCTTCATTCTTAAATCCATGGGGCAGTTCAAATTGGTAGTTTTCATTAAAAGGTACCAGATTTCCACCGACGCCAACCTTGAAGGCCCATGAACTATGAATACGTTGGAAAAAACCAAACTCAACCATAGGTGAAATCAAATTTTTGGATTTAAGCAAATTTTCACCGGTGGATTCAATTTTTAATTTATTCATAATGGCAATACCGGTTTCAAAGAAAAACCGCTGATTTCCTTTTCGAATCCTTTTGGGTTTTACCATGTTGCTGTCTAATCCCGGCGGATACTTAGATCTATCGTGTTTGGAAAGTCTTTTGGGGATTATTGTTAATCCGAATCCAGCATAATTACCCGTAATCATTTGCCCGGATTTGCTTATTATACCATTTTTATCAGCTATTGTTGTTGCCTTGTACATGTCATCTCCCAATATATAGTTATACTTTATATTGAACCTCATCAACATGAAGCGTAGCAAATAGTCAACTGAAAAACCGAAATTGAGGCCGCAATATACCGGAATTCTTTTTCTTGCTTGAGGAACTATCAAATGCACAATGGTCTTTTCCACATTGTCTTCTGTATACCGTGTGGTTATACTCCTTTCGAGATAATAAAATCCGGTAGGATACATAAGTTCAAAACCCAATGAAGGCGAGATGTAAAAGCGGTCATTGAGTTTTATGAAATATTCTGATACAATAGGTAAAG
>JBLRXC010000277.1:0-2519 GCA_047920975.1 Bacteroidales bacterium | reverse complement strand
GCAAGCAGCTTCAGCCCGATTTCGATGAGAACCTCTTCACCCGTATCGATATCAGAGAGGTAACAAAAATTGAAATTCCTGGCAAAAAAGTGGAAATTGTGACAACACATCCATCTGAATCCTACGGAATTTCAGGAGAAGGAGATGACCGGATCCTGACTATTTCTAATTATGGTGAATTCTGGAAATCATCAAAATATCTTGTTGTGGTTGTCCAATAAAGAAATTGATCAAAAAAAAAAGCGACTGAGAAATTCAGTCGCTTTTTTTATTTTCAAGAGTTTGACCTCTAATATTCATCTTCGTGAAAAAAGAAATCCTCCTTGGTAGGATATTCGGGCCAGATGTCTTCAATGCTGTCGTATATCTCACCTTCATCTTCTATTTCCCTGAGGTTTTCAATTACTTCCATTGGCGCACCAGACCTGACAGCGTAGTCTATCAACTCTTCCTTGGTTGCAGGCCACGGTGCATCCTCCAGTTTTGAAGCCAGTTCAAGTGTCCAGTACATTTGTTGTTAATTTTGTTTTTAATTTTTGCAAAAGTAATTTTTTTTAATACACATCAAACAATTTCAATTAAATTGAAAAAATGTCGTAACATACTTATTATCAGGACTTCCACAATGTTTCTGTTGCATTCAAATCCTTTCCTACCTTCCTTGCCAGGACAAAAAAATAGTCTGACAAGCGATTCAGATATTTGATAACAAGCACATCAACAGAATGCTTCTCCGACAATTTGATGGTCAAACGTTCAGCCCTGCGACAAATTGTACGGGCAACATGGCAATAGGATACAACTACATGACCTCCGGGTAAAATAAATGAACGAAGCTCCGGAAGATCGAGGTTCATCAGATCAATTTCACGCTCCAGAAGCTCAATATCAGCTTCTGATACTTTGGGTAATCTGACAAGGTGCTCCACTTTGTCGGCAGCGAGGTTAGATTCAGCGACAAAAATAATATGCTGGATCTGCAGCAAGACATCTTTGTATCTCTTGTCAATCTCCTGATCGCGAACCAGGCCTATGAATGAATTTAGCTCATCGAGTGTACCATAAGCTTCTATCCGTTCATCATATTTTGGAACCCTTGTTCCTCCCAACAGGGAAGTTTGTCCTTGATCACCACCTTTGGTATATATTTTAAAACCTTCACTCATCTGTTTCAATCCTCAATTGTTTTGCTTGTAATATTCAAGTGTTCGCGGATTTTTATTGAGCTCGTCAGAGGCAACCTTCCCATCAATCAGTCTGATAATTCTATGTGTATGCCGGGCTATATCTTCCTCATGGGTAACAACTATAATGGTGTTCCCAGCATTGTGTATCAACTCAAGTAATCCCATGATTTCAACTGATGTTTTGGAATCCAGGTTGCCTGTAGGTTCATCCGCCAGAATGATCGAGGGATTGTTAACCAGTGCCCTGGCGATTGCAACCCTTTGACGCTGACCTCCGGATAGCTCATTGGGCCTGTGCTTCATCCTGTCAGTCAACTGAACATCCTCAAGCACCTCAAGCGCCCGTTCCATTCTTCGAGCTTTATTGAATCCGGCATAAATCAGGGGTAACATTACATTTTCAAGTGCGGTAGACCTGGGAAGTAAATTAAATGTCTGGAAAACAAAACCAATCTCCTTGTTCCTGATTTCAGCGAGATTGTTGTCATCCAGTTTGCTGACATCCTGCCCGTTCAGAAAGTATTGGCCGCTGGTAGGTGTATCAAGGCATCCCAATAAATTCATTAAAGTTGATTTCCCCGAACCTGAAGGGCCCATTAATGCAACAAATTCATTCTTATTGATGGAGAGGTTAATTCCTCTTAGTGCCCGGACGATTTCAGTGCCCACCTTAAAATTGCGGTGAATTTCAATTAATTTGATGACTTCGGTCTTCATCGATTTGATTGTTTAAACAAAGATAACGGTTTAACTTAAAACCGTACGACTAAATCCTGCTTTGAAAGCCCCTGGTTCACAAATACCAGTCCTGAAAAAAACAAATCAACGGTCATGGTAACCCTTTTGTTGTCCTTTATTTCCTGCCAGGCTTTTTCCATTTCATCCGACCAGTGAATATCATCAATCACAAAGCATGTCCCATTAACGGATTTGGAGAGGCATTGTTCAAAGTAGGAAACAGTTGGCTTCCACCGGTGATTTCCGTCAATGAACACCATTTCAACCTCATTCAGGGTGTTGAGCAAACGGGGAAGTTCCTCATCAAAGTGGCCGTTGATCAGTGTAATATTATTTAGCTGTAGCTTATGAAAGGTCTCTGATCCAATGGAAGCTGTCTCAGGACAGCCTTCAATGGTATATACACGGGCATCCGGATTGCCTGCTGCCAGCCAGGCAGTGCTTAATCCCACCGATGTGCCAAGTTCTATGATTGTTTTTGGCCGGAAATACCTTGAAAGCCTGAAAAGCAAGCGACCAATTTTTACCGGTTTTGATGATGTCCGTGTAATGTCTTTGACCGCACGGGTGGAATGTTGAATAACCTTTGATCCA
>JBLRXC010000276.1:0-2558 GCA_047920975.1 Bacteroidales bacterium | reverse complement strand
CTCAGTTCCTCACTCCAGTGAAGGTCAATAAAGTTTGTTCCCCTGTCAATGTAAGCATCCATTCCGACAAAATTGATGTCGAAATCAAGCATGTAGTCATCTCCTTTAAGGGTGTAAAGAAACTCTATGTACCGGTTTTGATTCCAAGTTGAATCAGTTTCATCCGCATAAAGCCTCATGGAGAGACTTCCTGAATTTTGTCCATCAACTGTAACTTTTCCGGAATAATTGTCAGGATGAAAGAAGAGTTCATTGGTTTGAATAATCCTGTTATTGGCGAAAAATGTAATACCAAAATTCGTATATTCCTGGTCGAAAAGTATCAGCGGGAGCGAATCAAAGGTTTGAAATTCTTTTAGTAAGACCTCAACAATCTTACCTCCTTTTGAAGCAAATGTAAGTCTTAATAATTCATTTTCAATTTGAAAAAACGCCTCTGTCCCTGCTCCTGAATTTGCAAATACACCAAGCTTGTCCCGGTTTAGCTGAGAAGGTTGGTTCAACTCTTCAGTTGCAGGCGCAAAATCAACCTGTTCAACCATCCAGATGGAATCAAGACTTTGTTTTTCCAGCAGGTTCAATCTGGTGCCCGAGTCCTGCGCCCGCCTTTCCATAGCTATGGAATCACGTTTGCGTTGCATTGCATCCTTTTCATCTTTTGATGGTGTCATCCAGAGGCTGTAGCCAATCAGGATGGCAAAAATCAGGATCATACCGGTTACCGTATCTCTGTTCATTTATCTATTTGAATTTCAAAGTATTATAAAATTCGCTACCTGTATCGGCGGCAAAGATAAGGATTGTTCAAAAAGGTTTTACTTTTATGCAGTTATTTGATCAGCATGGCTAAAACAAACAGAAAGTTATGGATTGCCTTGCCCGCTATGGATGAGATGGAATACCTTCCTGCTTTCTTCCGTTGCCTCGGCCATCAGTCATTCTCCGGTTTTCATCTTGTGGTGAATGTTAACCAACCCGAAGCCTGGTGGGATGATCCTCAGAAAAGGAGCGTCTGCGAAAACAACTTATTGTCGCTTACATATCTAAAGTCGCGGGTTGATATTTCAATGGACATAATAGATTGTGCGAGCCCTGGCCGGGGAATGCAGGGAAAACGAACAGGAGTGGGGTGGGCAAGAAAGATCGCCATGGACAGAATATCGGAAATGGCACCTGAGAATGATATTCTGATCAGTCTTGATGCCGACACTACCTTTGATGCGGATTATTTCAAATCGGTCATTGATAATTTTAACCGGAAATCCAAAGCCGTTGCATTGTCAGTACCCTATTATCACATGCTTACTGGTGATGAGGAGAAAGACCGGGCCATTCTGCATTATGAAATATACATGCGATACTATGCCATCAACCTTTGGCGAATTGGAAATCCGTTCAGTTTCACTGCCATAGGATCGGCCATTGCACTGCCTGTGAAGACTTATCAGGCAATTGGCGGGATCACCCCTCACCAAAGCGGGGAGGATTTCTACTTTTTACTCAAGTTGCGGAAGTATGGAGAGATTATTTCATGGAACCCTGAGAAAGTTTATCCTGCTGCCAGGTATTCCGACCGTGTCGGATTCGGGACCGGGCCCGCTATGATCAAAGGAAGGGCAGGGGAGTGGTCGGGCTACCCCGTTTACCCTTATCGTTTTTTTGATGAGATAAAAAAGACCCAAGATCTTTTTCCAGCTATTTTCGAAAAAGATGTAAGCACCCCAATGGACCTGTTCGTGGCTGAAAAATTTGGAGAAGAGTCCATCTGGCAACGATTGCGTGAAAATTATAAGACGAAAGAAAATTTTATTCGAGCATGTCATCACAAGATAGATGCATTCAGGATATTGCAGTACCTCAAATGGAGGAATCAAAGTTCCACTTTAAAGGATGAAGAAAATCTATTACAATTTCTTCAGAAATTTTTTCCTGACTTTGTCGAAGAAGCTCCCTTTGACCTCCGGCATTTCTCTTTTTCCGTCAATCCGGTTACTGATTTGGATTACATCAGAAACAGGCTGATTGGAATAGAAGACAATTACCAAAGAAGACATTATGTTGAAAGTGAAGCGATATGAAGGATGAGACACTTCAAAGCAGACCCGGATTGATTGTTGTTACAGGACCGACAGCTACCGGTAAAACCTCTTTTGCAGCGAACCTTGCTTACAGGGTCAATGGTGAGGTAATCAGCGCCGATTCACGTCAGGTATACAGGGGGATGAACCTGGCAACAGGCAAAGACTACAACGATTATATGGTCGAGGGCCATCGAGTGCCCTGCCACCTGATTGATATTGCAGATGCCGGCTATGAATACAGCGTCTATGATTTTCAGAAAGATTTTTTGAAAGCGTTCAGGGATATTGATGAGATGGGGAAAAATGTAGTTTTATGTGGCGGTACCGGTCTTTACATTGAAGCAGTCCTGAAAGGATACAGACTATTGAATGTGCCTGAAAACAAGGAACTCAGGGATTCGCTGCATGCAAGAACTGATCAGGAGCTTGAAGCGATGCTCAGATCATTTAAAAAACCACATAACGTAACCGACTTCA
>JBLRXC010000275.1:0-2572 GCA_047920975.1 Bacteroidales bacterium | reverse complement strand
GCAAGACCGGCTGCAGCAAGGATGGCCATGAAGGAGGTCATCTCAACTCCAACCATGCTGACGACGGTGATGATCAGCATTACTTTTAATAAAGAAGATAAAAGCGAACGGAGGAAGCGACCAAGTGTTGGTTCGACCTTGTTTTTGTCAAGGGTCTTGCCAAGAATTCTAACGAAGACCTTAATCAGCCATAGGCCAACCAAAAGTGTAGCAATTGCCAAAACCAGCTTTAACCCGTAGGTTACTGAAAGATTGACAAGATTGTTGAGAATTCCATCAAGATGTTCCATGTTATTTAATTTAATAATTCGCGGTTTGTATTCCAAAGGACTGAGTAAAATATAACAGAACCATCCAACAAAAATAAAAAAAACAGGGTTAAGATTTTATTTGAAAGTTAATAAACTGAATTCAACTTGTTGCCGCAAAACAAATCAAACAGGATTACGGTTGCTAACCACGAATATCTTAATTTTGTTGGGTGTTATCGGCATTTGTAAATCATATCGGGATTCATCATCTTTTTCATCCAACCCAAAGAATCCTTCTTGGAGTGAGTGGGGGTGTTGATTCTATGGTGATGGCTGAACTATTTCATCAATCGGGATTTAATTTCGCCATAGCACATTGTAATTTTTCCTTAAGAGGCAGTGAATCGGATGAGGATGAGGCCCTTGTGGAAAAATATGCCATGGAAAATCACATTCAGTTTTTTGCAAGGAGATTTGATGTGAGGGATCATTCAAGTCAGCATAAAATTTCGATTCAAATGGCAGCCCGTGAATTGAGAATTCAATGGTTTGAATTACTTATAAAAGAGCACAACTTCGACTTTTATGCTACTGCTCACCATATGGATGATCAGGTAGAAACTTTTTTTATTAATCTGCTCAGGGGAACTGGAATTTCAGGGATCAGGGGAATGCTGCCCAAACAAGGGAGGCTCATCCATCCTCTGTTATTTCTCGGGAGGAAAGAGATCAATGATTTTGCGAAAAAAAATCGTCTTCAGTACCGGGAAGACAGTTCAAATCAAAAAACAGATTATCTCCGAAACAAGATCCGGCATATCATATTGCCTGCATTTGAAGCAGCCGGACTTGATTTTAAAGACCGGATGGTAAATAATATGCAACATTTCAGGGCAGTAGAAGCGCTCTACAGGCTCCAGATAAAAAACCTTATTGAAAAAGTATTAAGGGACGAGGGAGACATGAAGTTTGTAGATATTGAAGCGCTGAACCAGATCCCCGAAAAGATTACTGTCCTGTTTGAAATTATCAGGCCTTATGGTTTTGGATATAGCGATGCATTTGAAATATCGAACCATTTTTACGCTCAACCAGGTAAGAAGTTTTTATCCTCATCTCATCGCATTATCAAGGACCGGGATTATTTGATCATTGAACCGCAATTGGAGGATGATACAAAACATTGTTATTTGATTTTTGAAGAAGATCAGATAATTGACATACCTGTAGCGCTCAGGTTTCAATGCTTCGATCGTTTAGATAACTATAGATTACCCAACAATCCATTGTTCGCAGCACTTGATGCTGGTTTACTGAAGTTCCCACTGGTTCTGAGAAAATGGAATGAAGGCGATTTTTTCTACCCTTTAGGAATGGTGAACAGGAAGTTACTGAGCGACTTTTTTATTGATGAGAAATTGTCAATTTCCCAAAAAGAGAAGTCCTGGATCCTTACTTCCGGCAATGACGTTGTTTGGGTCGTTGGACACCGGATAGATAACCGTTATAAAGTGACCTCCGGAACAACCAGGATCATGGAGGTCAGGCAGGAAAAGCAGCTTTAGAATGATATATCCTGCTATTCGATGAATTAAACGAGAGTATTCTTAAAATTACTTAATTATCTGTTTAGCCTGTCAGAATTAGTTAATTTTACCGACCATTTTTACGGTTGTCTATAAGTTTTTGGTTTTTAACTTTATAATCATATTTCCCTGATGAAAAAATTATTTTTTCTGCTGTTTTTATTTTCCTGCGCTTTCATGACCGGTCATGCACAGATATTGGAACCGGTTAAATGGTCATATGATGCAAAAAAAATTGATGATCATAATTATGAGCTGAGGTTCAAGGCTGTCATAGAAAAATCATGGTATTTATATGCTCAGGATATCCCTTCCGGCGGTCCTGTTAAGACCTCTTTTATTTTTAATGATCTCACCGGCATAGAATTTCATGATAAGCAAACCATCATTGAAGCTGAAGAAATTGAAAAAGGGATTACTGAGTACAGGGTTATGTTCGACGAACCAAAGCCTGTCGAAAAGTTCGATCCCAATTTCGATATGGTATTGCGGTTCTTTTCGAATGAGGTTACGTTTACCAAGAAAATCAGGCGGACAGTCAATAATGCCTTCCAGCTTAACGGATATATCTATTACATGTGCTGCGATGACTCGAAATGTCTTCCCCCGACTGCCGTTGATTTTACATTTGATTTTCCGGCAGTTCAGGCTGAAAAGACCGTGTCCGGACTTTTTGAGGAGATTGTCATTGAAACCGAGGAACCCATTAAAGAAGAATTGTCAGGAGATGATATC
>JBLRXC010000274.1:0-2762 GCA_047920975.1 Bacteroidales bacterium | reverse complement strand
GACATCATTGGCACCGAACATCTTCTATTATCTATACTCAAAGACAAGGAAAATCTTGCCACCCGGCTGTTGTTGCAGCAAGGTGTGGATTATGATAATATCAAGGATGAGATCTTTCATCTGAAAAACAATCCTGATGAATCAATTCTGGGTGGAATGGATCCACGCAGTGAGCTTTCACAGGGTTCGGAAGATGATGAAACATCAGAAGGCGGTGGATTTGGCGGCGGTTTTAAAAAGTACTCCGATAAATCCAAAACACCGGTACTTGATAATTTCGGCCGCGACCTTACCAAAGCAGCCGAAGAAGACCGTCTTGATCCGGTTGTAGGTCGCGAGAAGGAACTGGAGCGTATAGCTCAAATTCTTTCGCGCCGTAAAAAGAACAATCCTATCCTGATTGGCGAACCGGGTGTTGGTAAATCGGCCATAGCTGAGGGTCTTGCATTGCGCATTGTTCAGCGAAAAGTTTCAAGAGCATTGTTTAACAAGCGTATTGTTACACTGGATATAGCATCGCTTGTGGCAGGCACAAAATACCGCGGACAGTTTGAAGAACGTATGAAAGCATTGCTCAACGAACTGGAAAAAACTCCCGATGTCATTCTTTTTATTGATGAGTTACATACCATCGTGGGCGCCGGTGGTGCCAGCGGGTCGCTGGATGCATCCAATATGTTCAAGCCAGCGCTCGCAAGGGGCGAAATTCAGTGCATTGGAGCTACTACACTTGACGAATACCGTCAACATATTGAAAAGGATGGTGCGCTTGAAAGACGTTTCCAGAAGGTGCTTATTGATCCCACCTCTGCCGAGGAAACCATTGAGATTCTCAATAACATCAAAAAGAAATATGAAGATCATCACCTGGTAAACTATTCGCCTGAAGCCATCAAGGCATGTGTAAGCCTTACCAGCAGGTATGTTACCGACAGATGTTTGCCCGATAAGGCTATTGATGCACTGGATGAAGCCGGTTCAAGAGTTCATATTACCAATATACGTGTGCCTGAAAATATTATTAATATTGAGGCAAAGATTGATACCGTGCGCGACGAAAAAACCCGTGCTATCAAAAGTCAGAAATATGAGCAGGCTGCCAAATTCCGCGATCAGGAGCGTGAATTGCTTGATCTTCTTGAAAAAGAAAAACGGGCTTGGGAAGAAGAATCGCAACTGCATCGTGAAACCGTTACCGAGCAAAATGTATCAGAAGTGGTTTCCATGATGACAGGTGTACCGGTACAGCGTATTGCACTCAATGAAAGCCAGCGTCTCATTAGTATGGAAGCTGACCTTGAAAAAAGTGTTATCGGACAAAATGACGCCATTAAAAAAGTGGTGCAATCGATTCGTCGAAACCGTGCCGGGCTAAAAGATCCTTCTAAACCCATCGGATCATTTATCTTCCTTGGCCCCACAGGTGTAGGGAAAACCCACCTGGCCAAAGTTCTTTCAAAGCACTTGTTCGACTCAGATGATGCTATTGTGCGCATCGATATGAGTGAATACATGGAAAAATTTGCTGTAAGTCGCTTAATAGGTGCACCTCCCGGATATGTGGGTTATGAAGAAGGGGGACAACTGACAGAAAAGATCAGACGCAAACCCTACTCTGTTCTGCTTCTTGATGAAATAGAAAAGGCCCATCCCGATGTTTTCCACCTGCTGCTTCAGATGCTTGACGATGGTCAGCTTACTGATAGCCTGGGAAGAAGGATCGATTTTAAAAATACCATTATCATTATGACATCCAACATTGGTTCACGCCAGTTGAAAGATTTTGGTTTGGGTGTTGGATTTAATACAGGAGCCAAAAAGTCGGGCAGCAAAGAGTATGCGCAGGGTGTTATTGAAAATGCATTGAAAAAATCCTTTGCTCCTGAATTCCTTAACAGGGTTGACGATATTGTTATTTTTGAATCCCTTGAAAAAGAATCGATCTTCAAGATCATCGATATTGAGCTTGCCATGCTTTACAAGCGCATTGAAGATCTGGGCTACAAGGTTATCCTTTCAGATGCTGCAAAAGAATACATTGCAGAAAAAGGATGGGATTCAGCCTTTGGTGCCCGCCCGCTCAAGAGAGCCATCCAGAAGTACCTGGAAGATCCTCTTGCCGAGGAGATCATCAGATCTAAAGTTGTTGAAGGCGATGAGATTCATGTGGATTTCGACAGCGAAAACAGCGAAATTACTGTTAAGGCTCAAAAAGTCACCAAGGAAAAGGCAGGCTCATAATTTTCTCTGCTTTGCACTTTTGGAATTATTAAATTCGCAAAATAAACCGGATTGCATTTGGTAGTCCGGTTTTTTTTCGCAGTCTTATATTAAGAATCAGAGAGATAATTGAATTTAATTCACATTCATTGAATCTTTTTGAATATCGTAAATACTTCTAAACTAAGTGGTTAATGCAATTACAAATATTACACCAGAAAGAGTAGACTTAAAAAGTATTCTCAATAGCTTTAAAATAATTTTTTAATGCCTGTAAATCAAATTAATATCGCACAGTTCCTGTCCAATTTGATGTATTCCATTCAATATTTTTTCTGTTTGTGCTTCAGAAGGTTTTTTATGTCCCTGAACGTATTGCGATAATAATGTTGAATTCATTCCTATTTTATCGGCAAGGAATTTAGCATTCAGGATTTTATAATTTTGGAAAAATTGTTTAAAATCAATTTCAAACTTTAAGTATTCTGGTGTAATTCTAAAATTGTTATCCTCCAAATAAAAGTTTGCTGCTTCAAAGGCAT
>JBLRXC010000273.1:0-2807 GCA_047920975.1 Bacteroidales bacterium | reverse complement strand
ATGAGAATGGATGATATCGAACCGGTGTGCTTCCTTTTCAATGTTTTCCATCATGGTAAAATGAGGAGCAAGTGTATCTTTACAATTTTTATCAAGTCGTAATGCTGTTTTACTGCCCTCAACTAGTGTTAAGTTAATTTTGATATGACGGTTAAATTGTTTACATTTGCCGGAAAAACTATGGTACTGTACACGATTAAACTAAGTAAATCCGAGGTAGAAGAACTCAGTAAAGTAATTAACAAGGGTAGCCATACCTCGCAAGCCTTTCGCGCAGCATATATTTTATTAAACTGTGACAAAGGAGAATTTTCAGCAAATACTGAGATAAAGAACTCAGAAATCTGTAAAATTCTGAAAATAGGTGAAAGAACGATAGACCGGGTAAAAAAGAAGTTCATTGAAGAAGGGTTTGAAAGTGTACTGGAAAGGCGACCTTCAGCCCAAAATTACACCAAAAAGGTAGATGGGGATATTGAAGCAAAATTGGTATCACTTTGTTGTAGCGAACCACCCGACGGGTTTGCAAAATGGTCGCTAAGACTGTTGGCAGACAAGATGGTTGAATTGAAATATATTGATTACATATCGCACGTCACAGTAGGCGAGGTACTAAAAAAAACGAACTTAAGCCCTGGAAAGTAAAAGGTTGGGTTATTCCACCAGGTCAGAGCAGTGCGTTTGTGGCCAATATGGAACAGGTGTTGGATGTATATAAGTTGCCATATGATGAAGATTGTCCGGTTATTTGCATGGATGAATCACCAAAGCAGTTGATTGAAGAAGTTGCATCGACGCCGATGAAACCTGGGCAGGAAGCCAGAGTGGACTACGAATATATCCGGCACGGCATGGTTAATATATTTATGGCAAATGAACCGCTAAAGGGCAAAAGGCTGGTTGAAATTACGCAGTACAAAACAAAAACAGATTGGGCAAAATTTATGAAACGGATAGCTGATGAAATGTACCCAAAGGCAAAGAAGATAAGATTGGTTATGGATAATTTCAAGACCCATGATGCTTCAGCTTTCTATGAAATGTTTGTTCCGGAAGAAGCCAAAAGGCTTAGAGATAGATTTGAATTTATTTTTACACCGAAACATGGGAGTTGGTTAAACATGGCAGAAATTGAGTTGCATGTACTTAACGGACAGTGTTTGAACCGACATATTGCTACAATGAAAGAAATAAAATCAGAAGTAGATGCATGGCAAAACCACAGGAATAATAAGAATGCCAAGATTAACTGGCAGTTTACAAATGACCAGGCACGGATAAAACTCAAAAGGCTTTATCCGTCAATTTCGACTTAACACAACACTAGTACATACCTCAATCTACCAGGGTGTTGTTTACCAACACTGATTTACAAGCGTGTAAATAGACGAAAGATATCCTCCTTTTTAATGAAGACATTAATTTTTATGATGAAAATCAACAAATTATTTATGGAACATCTGCTCCAGCTGCCTCCTTAAGTATTGAGAACCACTGCTCAGAAGTTAATAGAATCTGTTCTGCCTCAACTGCATTTTTAACCCTGTTAATCTTACCGGTTCCAATTACAGGAACAATGCCCACAGGATGTTTCAGCAGCCATGCCAGTGCAATTTGTTCCATATCTGCATTTTCATGCTGTGCGGCAATTTCAGTGAGTACAGTTCGTAAACGTATGGCCTGCGGATCATCACTGTGAAATAGCCTTCCACCAGCCAGTGGCGACCAGGCCATAGGCTGAATACGATGTTGCTGGCAATGCTCAATTATGCCATTGAAAAGAGTGTCGGGTTTCAGAATAGATATTTCCACCTGGTTGGTGACCAAAGGAAAATCAAGGCGGGATTGCAGCAAGTCAAACTGATGCGGCATAAAGTTTGAAACCCCAAAATGGAGCACCTTTCCAGATTCCCTGAGGTTTCTGAAAGCTTCAGCCGTTTCGTCGGCATTCATAAGCGGATCAGGACGATGGATCAGAAGTACATCCAGAAAATCGGTTTGCAGGGCTTTCAGGGAATTCTCCACAGATTGGATAATATGCACTTTGCTGGTGTCATAGGTTTTAACTTTGTGATCCGGACGCTTGTCAGAAACCAGTTTGATCCCGCATTTGCTCACCAATTGCATCCTGGCTCGCAACGAGGATTGACCAGCCATGGCCTGTCCGAATATTTCTTCGCAGGAATAATTGCCATAAATATCAGCATGGTCAAAAGTTGTGATGCCGGCGTCCATACATTTCTCTATAAAATCAAGTAGGTGCGCATTTTTTAAGTCCCATGAGTGAAGTCTCCAAAGGCCAATGGCTGTTCTTGAAAAATCAGGAGAAATGCTGGCTGTTGGGCTAAATGAATTCATTTTGTCAGTTTTTTAAACAAATCTTTGTAAAAGTAATCAAGCCATAATTTAGTTTGTCATTATGCTTAGGTTGGGAATTATCCCTTCAGTTTTAAAGTCAATGGATGCACCTTCGCCTTTATAGCTGAAGATTTTGAAATAGTATAATGTATTGGGAAACAATCCATCAAATGTGACAGATTGTTGGCCATAAGGCACATTTTTGTTGTAGAAATCATTGTAAATCTGCTGGCCGTCAACAGGAATTGCTATGTCATAAAAACCTTTATCGCTCATCCTCACCAGGTATCCGTCGGGCAGAATGGGGGCGACAGCATCTGCCCAGCTCAACGTAATGGAATTAGCTGAAAAGTCTGTTATATGGTTTTCGGGTTCGGGGTCTAATTCAATACCCCAGATAAGGTTTGCAAATTCCGGCTGGTCAATAAAAGGGTTGCGGTTTCCCTGGA
>JBLRXC010000272.1:0-2847 GCA_047920975.1 Bacteroidales bacterium | reverse complement strand
CGCTAATGTTGATTTTCATAATAAAAGCATCACGGCCATTCCCTGCAAAGTTATTGAACGGTTTTATTGTAGTTGTTTGGGATACTTCCAATATGGTACTTATTTCTGTCACTGTAATGGAACTGTTTATGGTATTTGTGCCAGAGTAAACGAATCCCTGACCGGTTCCGAGTTTTGAATCAACTGTAACAATAGCTTCGATTACGGGTGAATTTGAAATCCAATCTACTTCGGAGGAATAAGCGATTAAATCCACTTTTCCATCAGTATTAATATGACATAATACGGATTCATCATCATTACCCGGGTAATCAGATATAGTATGAGCAATAATTTTCATTTGATTCGATAGCTCAGATTCAGGCACTATTGTAAAAACTTTTAATGTATTTCCAACTTCTTTTATGAAATCAGCCCTACCATCACCATTAAAATCAATATTTTGAAGAAGTCCGATAAGGCTTTGATCCTGTGGATTATAAAGTAGAGTTTGTCCATTTTTTGAGTCGGTGCAATCGTTTAATGGATTGTTAGGTGATCCAAGTCGCCAGATAAGATTGTTAGATGCTAAATTAGTGTTTTGCAATAAGATGTCTGCAATTCCATCGCCGTTGAAGTCACCGGTGTATTGATAAAAAAAGTGTTGAGGGCTGTTATAGACAGACACGAAAGCATTGTTGAAGAACCCGTTGCAATTATTTAAGTACAGAGTTACTTCAGTACCAGTAAAATTCCAACTATCCCTATTAAAAAATCTCTTCATTAATACAAGATCATTTCTGCCGGTTCCATTAAAATCGGCTATTGCCACAGTAAATGAACCTTCGCTAATTACTGTGGCGTAATTCTGCGTGTATGACTGATATGGGATGACCATATAGTTATCAATTTCAAATTGAGAGTCATTAATTGGTTTTAAAACCTCAACAATTATTGTATGTGTGCAATTCCATGACCATCCTGATGGTTCACGAAAAACTCTTTCATAGGTTCTGATTACGTTTGAATTCAAATCGTTATCAATCTTGGTTATATGATATTCAACATTTCTAACGAGAGAAGATATGCCGTTCACAGCATATGATTTAAAAATTGTTTGCGGTAAACTTATGGTTAATGATTCAAAAGTATTATAGTTCATCTCCTCCTCCCATTCAAAAATTGTCTTATTGTACTTTTCTACACCGGAAAGAGCGCCTCCAAACCCAAACTCCTGAATGCTTGCGAGGTGTTTTGTTTTGTTCTGTGAACCAGTACCTGGTCCACGCTCAACATAATCAATGACATACTCCTTTACTACCGCATTAGTTGGTTTATAAACACATTCAATTGCCTGAACGATTTTTGCTGTTTTAAAAGGAACAGAAAGTTCCGGACCCATTGCTGGTTGGTACATGAAGTAGGAAATCAAAGGACTATTTCGTTCAGTATATTTAAAATTGATTTCATAAATGCCAGCCGAAGAAATCGAATTGATCGTGTAGATGATTTTTTGGATATATATTTCACCAGTCTCGTGAATGTTTTCATATTCAAATTCGATTGCATTGCCAAAATTATCTTCAATACGACCTACGTAGTATGCTACTGTAGAGGATACGCCATCCTTTGTTACAAAGTGACGGGCCGAAGCATGATTTCCATAATAATAAGTTAATCCCGCTTTTGTTTGAACTTCAAAATAGCTGTCTGTTACATCTTTTCCTTTATCGTCTGAAGTAGAATAAGTTTTTCTTATTATCCTGCTAAAAATATTGTTCTCGGTTTTGAATTCAAGAGGATTGTTTACACCTCCCCCGGGAGGATCAGAAATCCTGATAAGTTTTTGGCCATCAAGTGTATAACTATTTCTGTAAAAATCTAATCCATAAGCGGCATTTTTAATGCCGTCATGGTGCCTTGTTGCCGGCACCAATGAAATGACTGATAAACCGCCAAGAGACCAACCCGGTCCGAGTATTCCATCACCGCCATTACTGTTGTAAACAAGGCTAAGGTCAGGTGTCATACCTGCCACACCGCCGGGAAACTCAAGTGGGATAACATAGGTAGCCTGGCCTGTTTCACTTACGGAAAAGGCGCCACCGGTTTTTCCTACAACACCACTTTCTCCGACCACTCCGCCAGGAGGACCGCCTGTAACGCCATCCACAGGAGGGAATAAAAGCCAGGGATTGATTCCGGCCGAAAATAGATCGTTTGGAGTTACGGCTTCATATTCAAAGCCGGGGATCATTTCAATGTAATCCCTCGCTTCAAATATCTGCTGGCCTGTCAATGGCTGATCCAATATAAAATGTTCAGCTTGTTGCTGTCCGTTCAGCCCTGTGAAAGATAAGACCAGGAAAACTGCAAGTATGGTTTTGTTCATGGTTTATTGGTTGATATATGTGAAACAAAGGTTTATTTTTTCACTATTTTGTATGAAACCCGACGGTCATTGCCTTGCAATTGTATAAAATAGATTCCCGGTTCAAAAGAGGTCAGGTCAATTGTACTGTATTGGTCAATAAGCCGATTGACTTGCAGCGTTTTACCGGTCTGGTCAACTATAACATATTTGACCGGCAGGTCTTCATCACTGCCGGTTTCGATGTTAATCAAGCCATAAGTAGGGTTTGGATAAACCCTTGCATCAAGCTCATGATAGATCAGTTCGGGGAATTGTTCATCCTGGAAAAGCGAATCCACTTCAATGGACTTTTCAGCATTGATGTATCTTTACGTTCGGTTTCCGGCTGCATCATAATTAAAACTGACAGTTGGATTTTGTGCAAATACATTTTCAAGCAAAAATGTGCCCAGCAAGAAGGCTGAGATAAACAAGATTGGTTTCATTGGTTTATT
>JBLRXC010000271.1:0-2942 GCA_047920975.1 Bacteroidales bacterium | reverse complement strand
ATAATAAAACTTGCTCAATCTTTTAGTTTATGATTGAGGATGTGAATTCCGGTCGGTGAAAACACCGACCGGAGGCAAAGAGTGTGAAATTACAGACAGGTAGCAGAGTTCGGTGTTGTTAAAAATGCCGACCGAAAGCAGCATATTTGTAAGCGCTGATTGATCAAACGACAATGTAGTCAAGAGAGAAAATCGTTATTGAGTGTTTACGCTACCACTTAGTGCTGATCACGCCCATGACCCATGTCTCAGGTTGGTGTTTTCACCAATCTGAACAATTTCTACTGAAAATATTCTAATTTTGAACTTATGGAAGAATATATCCTTTTTTTCACAGCTTCTGTTCATAATTGGAATCTCCTGCTGGAAAATGAAAAATATAAAAAGATCATATTGGAATCCCTGAAATTCCTGACTGAAAATGAAAGAATTTTTCTTTATGGGTTCGTTATCATGCCAAACCATATTCACTTGGTTTGGAAAATAAAGGAAGGTCATAAATTGCAAAATGTTCAACGGGATTTTTTGAAATATACAGCTCAAATCATTAAATATGATCTCAGGGAAACAAACCCATCTTTCCTTGAGAGATTTAGGAAATCAGGAAAAGACAGGCATTATCAATTCTGGCAAAGAAATTCTTTCAATAAAAGAATCTTTAACCGGACTGTACTTGAACAAAAGCTCAACTATATTCATAATAATCCTTTACAGGATAAGTGGAAACTGGTTGAGAAACCAGAGGATTATGAATATTCATCCGCAAGGTATTATATGCGGAATGAAGATCAATGGGGAATTTTAACACACTATTATGAGCATATTTTCTGATGGGAATTGATGTTGATGTGCTATTCAGTGTTATTAAAAATGCCAACCTGAAGTAGCATATTTGAAAGAACCAACAGGTTAAGCGACCATGAAATGCCAGAGAAGGAAATTGTTATTGCTTGTTTACGCTACCACTTAGTGCTGATCACGCCCATGACCCATGCCTCAGGTTGGTGTTTTCACCAACCTGCCACACACAGTAATAATACAACTTGCTCAATCTTTTAGTTTATGATTGAGGATGTGAATTCCGGTCGGTGAAAACACCGACCGGAGGCAGAGACTGTGAAAACATCAATCAAGGGAAGCTGTTGCAAAAACACCTACCGGAAGCAAAGTTCAGTGTTACCAGCTATTAAGAAAACTGAACCCCAGATAAACTCCGACAAAATGCAATCCTTCCACACTGTTGTACCGGAATTCTTTTTTCAGAATCTTTTTGTGGAATTCATATTGAACTCCGCAGAGAATTGACATTTTGTGGTTTAATGTTATTTTAGCTCCCGGCCCTGCCGCCAGAAACCAGGCGTTATCCGATCTGAAGGCTGGATATGGCGAATCCGGGTTCATTTCGCCATGCGCCCACCCGCCCTCCGCTTTAATAAAAAGCCAGGGCATAAACCGGGAAGCTTCAAAACCATACAATTGACTCAAAAACAGTGAAAAAACCATTGCATCCCATTTTTCAACCCCAACGCCTAAACCCGTTTCAGAAGAGCGGTATTTTATTCCATTAACAACTCTCAATCCATACCCTGTCAGTTGGTTTTTTGAGCTGTAGAGTACATTGGAGTTTTCGTTGCCGAAACCCTGAAACACTGACAACGTTGTCCGGTGAGAATAGCCAATACTGTTTTCCTGCTGACTTCTGATTTCATTGAAATTTTGAAATAAAAGCAAAATGAAAACTACGTTCAGTCTGTATGATGCCACTTCAATGCTTCTTTGCTCTTACGGAAACTTATTATTGCTTCATAACCTTTTCGGAGGCAAGGACCCGGTTACTTTGATCCATCACCGTTAACAAATAATAACCCCGTGACAGGTTCTCCAGTCCAATGCGGTTGATACCCGTTTTCAGTTCCCGCTGGGTGATGAGCGCTCCGTTTAAGTCCCTGAAGGAGGCGAAAGCTGATCCGGACTGGTTATATTCGATGGTTACCTCATTGCTGGCCGGGTTGGGGTATATCTGAACCTTGTATGACTGTTTGCTATCTGGTTCTGCAGCAACTCCGACCAGACTATTGCAATCAATCTGGTTGAACTGAAGTGCCCCGGTGTTATCCAGTGTACCACGCCAACAATTGCCATCGGGAGATTTCATGATGATGCCCCGGTCAATATCTTCTATGAAGATATCGCCGTCTTTCACCTGAAGTCTGGCTGTGGGTTGGGTGGTGCCAATCCCCAGGTTCCCATCATTAAAGATATAACTACCGGCCTCTCCCACTTTGAATTCCAGTTTCCCTAACCGTGACCTAAATCCATATTCTTTGGTTCCCAGCCAGAGGGCTGCACCATTGCTTCCTCCAAACTGATGCGGTTCTATGAACACTTCAGCCGCCTCAAGATTATCGGCCTTGATGTGCAGCTTGGCCTGCGGAACGGTTACATCGCCGATGCCGATTTTGCCGGTATAGTCATTGCCTGGGGCGCCCCCGATAAAAAGCGTGGATTTGTTTGAATTAAAACCTATCATAAGAGAGTTTGAGATACCATTGCATAGCTTGTCATCGTTATCATAACCTGTTCCAATAATCATTGCAGGTGATGTATTTGTCTGCAGGTATCGTCCAATAGTAACTGAATTGGCCCCATATGCCGATACATATTTTCCCAGGGCTAGTGAGAAACTTCCGTCTGCAAGCGCTTCCAAACCTGCTGCCAACGATGCTTGTCCGGCAGCATTGGATGACATTCCCAGAGCACTTGCATAATTCCCTGACGCACTTGAATTTGCATCACATTGTACACATTGTGCTGTGATCTTTTCCGTGATAACCGACATGGTTATTATAAGCATGACGGCAAAAATTGCTGATCTTTTCATGATTTATTTCTTTTTTGAGTTTACAATATGCTAATTTCTTATTAAATAGTTCTTCTTCAGC
>JBLRXC010000270.1:0-2949 GCA_047920975.1 Bacteroidales bacterium | reverse complement strand
GTTGATGGCATCCAGTGCACATTTGTTGATCTGATGCGCACATTCATAGATATACACATTAAGAATATCCCTGTACACATTTTCATCTTTCCCTTTCATGTATTCAATTTTCTGAACGCGCAAGAGGGTTGACTCTGCTCCATAGACCATCATGATGACGTCAGAGATTTTCATCAAAATTTCCTGTTCAGATAGAAAATTTCTCTCAAACTTTTCAGACAACATCCCCATGAGCAAAAGTGCAATTTTTTTAAAATTCCCGACATACTGATGCTTTAGAGCAAAATAGTCATCCTGATCAGCATCTGGATTCTCTTCATTGTTCATTTCCCGCAATATTCCATTGGCATACCGTACCACATCAAAGCCGGTCTTTAGGGCTTTTTTTATGGTCGTATCAGTGACCAGGAGGCGATTGATCTCATTTGTTCCCTCAAAAATCCTGTTGATCCTTGAGTCACGGTAGGCTTTATCAGCATTGGTTTCAGCAGAGAAGCCCATCCCTCCCAATATCTGAACATATTCGTCAACAACGTAATCAAGTGATTCGGATCCAAATACCTTCAATGCGGCTGCCTCAATGGCATAAGCGCCTATTCCTTCGATGGTGGCTTTGGATTTTTCAATTTCTTCTCCCAACAATTTATCTATCAAATCATCAATGTTTTTGCTGACGCGATAAACTGCTGATTCAGTTACCCATGTCCTGATGACCTGTTCGGCAAGCTTATGCTTAATCGCTCCGAACTCAGAGATGAACTGGCCAAATTGCTTACGTTCGTTGGCATAATTCACCGCCTGCGTAATGGCTCTTTTTGCTGCACCCAGCACGGTCCCACCCAGTTTAATCCTGCCCATGTGTAAAATATTCAGGGCAATACGAAAACCTTCGCCACGTTTACCCAGAAGGTTTTCAACAGGAACAGGCACATCATTGAAAAAAATCTGAACAGTTGAAGAACCTTTGATTCCCATTTTTTTCTCTTCAGGATTGATCACAACCCCTGGAGATTTGCTTTCAACAATAAAAGCGCTATAGACACGGTCGTTGTCGATTTTAGCAAACACAGTGAAAACATCTGCAAAACCACCATTGGTGATCCACATCTTTTGACCATTGAGCACATAATTTTTCCTGTCATTTGACAGAACAGCCTTGGTTTTACCTGCATTGGCATCTGAACCGGCATTTGGCTCGGTTAAGCAATAGGCAGCAGCCCATTCTCCGGTTGCGAGTTTTGGAAGATATTTTTGTTTCTGGTAATCATTTCCATAATAAACGATGGGCAAAGTCCCTATCCCTGTATGTGCAGAGTATGCAACAGAGAAGGAGTAGCCAGCTCCCATGGCTGCACTGGCAAGCATGGAGGTGACAAATGATTGCTCAAATCCCTCATATTGTTCAGGGACTGATATTCCCAACAGTCCAAGATCTCCAGCCTTTTTGATCAAATTACGCATCAGTCCTGGCTCCTGTGCATCAATCCGATCCAACATCGGAAATACCTCAGTTTCCAGAAAATCATCACAGGTCTGGGCAATCATCAGTTGTTCTTCATTAAATTCTTCAGGAATAAATACATCCTGAAAATTGGTTTCTTTGATCAGGAACTCTCCACCTTTAAGTATGTCTTTTGAATTCATAAGTCAGGATTAATTTATTTTGTGGCCAAAATTAAATATATATCCAAATGAAGAATAATTAAAATCCTGATTTTTCAGAAATTTACGCTGGCCGGAAAAACACATTTAACCCATATAAAGACCAAAGACCTTCTAATATTCTGGGAGAAAGTATGTAAGTGGCCTGAAAAAGTCAATTGGAGCAAGTGCAGCAAATCTATTTTGTTTTGGCGATCTCTTTTTTGGCTTTTTTAATCCTGATGGTCAACTCTTCATTTTCATTTCCGGTGTGATCAACCAATATCAAGTCACCTTGTGACAGGTTATGTTTGATAATCTCTTCTGCAAGTGGATCTTCCACGTATTTTTGTATGGCCCTCTTTAGGGGACGGGCACCATATTGAGCATCCCATCCTTTGTCAACGAGGAAGTCCTTCGCTTTATCATTGACCTCAATTTTGTATCCCAAATCCATGATCCTTTTGAACAAATGCGTCAGTTCAATATCAATAATTTTGTGAATATCTTCCCGTTCAAGGTGTTCAAAGATCACCACGTCATCAATTCTGTTGAGAAACTCAGGAGTAAAGGCCTTTTTCAAGGCGTTTTCGATCACACTTCTTGCATAGGAAGATTTGGACGACTTTTTAGCAGCTGTATTAAAGCCGACTCCCTGACCAAAATCCTTTAACTGACGGGAGCCAATATTGGAAGTCATGATTAGAATAGTATTCTTAAAATCAATCCTGCGGCCAAAACTGTCAGTCAGCAAGCCATCATCCATAACCTGAAGCAACAGATGGAAAACATCCGGATGTGCCTTTTCAATTTCATCGAGCAATACAATAGAGTATGGTTTCCGTCTGACTTTCTCAGTGAGTTGCCCGCCTTCTTCATAACCAACATATCCCGGAGGCGCTCCTACCAGCCTCGAAACAGCAAACTTTTCCATGTATTCGCTCATATCAACCCGGACAAGGGCGTCTTCGGTATCAAAAAGATATTTGGCCAAAACTTTGGCAAGATGAGTTTTTCCAACCCCTGTCGGTCCAAGAAAGATAAATGTTCCAATAGGCTTGTTTGGATCTTTCAATCCGGCCCGGTTCCTCCGGATTGATTTGGCAACTTTCTTAATAGCTTCGCTTTGTCCGATGACAGATCCTTCCAGATCTTCCTCCATCACAACCAGCCGATCACTTTCATTCTGAGCGATTCTTTGAACAGGAACGCCTGTCATCATGGCGATAACTTCTGCAACATTGTCTTCAGTAACAATTTCCCGGTGGACCTTCGATTCTTCTTCCCACTTTCTCTTCTCTTTCTCTA
>JBLRXC010000269.1:0-2957 GCA_047920975.1 Bacteroidales bacterium | reverse complement strand
CGATGAAGACCAGTACGACATGATCTTCCTGTTTTGTATTTCCCCTGACGGTGAATACAAATGGAAGCGGACCTACGCATCCAAAGAAAACTATCCCGACTTTGAAATGCGCCTGGGCAGCCGCATACAGTTTTTTGATGATATTTATATCATCAGCGGTTATGTTTATTCACCCCATCCAAATTATCCAACGGTCACTTCAATCCGGCCTATGTTTATCGGTATTGATACCCTGTTTAATGAAAAGTGGGTGTTGGAGTTCGCTCTGATGGACAATTTAAAAGGCAAAGCTTATGATTGTATCTCATTGAATGATTCAATATTAATGGGAGTTGGGACGAAAAGGTTTGTTGAAGGGGGTGAAATTATCAATAATTCAATATTGATGTTTTTTAATAAAAATGGTATAGAACAAGGATATAATATTATTCAAAACGGGGATATTTCTCCTTCAACAAACAGTAATTTTATATATGACATTGAACGTTTGAATGACTCACTATTTATAACAACATCGGCGTTTGGTGAAAATTATGAAGGCAATCCATGGGGTGAATTTATTATTGATACCAGTGGCAACGTATTGAAATACGAAAGCAGGGAGGGTACGGCAGGTTCAAGCCATATTTTTAAAACCTTCGATAGTAAATTTGTAATAGCCAGCAGCTATTGGTATCCTGATTTAAGCTATGATGTGTATTTGTATAAAGTAAATGACAGCCTTGAACAGGACACGGTTTACACGGCAACCTATACCTACGACAGCCTATGCCCCGGCACAATACAATCAGGTGTAATTGACCTCACGGGTTGCGGTGTTATTACCAATATAGAGGACATTCCATGGTTGGAGGATTATAATGTTCAGAAAAGCAAGGTTAAAATTACTCCTGTCCCAAATCCGGCTAAAGGTGGTATCATAAAATTCCGGATTGAAAACAACGGGCTTCATTCCAAAATGGAGTTGAAATGCTTTAATGTATTTGGTGAATTGATGCTTCGGCAAAAAATTGAGCCATCACAACATGAATGCAGTGCACTTGTCAGCAATTGGCCACCGGGGATATATATCGCTGTTTTGTATGCCGAAGACAATGCATCAGGGTATTGTAAATTTATTATAGAATAGACCAAATTATACCTGCAAATCCCTTTTATTTGTTAGGGAACGTGATTCAAAAATATTATATGGAAACGGATTATTAACCAAATAACACTATAAAAATGAAAAAAGCAATATTAATTGTAGCAATTATAATGTCTGTAATAGCAGTCATCGGACAAACCAATTATTTCGAAAAAGAGCCGTATATGTTCTTTAAAAATAAAATAGACCAGTCCACGGGGCAGGTAACTCCTGAACTTGATAAGATTGTTATTCAGTGGCAATTGACCACGTATCCCAATGATCCCTGCCGGTTACAATATGACCTTGAACAATATTCCGGCCTTATAATAACGGCTAATTATAACTGGAACGATGACCTGTGGTATGTTGAACTTGACCTTGATGATGATCTGGATCCTGGTGAATTGTACTATTTCCAGGCTTTTGTGATGGACGATGATATACCCATTGATGGAAGAGAAGGATCGTTTATCACACCTCCTCTCACAGAAGCAACAACATCAGTCTTTTACGGTTATGGAGATACAAGAGGAAGTTCAACTTTACCACCGGCAAATCATGATCCTGTATGCGAAGCCATTATGAATGAAGTTGATAATGACCCGGGTAGTCAAACATTTTTGATTCACACAGGAGACTGGAATTATAATGATGATGAAGCTAAATGGACACAGGATTATTTTAATCTCACTCATGTAAATTCCTTGGAATTAAAGGCAAAGTTAGCAATTATGGGTGCCAAAGGTAACCATGAAATCACAGGGACAAACTATGCAAAATATTGGCCATTTAGTTATCAAGGCACAGCTACAGGGTTTTGTTATTCATTTGACTATGGCCCGGCACATTTTTGTATGATTGATCTTGATCATGAAGATGCAACCTTGAACCAGGAAAAAAGAAACTGGATTGAAAATGACTTATCAAACACATTGAAAAAATGGAAAATAGTAGTTTTTCATTCTCCCATATTTTCAAGCGGAGGCCATGATAACAACTTAAATGAGCAGGTGTACCTTCAATCTTTATTTGTAAACTCGGGTGTTCAAATTGTACTCAATGGCCATAACCATTATTATGCTCACTGGATGGTTCAAGGCATACATCATTTAACTTTAGGCGGAGGGGGTGCGAATTTGTATTCACCGCAAACTGACGCCGGTGAATTGGCTGTCGCTGCAATATATCATTTTGCCAAATTCAGCCTTGAAGAGGATATGATTAAAGTCAATGTAATTGATAAGGACGGTTTACATTTTGAAGACTTTAATGTGCCTCAAACTTTAAAAATTTGCAACAATCAACACGTAACCTGGGATCAGAACATAACTTATGCCGATGAAATCAGGGTTTGTTCAGGTAGCACACTCACCATAACATCAGAAGTCGGATTTGTAGAAAATGGAAAAGTCATAGTTGAGCAGGGAGGTAAACTTGAATTAGATGGTGGCTTACTTACTTCGGTAAAGGAAGATGAATTCTGGTACGGCATCGAAGTATGGGGCGATCCCAGCTCCAATCAGAACCCTGTTGACCAGGGCTGGGTAAAAATCCAGAACGGCGGCACCATCATAAATTCACGTCAGGGCGTTGTGGCCAGTTTGCTTGAAGAAGACCCGACCGATGGGGACCTGACCCCCAACCCTGCCTATGCGGGTGGGATCATCCAGGCCAGCGATGCCCATTTTATCAATAACCAAACGGCCATCCAGTTTTATGATTACCCGCACACCAGCGTAAGTTATTTCAACAATTGTGAATTTAAACTCGACTGGAACTATTTTGGCACGGTAGAACCGGAAAACTACATGGTAATTGATAATATGAC
>JBLRXC010000268.1:0-2958 GCA_047920975.1 Bacteroidales bacterium | reverse complement strand
GACTACGCCGGTTTTTTCAAATTTTCGTTTGAATTTTTTCAAAGCCCTGTCAATGCTTTCACCCTCTTTTACAGGAATAATTATCATACTTAATATCTTTCGTTTTTATGAAAAAAATATGGGGTGCAAAAGTACAAAAAAACAATTACCAAAAAATTAATTCTTCAATTAATCTAATTTTTCTTTAGGTAAGCCGGTTTATTTTTCTGATTGAAGAAGATATTCAAAAATAAAGTTGGTCATCCTGGTGTACAAATGAAATGAAGTATTAACACCAGTATATATCCCATGATTGCTATTCGGGTATAACTGCAGATCAAACTGCTTGTTGGCAGCAACCAGGGCTGAAACAAAATCCATGGTGTTCTGAACATGTACATTGTCATCAGCAGTTCCGTGAATGAGCAAAATCCTTCCCTTTAATTTGTCTGCATGGTTTATGGGTGAGTTATCGTCATAACCTGCAGGATTCTCCTGAGGGGTTCGCATGAACCGCTCAGTATATATATTGTCATAATAACGCCAGTTGGTTACCGGGGCTACAGCAATCCCTGCCGAAAAAAGATCTGGTGCTTTTGTGAGACAAAGGGCTGCCATATACCCTCCATAGCTCCAACCCCAAATTCCAATGCGTTGAGGGTCAACATAACCAAGACTCCCGAGATATTTTGCAGCTTCCATTTGATCAAGTGTCTCATATTTTCCAAGTTGAAGATAGGTCATTTTCTTGAATTCTTCTCCACGGGAACCTGTTCCGCGATTATCAACAGAAACAACAATCAGTCCCCTGGAGACAAGATATTGGTACCAGGTGCCACCGCCGCCCCAACTGTTCTGAACTGTCTGAGAACCTGGCCCTCCATAAACATACATTAGTACAGGGTATTTCCGGTTTGGATCAAAATCATCCGGCTTCATCATCCATCCATTCAACTCAATCCCCTCGGAAGTCGTGAATTTAAAGAATTCTTTTTCAACGAACTTATAATCAGCAATGGTTTGTTTCAGTTTTTGATTATCAACCAAATCTCTTACTTTCTCCCCTGAATGACGATGCAGGGTGATCACCGGCGGAGTATTGGCATCGCTGAAGGTATTTATATAGTATATGAATTTTTCGGAAAAAACAGCCCTGTTAGTCCCCTCCTTCTCTGAAAGTTTTGTTTTACCCGTTCCATCAAGTTTAATCGAATAAACTTCCCTGTTCAACGGGGATGACTCTGCGGAGGAATAGTATACAATTCCATTCTCTTCGTCCAAACCAATAAATCCGGAAACATCCCATTCACCTTTCGTAATCTGTGCCTCCAGGTTTCCTAACATATCAAACAGATAAATGTGATTATATCCGTCCTGCTCACTGGTCATAAGGAACTGTTCACCGTTTTTCAAAAAAGTAAGGTCATCTGTTATATCAATGTAATACCTGTTTTTCTCTGTGTAAAGAGACTCTGTATTGCCGGTATTTACATTCGCCAGTAAAATTTCCAGCTCATTCTGATGCCTGTTCATTCTTTGTATAGACAAAACTTCGGGATCCTGTGTCCACTTGATCCGTGGAATGTAAATATCTGTCTCCTCCCCAGTATCCATGATAACAGAATGGCCGGATGGTAAATCATAAACCATGATTTTCACCTCTGAATTGGCTTCACCTGCTTTCGGATATTTGAACCTATAGGGTTCAGGGTATAAATCTCCCCAAAACATCATGGTAAACTCCATGACATTTGATTCATCGAACTTGTAAAATGCCAGTTTTTTTCCGTCAGGTGACCAGTGAAAGGCTTTTGTAAAACCGAACTCTTCTTCGTAAACCCAATCAGTTGCACCGTTGATGACCTCGTTCACCATTCCGTCATTAGTTACCTTGTATTCCTGATTGGTCTCAAGGTCTTTGATGAATAAGTTGTTCTCCCGCACAAAGGCAACCATTTTTCCATCCGGAGAGAATTCAGCCAACCGTTGCTTTCCTCCATCAGAGAGTGGTTTTAATGATCGACTTTTTAAATCATAAATATAATAATATGATTGTGAGGAGTGTCGGTAAATACTTTCTGTTTGTGACGCGATCAGAATTCTTTTTTCATCCATACTCAGGGCATAAGCATTGATGGATACAGGTGTAGTGTCGCCTGGCGGAACAAGGTCTCCTGCTGAGACTAATATATCGGTTTGTTCACCGGTCTCATAGTCGTATACAATGAAAGATCCCTTTTCCTGACGGATATAGTGTTGTCCGTCTTTCATGGATTGAACTCCCGGAAAATGTTCACCACGGAATTTTCCTGATTTAAAAATATCCTCCAGTGTAATCTCAGGTGAAATTTCCTGTGTTATCGAATCAAAGGGTTGTAACAGAAATAACAGAACAACCAGCGTTTTAAGTTTTTGCATGATTTGATTTTTCGGCCAAAAATATTAAACATTATCCAAACCATTTCAATTAGAATTTTTAATTTTGCAGACGAATACTGAATCAGCATAGGGAGATTTTAAGTTTTTCAACGAGGATCATCAGCAAACCGGATGCATTTCCCTCTATTTTCATAGTGCTGATGAACGAAGGGTCTTTAGCTCAGTTGGTTTAGAGCGCATGCTTGACAGGCATGAGGTCGGCAGTTCGAACCTGCCAAGACCCACAATCTTAACACCAATTATCTTTTTTTAAAAAAATTTTTTAATTTTTTTCAACAACCTAATTATCTTATTTTCTGTATATTAAAGATTTTTTTCTTTCGATTGCGGTTTTCCGGGAAAGAAAATGTGCTTTTTTTTGGAAATATATTCCCAATTTGAAAAAACTTCTTATTTTTGTAAAATTAATAACTTTATAAAGAGAGTTATGAAGAAGAGTAGTTTTGTTGCCATCTTGATGGTAGCTTGTGGTTTGCTATTCACTTCTGCAGTCATTGCCCAGGGTCTTACTACCTCCAATGGTAACAACCAGGAGGTTAC
>JBLRXC010000267.1:0-2998 GCA_047920975.1 Bacteroidales bacterium | reverse complement strand
CAACAAAGCCTCATCAACAATATCTAATACCTCTTCAATTTTCCGTTTGCGGATCAGTTCATCAATTTTTTTAAAGTCTAGGTCTAAATCGGCCAAAACCGGGAACTGTATTTCTTCAATTTCAGTTGGCTCGAAAGTCATTACACCACCACCATAACTACGTCCGGTGATTTCTGAAAAACCAAATGAAAGGGAGTTGAGAAATGAAATGGCGGCCATATCTCTATTTACCCCTTCCTTAAATCTTACCCTATGAATGGTGTCTGTAGAAGATGCTCCGGTTTCATTTAAGATAAGTTTGGGATAATCTCCAACTTGCCGCAATGCAAATGCATCCGGAACCCACAAGGACGGAGTAATATACCAGCGTTTCCTTATCCTGGTCTTGTAGCCGGTATTAAATCCTTGTTGCTCACCATACTCAATATAATTTTGACATACCATAGGCAGCTTCTCAAAATCTTCATTGGGTGGGATGAACAAATGGATAGCATTTTGTGCTTCGGAATTATCGGAAAAATCCTTTTCAGAAAATGTGATACCCTTTAACTGATTGGATTTACTGGCAACCGGAATGCAATATTTTTCCAATTCCCATTCTTTTACCTGCTCCTCTTTCATCATGAAAAATTCATTTCTGCCAGTTACCAACCCGACATCTACTTCCATTATATCCTTACAAGAGATTATTCTCTCGTCCGTCCTTAATCTTTTTAAAAGGCTAATTTCATCTTCATTAAGAAAGTACTTTGTCCATTTTTCTGTAGTATGATCTATAGGTTTCACATTCGAACCGTTTATTGCCTTGAAATTGATCGACTTTAATTCCTCAAGGTTTTCACACTCAATTACCCTTACTCCTTTTCCATGTTGTACTTTCTTTTCGCAGAGCAGCAATACCACTTCTTGTTGAATATTGGTGAATACCAATTTTTTGAAGGTGATAATGGTGATACGTTCAAAAAATTTGGAAAGAAAAACCCTGGTTTCTGCAGCGTATTTTACCTGAAACAGTTCGGCAGGAATAACCATGGCCATTTTTCCATTATCTTTTAATAAGGAAGCGGATACGACTAAAAATGGAACCCAGATATTGGTGAGCTTATTCGGATTCAATCCAAGGCTCTGCATCATTTCAATAGCCAATTTACGATGCTCTTCGGGGAAACTTTGATAGCGGATAAAAGGGGGGTTGCCGATGACTGAATCATATTTTTCTATCCCATTAATGCTGATATAATGGAAAAAGTCATTATTAACGATGGTATTGGAATTCAGACCAAAACTGGCAGCCCTTGCTTTGGCCTTTTGTGATTCTTCTTCGAGCAATTCTATTCCTTTAATTCGTCCTTTTAATTCATCTCCCTCAATCCCCAATTCTTTAAACCTGAGGATGGCCGATTCAATGAAGTTTCCGTCACCACAGCTTGGCTCTAAAATTCTCTCAGTGTTTTTATCAATGCTCCATTGGCATAAAAAGTCAGTAATAGCCTGGGGAGTATAATATCCCCCTCTTAACTTTTGAGCACTTATGTTTTCTTTTACCTGTCCCATTATTCTTCTATTGCTAATTCTGTAGTAAACATATCATCATTCATGACCATTCTGAATTCCTCCTCACTGATCCCATACAGCAGGTTGATGTTTTGAATTAATTGATCCATAAGTGTGTCCGCTTTTCTCTGGTACACTGTTCTCTTTGATCCATAAGGTGCACTCTTGAGTTGTGATTTCGTTTTGATCAGGGATTCTACCAGTTTATTGATACCGGTATATCTTTCTTTTTCAGAAGCATTTTCAAAATCGATCTTCCGAATTGGAATATTTTCAATGAACTGCTTGCCATGGGAATAATAAGCTCCTCTAAATTCACTTGCCCCTGCCTTTACCATATTCTCAAACAGAGGATGAGATAAAATACCCAGGAAGTATAGCAGTGAATATTCTGATCTGTTAATTAATGCATAATAGGGGCCGTTTCCTCCACCGGTGAATTGAATGTCATCATTGTCAAGGGCGTAAGGTGAACTGTTTGCTAAAACAGACCAAACTAGTTTTGGTGTATTCTGGAATCTTGTCAAGCTTTGAGATCGTCCAAATTGATACCACTTAACTTTTGAATCTTCATTTTTCTTTAATGCCTCTATGTAGTGTTGACCTATTTTTTTTTTCTGTACTTTCCTATCTAATAAAAAATCTTTGTGAGACTCAAGGTATTTATAACAAAGAGGAAAGTCTTTTTTAAACTTTTCCTCAGAAATTAGAATTGCTTTCTCATTGGTTATTTCATATGGGAATATTATTTGTGAATTCCCTTCTATGACATCAAATAATTTGAGATTTGCTTTGTGAATAGCTGGTAGACATATTTTTTTTTCAACCTCCCATAGTTTCTCTTTTTTCTTAAATATAAATGTTTCTGATGTTTCACTTTCCGGCTCAAAAATGTAAATCTTATCAGCACTGGTCTGTAATCCCACACATATGTCAGCCAATTCCTTTAAGGGAACAGAATGCTCATTTCGAAGGTTGTTAAAGACTTTTTCTGTGTCCGGTGCAAGGAATATCCATGGATCAGTATTGAAAGCATCTGTTTGGTATGAAACAAATGTATCTTGTTTCTCAAGAAGTTCAGGTGTAATTTTTCTAACTCGTTTGAAATGGAAATCTGGCTTTCTTTCTTTTTGAAGAATTAATATAGCCGTATATGTCGAACGATCAGGAAATACCTGTGTAACCCCAAAGTGGGTAATTTTTGAAATTTGACAGTTGCTTGTTATAAACTCCCGTAATGCGTTACCTCCCTTTATAATAAAAAATTTATGCGGTACGATGTAGCCGAGCAAACCATTTGAATTTAATAGTGCAATAGCTCGCTGAATAAAAACATAATATTTATCTATGGTGTCTTTTTTAGCAACACTGTAACCGGAGATATCAGATTGATAGTACTTTATTTCCTCAGGTGCATATTTTACCAGATTTTGTATTCTCACGT
>JBLRXC010000266.1:0-3021 GCA_047920975.1 Bacteroidales bacterium | reverse complement strand
TGTCTGCATGATTTCAACATGTTACCATGTGGAGCGTCAATGCCACCTATAAAGTCTGTCAGGATGCTCCATTCATCATCACCGGGCACATGCCAGCCGGTGGGACATACTCCGGTTGAATCACTGGTAACGTACCAGTTATACAAGGCGCCATAAGAGTCTTTCCATGAAATGTCATGACTGTACCAGACAAACGCACCGGATACCAGGCTTGACCATTCATTGATATCGGTGACATTGGGAATGGATGTTCCATTGCTGTATGTGGTAGTTTTCAGGTTTTCTTTCATCCAGCACTGGGAGCCTATGAGGACTGTATTGTATACATTGCCATCCGGGTCATATACTAACGGCATGCCCGGACATCGGATGCCTTCGATAATATCAAAAACGTATGTTGTGCTCGATTCAGGCTTATCTTCCAGTTCATTGCTACCCTGCTTCATGGTTTCTGTGGTTGCATAACCGGTGAACCTCAATCTGTCACCAGAGGTAAACAAAAAACCATGGGTGATATGAGATTTAAGTCCGGTCAAATCAGCCTGCGATCCTGAATAGGAAAGCATACCTTCAGTTCCACGATTGTACCCGTTGCTGATCATTTTTAACGATTTTGTGATTCCGTTTATGGTGACAAACAACAGGTAGAACTGATCATTGCCGGAATGAAATGTAAAGCGGTGTTTCCCGGCATCCAATGATGTTTTAAGGAAGGCAACACGTACACCAAAAAGATTGGTAACACCCACCACTGCATCGCTCTTCTCACCGGTTGTGATGGTAAAGGCGGTCGTTTCAGAGAAGGGATTGGGATAATTCTGGCTTAGTGCAAAGTCCTGATGTGAAAGAGCCTGATTTTCCCTGGTCAGGCCAGTTGTTATATCGATCATCAATTGATGATCAGGCGCATACAGCATGGTATCACCTCCCTGGGAAAGATTCTGAATAAGAATGCTGTCAAGTGCAACATATTGATCATGGTAAACTGCAGTGAAGGTGAGTTCTATCACTGATTTCTGACCCTGTAACCCTGTTAATATCCCGAACAGGATGATATTGGTTAAAAAAATAAGCTTCTTCATAATTGATACTTTTATAGGTTAACTTTGCCCAAAGGTACTATACTGGAGAGGCAGGTATGAACCCAATGAGTGAATGCCCAGAACAAATGAGTGAACGCCGGGGTTAGTTGAGGGAACGCACCCCTGGGGGAGTTCACAGTTAAAGAATCACAGTTTGTAAAGTGGTTGTGAGCTTTGCATGCATTAATGTCTCGATTTGTATGAATGTGTGGATAGAAGAAGTATAAAAATTTGAATTGCTTTTGCAAATTGTAATTTACAATTTGTAATAGCTAAATTGTTTAATAGTCATTGCATCTATTTCAAGTCTCACGTATAATTGAGATAATGTATAAAATATTGATATTTTCGACTACAACAGGAAATTTCACCTGAAACAGGTAATTCTTTCCCTGTGCTGAAATTTCGAAGCACTAGTATACCGGCACCCCAAAGACTACTCTCGTCCCCCTTGCTTCGCCCTGCTCGTTTTTCAGGTCAACGATCTCCATGGTGATCTTCCTCCGGTACTTGCGGTTGAGGACTGTGATGCGCTCCTGTGTGATGGAGGTGGCCATGCTTTTGTGGTTCTTATCGCGCTGATGCAGCAATTCCTGTGCTTTTGAGCGGCCGATGCCGTTGTCTTCGATTTCAAGCATGAGTGTATCATTGCTGCGCATGAACCTGATGTCGATTTTTCCTTTTGAACCCAGGTTCCTGATGCCGTGCTCAATGGCATTTTCGATAAAGGGTTGGGTGAGCATGGGTGGAATGAAGGTGCTCTCGGGGTCAAGGCTGTCATCAACCTCCAGTTCATAATCAAACTGATCGCTGAAGCGGACTTTTTGAAGGGCCAGGTAGTTCCCGATGGTGGCCAATTCCTCTTCGAGGGTGATCTGTTCCTGCGATGAGTTGTTCAGGATGCTCCGGACCAGTTCCGAAAAGCGTGAAAGGTAAATGCTGGCTTTGGCTTCGTCGTGTTTGACACTGAAGTTCTGCACAATGGACAGCGAATTGAAGATGAAATGCGGATTCATCTGGGAACGGAACAGGCGCTGCTCCACCAGCAGCTTTTCGTGCAAGGCATTGATCCGGCTCTGGCGAAAATAAAAAACACCCAATGCAACCACCAGCAGGGAAATGGCGCCTACCAAAGCCAATGCCAACTGGTTGCGCTGAAGTTGGAATGCCTTGGTTTCGTTGTCCCTGGCCAAATTATTCACCTGTTGCTCAAGCCGTTCATTTTCAAATCTGGCCTGAATGCGGAATAAATCTGTTTCCTTAGCAGTTATTCTCACCGAGTCAAGATAAGGCAGTTTGTATTGCAGGTATTCAAGGGCTTTTTTGGAGTCATTCCGTTGCTGGTAATATTGGTAGAGGTTGTCATAGGCTTCCGCTCTCCTCGCATAATACCGCTGCCTGATCTGCAGATCGGGCATCATCATAAGTTCCTGATAATTAAAGAAAACTGTAGGCTTCAGCGTATCAAGCATAGAACCAAGATGTTTCTCAAAAAACAAAACACAGTGAAGCAAGGACTGTTGATAATAGAAAAGTGCTGAGTCATATACCCCGAGTTGCAAAAAAACGTTTCCCAGTCTCGCAGCCTGAGAAGTAGAAGCATAATAATTTTCATCACCCAGATTTTCGTTCAATGAGGTTCTGATTAACGGAATTGCATCATGTGACTTCCCTACTCTGAATAGAATATCGCCAATTTCCCCTTCGTAACCGGTATGCAGTTCAAAGTGTATATCCTTGTTAACCGGTAAAAACGCACGGCCAAGGTAATAATAGTGAAGGGCTGAATCATATTCATGGTTGAACCCACAAACCTGAGCCAGCGATTTGGTCATAATCGCATTAATCGCATTAGGAAATTCATGCAAGCGACTCAGCGCAATGTAGCGGTGAAAATAATGCTTTGCTTGTTCATAATCTCTGAGATGGGTGTAGATAC
>JBLRXC010000265.1:0-3169 GCA_047920975.1 Bacteroidales bacterium | reverse complement strand
CATTCCAAATTCAGTGGTCATCAAAACGATTCTGAAGAAAACGACAGGGAACATCAGCGTTATATCATTCGATAGCGGTGAAGGATTGACTGAAAAAACGACTCCATTTGATACCTTTGTTCAAATAATTGATGGCACTGCAATAATTGTAATCAGCGGTGTATCCCATTCTCTTTTAACAGGTCAATCCATTGTGATTCCTGCCCATGCACCCAGCAATGTCACTCCAAACGGGCGGTTTAAAATGATCCAGACCATTATAAAAAGTGGATACGAATAGGCAACAATCATTTGGATATTCATGCATTCACTTTGCCTGTGTGTATGAAAGAAATGGTTTGTATTTAAAGTGATCAATGTATAACAGAACGAGTACAAACAGATTTTTATCAATCTAAGAAAAAACATTATTTGCAACTACACATTAAATATATGGTGAGCAATCGCTGTAAAATAGCGGTGCGTGAGGAGTTGAAAAAACTTGGTTTGCATTTTATCATTGTTGATCTGGGTGAAGTTGAGATCATGGAAAACCTCTCTGACGAAATGCTGAAGCAACTGAAAATATCTTTGTTTAACGCAGGCTTTGAATTAATAACCGACAAAAGATCTGTTTTGATTGAAAAAATAAAAAATACCATTATCGAAATGGTTCACCATTCTGATGATGTAATTAAAACGAACTTCTCTGATTTTTTAAGTGAGAAATTGAATTACAATTACACTTACCTGTCAAACCTGTTTTCAGAAGTACAGGGAACGACCATCGAGCAGTTCATTATCCAGCATAAGATTGAACGGATAAAAGAACTGATCATTTATAATGAATTAAACATTACTGAAATTGCCTGGAAAATGCAATACAGTAGTGTTGCGCATTTATCCAATCAATTTCGGAAAGTTACCGGACTTGCACCATCGCATTACAAACGATTGAAGAAAAAAAGACGAACGGCGATTGAAGAAATAGGCAATTAGAAAGATAAAAATAAATAAAATGGAAATAAATATGCAGGAATCCGGATATGTCAGAAGTTTAATTGAAGCCAGTCGTGATCCCCTGTTTACAATTAGTGCTGAAGGGAAAATTACCGACATAAATAATGCTTCATTATCCATCACTCAATTGACACGAGAGCGTTTGGTCGGCACCGATTTTTTTGAGTATTTTACTGAGCCCGAAAGAGCACGCGATATTTATAAGCAAATTTTTACGATGGGATTTGTGGTAGATTTTCCATTGACCATCCGCATTGGCAAGATTACCGAGTTGTTATTTAATGGTTCAGTTTACAAGGATGCCTATGGAAAAGTTCTTGGTGTAGTAGTGGTTGCAAGGGATAGCACGGACCACAACAAAATAGAAAAAGATTTGAATGAAGCAAGAGTATTTGCCGAGACTGCTACCCTGATAGCTGAGGAAGCAACCCGAAAAGCAGAAACAGCCACCAGGATTTCAGAAGATGCAGTGAAGGCCAAGCAGCAGTTTTTATCCAATATGAGCCACGAAATCCGAACACCAATGAATGCAATCATTGGGTTCACTAAAGTGCTTTTGAAAACCAAATTGTCAGCAAAGCAAAAAGAGTATTTACAAGCGATAAAGATGAGCGGTGATGCACTGATTGTGCTCATCAACGACATCCTTGACCTGGCAAAGGTAGATGCCGGGAAAATGGTCTTTGAACAAATACCTTTCAAAATGGCCTTATCTGTTTCGGCGATGCTTCATTTATTTGAGGACAAAATCAGGGAAAAGAACTTATTGCTGGTAAAAGAATATGACGACAGAATTCCCGAAGTATTGTCCGGAGACCCGGTTCGTTTGCACCAGATTTTTTTAAATCTTCTGAGCAATGCCGTCAAGTTTACCAAAGAGGGAAAAATTACTGTTAGTGTTACTTTGCTGAGTGAAGATGAAAATAAAGCTACCCTTGAATTTGCTGTGGCAGATACCGGAATTGGGATAGCAGAAGATAAAATTGAAGAAATTTTCGGAACTTTCAGTCAGGCTACCAGCGGAACCTCAAGGTTATATGGCGGAACGGGATTGGGACTTACCATCGTTAAACAATTGGTTGAAGCGCAAGGTGGAAGAGTCCGCGTTAAAAGTAAACCTGATGAAGGTTCGGTATTCAGTTTTACACTTGATTTTCCAAAAACAAATGAAAAGTCTGAAATGGAGTTGGATATGGACATAAGGGACACTGAAATCAAAAACATCAGGGTTTTGGTGGTTGAAGACATTCCCCTCAATCAATTGCTGATGAAAACCCTGCTTGATGATTTCGGGTTTGAGCACGACATTGCTGCAAACGGTCTGCAGGCCATTGACAAACTACAGACCAGTACTTTCAACATTGTATTGATGGACCTGCAAATGCCCGAAATGAATGGATTTGAAGCGACGGAATATATCCGCAACTCGATGAAATCCAAAATCCCCATTATTGCCCTGACCGCTGATGTAACTACAGTTGATTTAGCAAAATGCAAAGCCATCGGTATGAACGATTATATCGCCAAACCAGTTGATGAAAGATTGCTTTACCATAAAATACTTGGACTGGCGAAGACATTCTCAAAACTAAAAAACAATGACGGAAAAATGAATGCGCCCGTTGAAATTAAGAAGCCGCAGATGATTAATCTGAATTACCTGCATGGTCTTACAAAGTCAAATCCTGAATTGATGATGGAAATGATCACCCTTTACCTTGAACAAACCCCTCCTTTGCTTATGGAAATGAATCGTACCCTGAAGGGAAAGGATTGGCCTTCATTGCACGCGGCCGTGCATAAAATGATACCATCATTTGCAATCATGGGCATCAGTAAAGAATATGAAAATATGGCAAAAACAATACAGGAGTTTGCTGTCAATCAACAACATCGGGATAACAAAACAATAGAAAAAAATGGAATATCCGGCATGGCTCAGAAGGTAGAAAGTATTTGCATACAGGCATGCAGGGAATTGGAAGAAGCATTCAGACTATTTAAAAACACTTACGAATGAGAGACGAAAAAATTAAACTGTTTCTGGTTGACGATGATATGGTTTACTTAAAATCACTCGAAATTGATTTTATACAGCACGGAGGTTTTATTGTAGAAACATATCTATCCGGTGAGCTCTGTCTTCAGAATTTATCACGCAACCCGGATG
>JBLRXC010000264.1:0-3182 GCA_047920975.1 Bacteroidales bacterium | reverse complement strand
CGTTGTGATGACTGCATCGAACTGGAAATTCCGTTACTCAGGCGGATGGAAAGTCTTTATTGACCCTGATTTTGATCTGGGTGGCGGTACCATTGGTATAAAAGTGAACTCAAATTTTGGTGGTTCATTGACAAATCTTGTTCCCGGCGGAGCAGACATGAGCAATGATGTAGTTGGCGAGTACACAGCCAAACTGGTTTGGAAACTTGGCGAACCTTACACTGCAACCCTCATCAAAACAGGTGATGTCGAACTACCTGAATATCCTGAAGCAATGTATCTTGTGGGAGCCGCGTCCTATTACGACTGGCACACTCCAGGTGAAAAAGATGATGCTCTATTCCACAAAATTGCCGGTGGCGGTGGCAATGAAGGCATCTTTTGGAAAATTGCACACCTCGAAGGTGGACAAGGATTCAAATTTTCAGCAGAAAATTGGTCAGATCCTAACCTGGGTTTTGCCGATGTTAATGAATATGATGCTGAGGGAGTTACCGTATCTGCCGATGGTGGAGACATGATGGTTGATGAAAGCAAAATGTATATGATCGTTCTTGACCTGAGAAACGATATGGTTAAAGTTTCGATAAAAGAAGCTGCAGTGCATGGCATAGGACCAGCCTTTGGAGGTTGGGATGAACCAACAGTACCATTCATTAATAACCATGCTGAAAAAACCATCGTTTCTCCACCACTGCCAACAACCGGAACCATCCGTATGTTTGCCGACCATTCATGGATACCCGATTGGTGGAATGCAGAATTTGTTGTTGAGAATGATGTGATTTTCTACCGGAACGATAGCAACGATGACCCACCTGTTGTTGAAGGTACAGCTGGCCAGGTGATTACATTGCATTTTGATGACAATACAGGTTCTATTGACTAAGCAGGTATTCTGCAATAACTAAAAGGAGGCTGCCCGTATGGGTCAGCCTCTTTTTTTTTCCATGGGATTCGGTGTTCCTCCCTCATGTCATTCCCAAATATTATTGCCACCATCACCCTTTTTAGATAAATTTGCAAGGTTTTTAAATCACTAAATACTCTTTTTGTATGCGACATTTGTTTCTAAACGTCTTTTTTGTCTTTCTTTTCTCCTGCATATTGCTGTCAGGATCAGGACAAATCGTTACCACCGATCCGCCCATCCCCCTTGCCGATGAACCCGTAACTGTATATTTTGATGCCAGCGGCACCGGACTTGACGGATATACCGGCATTGTTTATGCCCATACAGGTATAACCATTGGCACAAATAAATGGCAAAACGTAATCGGAACCTGGCCCAACAACAATACTCAGCCACAACTCACGACGATCAGCCCAAACTATCATAAACTTGAAATTTCACCAAGTATCAGAGTGTTTTACAATGCATCCCCTTCGGCGAATATTACCGAAATGTGTTTTGTTTTCAGAAGCGCTGATGCAAGCCAGCAAACTGTTCCCGATATCTTTATACCGGTGTTTGAACAAACCCTGAATGTAAATCTGATCGCGCCTTCGGTTTCACCATTCTTTGTCGATCCCGGCGAGGATATTGAAGTGTATGCGGAGGCCATCATGCATGAAACCATATCATTGTATGTGGATAATGTGCTGATAGCAACCTCAACCGGCAGTTCAATCTCCGAAACCATAACAGCAGGAACGGAACCGGATACAAAAAGCTGGATCAAAGTGGTGGCGCAAAGCGGTAACAGCCAGGCGGCGGATTCAAACTATTTTTACATCCGGGGGGAAACTATGGTATCTCCGCTCCCACCCGGTCTGAAAGACGGGATCAATTACACCGGTGAAACAACGGCAACGCTGGTTCTTCATGCACCATACAAGACTTCCGTTTATGTAATGGGGGATTTCAGCGACTGGCAAATCGGACCTGAATACAAACTTCAGCGGACAATTGCCAACCAAAGTGATATCAATACAAGATATTGGGTCAATATTTCAGGCCTGACCCCGGGTGTTGAGTATGCTTTTCAATACCTGATTGATGAAGAGCTCAGGGTGACCGATCCCTACACACACAAAATCCTCGACAGCTGGAATGATCCCTATATCACTGATCAAACCTATCCAAACCTAAAACCCTACCCCTATTTTAAAACAACCGGAATAGTCGGGATACTCCAGACCGGACAGGAAGAATATCCCTGGCAGGTCACCAACTTTGCAGCACCGCAACCCAAAGACCTTGTAATCTATGAGCTATTATTGAGAGATTTTTTACATACCCATGACTTCAGCACGCTGAAAGATACTGTCTCATACCTGAAACAATTGGGGATCAATGCCATTGAACTTATGCCGGTCAATGAATTTGAAGGGAATCTCAGCTGGGGTTATAACCCATCCTTTTACTTTGCCGTTGATAAATATTATGGTCCGCGAAACACTTTCAAGGCATTTATTGACGAATGCCATGCCAATGGAATAGCTGTGATCATGGATATGGTACTGAACCATGCCTACGGGCAGAACGTCATGGTTCAGATGTACTGGGATGAAGTAAACAACCGGCCTGCAGCCAATAATCCCTGGTTCAACCCGGTTTGTCCGCATGAACCTTACTGCTGGGGAAACGACTTCAACCATGAAAGCCAGGCAACAAAGGATTTTATTGACAGGGTGAATCATTACTGGCTCACAGAATACAAAATTGACGGATTCAGGTTTGATTTTACCAAAGGGTTCACCAATTCAAACTCAGGCAGCAATTATGATCCCGTCAGAATTGCCCTCGTCAAGCGAATGGCCGGTAAAGTTTGGGAAACAAACCCGGATGCCTATGTCATCCTTGAACATTTTACCGATAACAGTGAAGAAAAGGATTTGGCAAATTATGGGTGCCTGATCTGGGGAAATATGAACTATAACTACAACGAGGCCACGATGGGCTACCATGATGGCGGAAAATCAGATTTTTCATGGATATCCTATCAAAAAAGAGGCTGGAACGATCCCCACCTGATCGGATACATGGAGAGCCACGACGAAGAGCGGCTCATGGCCAAAAACCTTAATTATGGCAATTCCTCAGGAAATTATAACATTCAGGATCTTAGCACTGCCATCAAACGGCAGGAACTTGCCGGAGTATTTTATTTCACCATTCCCGGACCCAAAATGATCTGGCAATTCGGCGAGCTGGGATACGGCGGTGGTCCCGGTGAATG
>JBLRXC010000263.1:0-3206 GCA_047920975.1 Bacteroidales bacterium | reverse complement strand
ATGAATGGTATTTCTTTCATAAATATCAAGACCGGTGATCGTTGAATCCAGGTCATGGAAATATGTGGTAAATGTTTTACCGTAATCGCTGCTGTAATCGATGTAAAGCCAGGTATGATCGCCAGCTGGGTTTATCCTGGCACGCATTACATAAAACGAGCCCTGCTCCCTGCCCCCAGTAAATTGTACGCCCCAGTAAAAAATATCGATGTAATCCGATTCGTATTTTTCTGTCCAGGTATATCCGGTATCAACACTGTGAAATACTTTATAGTGTAATTCAGGCGTCCATGAAGTAAGATATAGTTCTCCCTGCTCTGCACCTCTGCTTATTTTAGGGAATTGACCACTTGGTGCCCAAAATGCTACCAGACTGTCAATCGGAATTTCATTGTATGTTTGTCCATAATCAAGAGTATGTACAAACTTATAATATAAACCTGGTTCCCCATATATCCCATAAAACTCGGGTTCTGAAAATCCAACTTCGGTAAAAGGGCAGGTAACATTAATTGGTAATAATTCGAATGTTGCAGCATAATCAGTACTTTTAAAAAGGCCTTGGTTATTTCCTTTAAAAATTAATCCCTGATTAACACCGGCGTAAAAACTTGTATATGCTGGATAATTTTCTCGGTATTCCCAACTCTCTCCATAATCAAAACTCACCCAAAGTTCGTTGTTGCCATAGTTGTATAGTGCACCGGGTGTAGCATCGCCTAATACTTTTCCAATTTTCATTTCACCTGTTGGCGGGGTTTCGATGTTCGCGTACTGTAAAGAAATACTTTCTCCATTGTCAGTAGATAGTAGTATAGCATAATGTAAAATGCTGTTGTTTTCAAGGTACCAATCGCTGGAAATGTAGAGCTCGCCAGGTTGTGCGCCACGGGTAATTTGTGCTTGAACACAGATTTCTTGATAAGTAAACAGAATTAAAATGGGTAGAACATAAAATAATCTGTTTTTCATTGTTTTTAAGTTATTATAAAATTGTTCAAATCAACCAGTTCTTGATACAATTCGTAGTTTTTTCCTTTTGTTTTAACAATAAGTCAAAAGCCAATAGCTAAACTCCTAACTCACCGCAATCGCCTTAAACTTACATTTCGAATAACACGCCCCACACTGGATACAATCTTCCTGGCGAATGAAATGAACCTGCTTGCGCTCACCATCAATCGCATTCGTCGGACAATTCTTTGCGCAGACCGTGCAACCGGTACAATTCTCAGCAATTACCTCATATGTCAGAAGTGGCTTACAAACTTTGGCAGGACATTTCTTCGCAAAGATGTGTGCTTCGTACTCATCCCTGAAATATTTCAGCGTGGTCAGAACCGGGTTGGGAGCGGTCTGACCGAGACCGCACAATGAGCTTTCTTTGATCTGTTGTGACAGTTCATCCAGTTTTTCAAGATCAGCCTCCTCACCTTTTCCGTTGGTTATCCTGTCGAGGATTTCGAGCATCCGTTTGGTTCCGACCCGGCAGAAAGTACATTTCCCGCAGGATTCTTTTTGTGTAAAATCAAGAAAGAACTTGGCTACGTCAATCATGCAGGTTGTTTCATCCATCACCACCATACCGCCTGAACCCATGATGGCACCGGTGGCATTCACCGAATCATAGTCAATGGTAGTATGCGAAAGGAAATCAGGAATACAACCACCCGATGGGCCACCCATCTGTACAGCCTTGAATTTCTTGTCTTGTTGTATTCCCCCTCCCAACTTAAAGATAACGTCATGGATGGTCATTCCCATGGGCACTTCGACCAGTCCTGACCGTTTGATTTTTCCAGCCAGTGCGAATACTTTGGTTCCTTTGCTTTTCTCGGTTCCATATTTTGCATAGGATGCGGCGCCATTGAGGATGATCCATGGAATATTGGCAAAGGTCTCTACATTGTTGATGTTGGTAGGCTTTTTCCACAATCCTGAAACAGCAGGGAATGGCGGTCTTTTCCGCGGCATGCCCCTTTGACCTTCAACCGAGGCAATCAATGCGGTTTCCTCCCCACACACAAAAGCCCCGGCACCCTCCTTGATCCTGATATCGAAATTAAAACCCTGCTTTCCCAGGATATCCTTACCCAGAAATCCATTTTCCCGTGCCTGTTGAATTGCGATTTGCAAACGTTTGATGGCCAGCGGATATTCAGCCCGGCAATAGATAACGCCTTCGGTTCCGCCAATCGCAAAAGCTGCAATGATCATCCCCTCCAATACAGAATGGGGATCGCCTTCCAGGACTGACCGGTCCATGAATGCACCCGGATCGCCCTCATCGGCATTGCAAATGATATATTTCTCATCGGATTGATTGTCGTGGGCAAATTTCCATTTCAACCCGGTGGGAAATCCACCACCACCACGCCCCCGCAGACCTGAATCCATGATTGTCTGGATGACTTCCATTTGTGGCATGCCGGCACTTACAATCTTCCCGATTGCTTTGTAGCCGTTTCTTGCTTTGTACTCATCAATGGATTCCGGATCCATATAGCCACAGTTGCGCAGAGTGATCTTTACCTGCTCATCCGTAAATTCGTTGTCAATCGTTTCAAAGAGGTCGGTATGCACAACATAATCCCGGATCGGATTGTGCTGATTGATGTGTTTGTCAACCAGTTCAACCGCCCTGTCTTCGTCAATGTTGCCATAGAGGTACGATCCGCTCTCGTCAATGATCTCAACCAGTGGTTCCCGGTAACACATCCCGACGCAGCTTGTCTTTTTGAGTTGAAACTGAAGATTGTCGGCTTCTTTCAAAGCGGCGATCTTGTCGTATACCTTCCTTGCACCGGCTGCTACACCGCAGCTTCCCAGCCCAACGATTACTTTTGTTTCCATAGAAGTTTGTTTTCTATTCTCTGTTCTGATCAGCCTTTAGCCTTTAGCTTTTGGCCTTTAGTTGATTCCTCAACAATTTATCCATTTATCCATTGCCTATTGCCAACTGCCAGCTGCCTACTGTTCTCAGTTCACAACCAGCACCCAGCAACGTTGTTTTTAGTTCTAATCAGCCTTTAGCTTTTGGCCTTTGGCCGATTCCTCAACAAACAATTTAGCAATTCAACCATTTAACCATTGCCCACTGTTAACTGCCCACTGCCTACTGTTCTCAGTTCACGGTTCACAGTTCTCAGTTCTCAGTTCAATCTCAACAATTTAGCCATTTAACCATTGCCAACTGCCAACTGCCA
>JBLRXC010000262.1:0-3247 GCA_047920975.1 Bacteroidales bacterium | reverse complement strand
CGGTGAGGAATCCGCCAAAAAGGTAAAGGTCCTTTCCGGTGGGGAAAAAACCCGTCTGGCACTGATTAAACTCCTACTGGAACCTGTGAACCTGCTTATTCTTGATGAACCAAATACCTATGTTGACAACCTTTTTGAAAGTGAGTTGTATGAAAAGCTTAAATTATTGAATGAAATCATGGCCATCATCATTGTATCGCACGACATTGGAATGATCTCTTCCTATGTGAAAACCATTGCGTGTGTGAATAATCACCTGCATTATCATGAATCGAACATCATTAGTGAGGAACAACTCCTTTCATATAATTGTCCTATCAAATTAATAACCCATGGAGATGTACCTCATACGGTACTCGGAACCCATTCACATGAACAAGACATATGATTGAACTCCTTCGGTATGAATTTTTTGTGAACGCTTTACTGGCTGCCTTTTTTACCAGTATCTCGTGTGGGTTGATTGGTACCTACATCGTGTCACGTCGTATCGTTTTTATCAGCGGGGGAATAACCCACACCTCCTTTGGAGGAGTTGGGCTGGGATATTTCATAGGTATCAATCCGATTGTTGGGGCAGCCATTTTTAGTTTGTTGTCAGCCCTCGGGATTGAGTTTTTGTCAAAAAAGGCTGAAGTGCGTGAAGATTCTGCGATTGCAATCATGTGGTCATTCGGAATGGCTGTGGGTATCATCTTCGTTTATCTGACGCCGGGATATGCCCCAAACCTGATGGGATATCTGTTTGGAAGCATACTTACAGTATCCCGCACCGAAATTTTGCTCATTGCTTTGCTCGCTCTCATAGTCTTTGCTTTTTTCATCATTTTTTACAGAGTGATTTTGTTTGTTGCCTTTGACACAGAATTTTCTCTAACCCGCATGATTCCTGCACGATTTTTTGGTTATCTCCTCATTTCCCTTGTTTCTGTTACGATTGTTCTGAGCATTAAGGTGGCAGGTATTATTCTGATCCTGTCGCTACTCACTATTCCGCAGGCTGCTGCCAATATATTCGTTAAGGAGTTCAAAATGATCGCCCTGCTTTCAGTTTTCATAGGACTTGCCGCTTCCATTGCAGGGTTGATTGGCTCTTATCTGTTCAACATTCCCTCGGGAGCAGCCATTATTTTCTGCCTTATCCTGCTTTTTCTTCTGCTGAAGGGGTTTAAAGCAGTCATTATGTGGAGATGAACGCTCATCTTTAACACAGTATGACCGGATTTGGCATTGAATACCATAACACGGAACTGATTCGATCCCATTTTTAAACCTGTCCTATCCGGTTCCTGAATAAATCGTCCTCATTGGTTTATAGCAATGATTGGATTTCCGTGTAACCATGACCGGATTTTTATGTATAAATCATCACCGGATTTATTCATGCATATCATATTGGGTTAGAAAATGATAAGAATTATAAATTTTTACAAGAGATACTGGCTTTTCTCCCTTATTCTGGCATTAATCCCGGTTGGATTGTCAGGACAGGAGCCTTCATATACACAGTTTTACAACGCACCTTTGTATTACAATCCTGCAATGACCGGTATCAATGAGGGGCTGGTTATGAGGATTGCTTACCGCAATCAGTGGCCTAAATATACACAGGATCTGAACAATTACCACTTTTCTATGGATGTTGCTGAGCGTTATATGCCGGGAGCAGGTGGTGTTGGTTTTTTTGCGAACACGAACAAACAGGGAGAGGGATTTATTAAACGAAATGTTTTGGGAGGATTGGGTTCAGTACGGATCAGGATGAGTCGCCGCACAGTAAGCCAACTTGGATTCATGGCTTCCATTGTACACAATCAGATTGATACGAAAGATTTTATATGGGGTGATCAGTTGGATAACCGGCATGGCTTACTTTACTCCCAGTCGTCTTTTCCGGGTTTTAGCCAGCAGAATGTCTCTTATCCTGATTTTGCGGTCGGCGGAGTGGTCAAACACCAAAGGGAACACAGAAGTTTCACCATTGGTGGTGCAGTGCATCATTTGCTTAAACCCAATGAATCGTTCTATAATCTTGATGTGAGAGTTCCCCGTAAAATTGTTTTACATTCTGAAATGGTCATCTTTCAGGTAAGTAACCCCAGGCAGGGATTCCGGTTTAACCCGGGGGTTTTATTTGAATATCAGTCAGGATTTACCTCTTACACAATCGGAACCAATGTTTCAAGGTCAATGATATACACAGGCGTCTGGTATCGCAATAGGGACACATGGATTCAAAATTATCAAAGTGTGACCCTTTTAGCTGGCGTCAATGTACCGATGGTGAACCAATATTCAAGGATGAAACTCATGTATAGTTATGACATTGCCCTTTCCAATCTGGGTGCATCAGGCGGCGCACATGAACTGACCCTGAGATTTGAATTTGATCAGATTCATTTTGTGAAAAGTCAGAAAACATTCGCCAATGAATACCCGATCATTTACGATCCGGTGGTGTTTTAATGTTGGCATGCTTTAAATGACGTCCGATTGAGTAGTTAAAAACTACTTTCCTTTCCAGGTCAACTTTTGGCTATCATCGTAGATGACTTTATGATTGTCAAGCAGCCATTGCAAAACTTTGATGGTTTTATCACCATTTATTCCTGCTACTTGCTCGGTTAATTCTTTAATAAAAAGAGAATTATTTTGTAGCAGTGGTTTTATTTTGTTCAGGATTATATCGAATTCGAGTTCACTCAAATCCACTTTGTTCCGCTCAATGCATACGTCACACTTTCCGCAGCGGTTTGCTATTGTTTCATTGAAATATTCAAGTAATTGCTGACTTCGGCATTTTGTGGATGTCTCCAGATAATCAATTACCGATTGCAGCCGTTTTTTCGCAATTTCTTTCCTGTCATGGTAGTGATGATCTGATATTGAAATGCTGCTCCCATCAAGACGTTCTGTTATGAAGGTAAGTTGGGGTAATGTCTTTTTTTTTCTGTATACAAGAATTTCAACTTTTTCAAGGTCAAGGAGCATCTTTTTAACCATGTTTTCAGTTGTGTCCATCCTGCGGGCAATTTCACTTTCGCTAACAGATGTGAATTCAGTAAATAAGCCGCTGTATGAACGCAATACAGTTTTAATGAGAGGGTCATATGCTGCGTTTTTAACCTGAAATCTGTATAAATCTTCTTTTGAGGCACTGATGAAAATTTTTGATTCATTTTCGGTAAAATCCTGAAGTGATATAAAACCCTCTTTTTCAAGAAATTTAAGAGAACTGGCTGCAATT
>JBLRXC010000261.1:0-3292 GCA_047920975.1 Bacteroidales bacterium | reverse complement strand
CCCTATTGTAACCCCATTGATTCTTTCGTAAAGGTTCCAAAGTAAGTTGAATGAAACACCGTTTATGTTCTTCCCCATACTCATCCAGCAAGATAACGAAATCCCATTGACCCGATCAGTAAATGTACCCAGAGGAGAAATGAGTAGTCCGTTATGTATTGCCCTTTCAGGAAGAGTGTCGGAGGTAAACATAGTACCTGAATCTTTCTCAGAATACAGGCTTTTAGATAAACCCATGTTTATATAAAAGGTTTGAAAAAACCCTTGACCAGGTATTTGAAGATTCAATCCGTGAGAGTTTTTCGTATAGGGACGGTTACAAATGGTTTCTGACCCGACCGGCCCAATTGCTATTCCATAAATATTTGAAGCTGCAGAAGGGATCATCCAGATGACATATCTGTCTTTCATTTTTTGATCAGTTGCCCCAGTTTCATTTTGTGAAAATGAAGGAAATGAAACATACAAAATCAACACCACAAATAAAACAAATTTTATGTTGCCTGAAAACATTCTATTTTATTCGTTATCAGCAGCAAACCATTCAGCATAGCAGGTTGCAGTTTCCCTCAAACGCACGCTGTGTAATTTCAATCCTTTAGGCAGATGCTGTTGGATTCTGGCCGCAAAATCAACCACCAGGTTTTCACTTGTGGGTTGATAATTTACAAATATAACTTTTTCAAACAAGGATTCTGACTGATTGAAAGTGCCGGATGGCGTTTCACTATGCAGGACAAGTGCATGGTCAAACAAATCAACTACCTGTTGTTTGACGATCTTTTTGAGATCGCCAAAATCTATCACCATGCCCAGCCTGGGATGACGGTTATCGGTCAAAGGTTTTCCCTGAACTGTTACCGCAAGTCCATAAGAGTGCCCGTGAATATATTTGCAAGGTCCGTCGTAACCCATGAGGGCGTGAGCCATTTCAAAGGTGAATTCCTTTGTAACCCTGATCAGAGACATTGTATATGAAATTTAGCTGATTTTTAAAGATAAGGCAAAATTAAAACAAAAAGCAACCCCACGGGTTTTATTATTTTTGAAAAAAATTTGCAGATGAAATATGTAGGAGCTCATGTCAGTGCATCCGGTGGTGTGGAGAATGCACCGGTTAATGCCCACCAGATAGGTGCAAAAGCCTTTGCCCTTTTCACAAAGAATCAGCGACAGTGGTTCTCAAAGCCCCTGACTGAAGAAAATATCGTGCTTTTTAAAGAAAATCTTAAAAAGTTCGGATACGAACCCTGGCAGGTGCTTCCGCATGACAGTTATCTGATCAACCTGGGAAATCCTGATGCTGATAACCTTAAAAAATCAAGGGCCTCTTTTTTAGATGAAATGCAACGGTGTGAACAACTTGGCCTGGATCGCCTCAATTTTCATCCCGGTTCGCACCTGAACCAGATTTCAGAGGAAGAATGTCTCAAAAGGATTGCCGATTCGGTCAACATAGCGTTGGATAAAACCAGTGGTGTTACGGCTGTCATTGAAAACACTGCCGGACAGGGCACCAATATGGGCCATCGGTTCGAGCACCTGAAATTCATCATTGATCACGTCGAAGACAAAAGCAGGGTAGGGGTTTGCCTTGATACCTGCCACTCCTTCACCGCGGGTTATGATTTGAAAACTGAAGAGGGCTACAAACGAACTTTTGAAGAATTCGACCGGATTGTTGGGTTTAACTATTTAAAGGGAATGCATCTCAACGATTCCAAAAAAGAACATGCCAGCCGGGTTGACCGCCACGACAGCCTTGGAAAAGGATATCTGGGGGAGGATGTTTTTAAGCGGATTATGATTGATCCCCGTTTTGACAACATGCCTTTAATCCTTGAAACACCAGATGAAAGCCTCTGGGCGGGGGAGATCAGTTGGCTTTATAGTTTGATTGCTAAATAGACTTCAGCAATCGACACATTGAACTACTGGCGGCAATGACAAGGTAATCTGAATGACTGATTGAACACCCGGTCTGTCAATGGTTTTCTTATTGTATGTTACCTGTACTGATGATTTGATTGGCCTGGTCATCAAAATCAAGCATGGCATTGATGAGTTTGAACCCCAAAAAGTTTGAAATATCCTTTGGTTTAAGCTCTGCTTGCAGAATCTTTCCTTCTTGCAGCAACCTCTGTCTTGCAGTACCGTTCAGGAGAGGTGTTGAAGGTGTGATCCAATCCCTGCCGTTCCAGAATACTATGTTGGCATAGGAAGTATCGGTAACATAGCCGTTCCTGATAATCAGGATATCGTCTGCATCACCCCGCTGACTGAACAGGTCATCAATGGCTGACCGGTCAAGGTACTTGTGGCTGTAATCCATATGATCAGATTCGATCATTATTATGCTTTTAACAACCCGTGGTGTGTAAGGCTGGAATTCTATTTTATGCAGATGACCGGAGAAGATCACCCGGCATTTGAAGTTTCCATTGCGGGCATGGGAAGGGATATCAATGATGCTTTCAAGCCTGATGATATCCGTGCAGTGGTACAGTTGTTTTCTGGACCGGTTCAGACGCAGGTTGTGGTACTCAACGTACTGAATCGCCCCTAGTTCGATCCTGATTGATTCAAAGATCATCGGGGGTTGCACTGAGTCAGACCTGGTTATCATCTTGTCCGGTTTCATTGAAAATGGGTAAATATATCTTATGAATCAGTTCCTGATATTCCTTTTCACAAGAGCTGAATGAAGTGATCCCCCCTCCGCTTTTGAACCAGAACTGGCCATTTATATTTTCGATGAAGCGGATCATTACGGCGCTGTCGAGGTTGATTCCATCGAAATATCCAAATATACCTGTAAAATATCCCCGTTCATACGCTTCGCCTTCCCTAATCAATTCTACTGTTTTTTTCTTGGGTGCGCCACTCACTGAACCGGCCGGCAACAAGGCAGAGATGATATCTCCAATGCTGTTTTGCCAGCCGGGCTGCAGTTCCCCGGTGATCTTTGAACTTGTCTGAAGCAATTCCTTTTCGTGGGTTTTGATGGTCTCAACAAACCTGAACCGCTCAACCCTGACCTTTTTAGCAACCATGCTCAGATCGTTCCGCAAAAGGTCAACAATGGTATAATGTTCCGCAAGCTCTTTTGGATCTTCGAGCAGGACTTTTTTAGCATTTTCAATCGCGGCATCCATGGTGCCTTTCATCGGGTAGGTGGAAATAATATTATTCTCAACTCTTATAAATGGTTCCGGTGAAAAAACAACAAAGTCCTCCTGATAAAGAAGTTTATATTTTGCCCTGCTGAAGTCAAATATCTGGTCAAGGGTGA
>JBLRXC010000260.1:0-3334 GCA_047920975.1 Bacteroidales bacterium | reverse complement strand
TTGCAAATCCAGCCAAAAACACCTTGTACATTGTGACAAAAGCAATCAAAAAAATCTTGTTCTAAAATTCTGGCAGCATTATTTTTACCCTTTTAAAACGGAGTTAATTAATTCTATGTGAAAGAATTATGCCCAAATTAACTAAAGAATTTATCGAAGGAATTCAACAGATTCCGGTTGAAGAGCTTCAACGGTTTGTTATTAAAGCAGCCAGGAAAGACAAGGCGCTGTTTGACCTGCTTAACCTTGAATATCTGAAAAAAGAGGATGCCACCGAAGAACTGTTTGAAGCGACAAAAAACAAAATCACAGGCCATCTGATAAATGTTTCACTCAGGGGTCCTGTTCAGCGGAGCTGTGCTGCAGCCATATCCAAAGCGGTAAATGAGATCAACTACTTTGCTCAGGTCACCAAAGATAAATACAGGGAAGCACAGTTGCTCAACATCCTGCTGGATGATGTTTTTGAAGAATATCTGATGATCTGGGAACCTGCTGGACAGTCCTGGATTCAAAACTTGGGGTAACTACCAAGCGGCTGCTGAACCTTGTCACCAACAAACTGCATGAAGACTACCTGATGGATTTCAAGGACGACCTGAACCGGTATCTTAAAATCCTGCATACCCATTCAAACCATATTGACCTGGTTTTTGCATTACAAGAAAAGATATAACAACTAAAAAAAACAAAACAAATGATCAACAGAGTACTCACCAAATCCAAGAAGAGAATCGCCAGGCAGATCATTGAGAAAGGACTGCAGAAAGAATTTGAGAACGGTATCCGGAAGCTGGATCATATCATTTCCAAATGGAAGTCCAACAGTCTGACCCCCAGGGATGCCTGGATGGAGCTGTATGACGCTCTCAACAGCCATGACAAACATATCACCAAAAGATACGATGACATGACCGGATCAAAATACCTGTTGGTACTGGTAGGACAACTCGCCGACCGGGATCATTGAATTGAGTGACCTGGATGAACTGGGAGAGAATCTTATAATGGTTGTTGTTTATTTTGGCGGGAAAGTAGAAGACTAAAAAACTGGGCATTCCCCAACAAACTTCAACAAAATTCCGGTGACGTAAGGCAGAATATTAACAGGCACATCTGTTTAGAATTATACTATCCCTTCTTCAAACCGTATCTCAGTGAGTTTTACCAAATATTGTTCATCAGGTATCGTAAAATCAAACCGTGCACCAGGGCAATTGAAAAGCTCATAAGTGTTCCAATCAAAATATATTCAGTCTTCTTTTGATCTTTTCCTTCTTTGAGATTGCCAAACCTGAAAATGGACTTGGCAGCCAGTAAAAATCCGATGGCTGCCCATTGATTGATCAGAATAAATGACAGGATTAGAAAACGCTCTATCACGCCTATCCATTTACCGGCATTTTTCAGGCTCTCCTCTCCGTCTGTCCATATTTCAGCCTGCCATTGCTTGGTCAGATAACCAATCAGTACACCCGAAGGGATCGACGCCAAAATATATGCGATGATGATGGATAGCTGTTTTTCGCTCCAGCTATATCCGTCAAATAATTGCGGGATCAGCGCTCCAAAAGTGTTTCCGGTAATCCAGAACCAAACGAGCACTATACTTAGCAAATGAAGAAACTGATCTGCTATGTAAACCAGGGCATTATCAAACTTTATCTTAAATTTAGCCCAATCAATCATTCCGTGAACAACCATCAGTACCAGCGGTGCATACCAGTTATTCCATTGGGCCAAAAACAAATAGGTGAGGATTCCGACAATCAGCAGATGAATATAAAAACCGGACGAACCAGTGCCTTTCCATTTTTTGCTATAGACAACAGCGTCTGTTTGAAAAATAAAATCTGCCAGCAAATGGGCAATGATCAATCGAAGCAGGATGTCTATCTGGTGAATTTCCATTGGATCACTTCTTTGTAACGTTTGAAAAAATTGGTCATGCTGCCCAGGTTGCCCGATTCGAGGCGCTTGCTGATGGCCCTTTGTGTGGTTTCCAACGCATCTCCTATTTCTTTTTGTGTTTTGTTTGTAAGCAGACTGATGTAAATGGCCTCCGCCTGGCTGGTTGTCCACCGGCTGATGATGGTATCAGCAAGGGGACAGCTTGCTTCAAACTCTTTGTCTGCCTGTTCGTCACCCGTGGTTATTTTTAGCCGGCTTCCCTCTTTTTTCATCACATCAAGTGTTTTGCCCGAACGAACGAATGCCTCACCGGTTAGTTCCCCGAGCTTTGCATTGTCCTTTTTATCAGCCTGGCCAACACCTATTGATATTCTTGCATCCCAGGCATCATCAACGGATGAACTCCTGGAATACCTGCGCAAACCTGCCCTGATGATAACACTCAACAGCAAAGCATCTTCGGGTAGTTTCACCAGTGCCTGAAAACTATCGCCCCGGTAAACTTCAAATAAGAAATCATCGTAATTTCCCTTTATGTCATCCGCTATGGTATGAAGTACCTGATGATAGTCGCGATCGATGGCAGAAGAATTAATAACATCTCCTGTAATAACGGCCTGTATATGTTTTTCGGGCATTGTTTTTTGTAGTATGTTAGAAGGTACTAAAGTAGTAATAATATACTCAGGTGTACTATAAAAGCCTATATTTTTATCATTTTCATCAACCTCTTTTCTGACGCTAACATCATTAAGAACATTCTAAGGTACTACAATGGGATTAGAACCCTCGGGGGTACTATGGGTATTATCTGCTATATCTTCATTTCTTACATCAATTTGACTCGTTATAGCAGCAGTGATGAGGGCTTCGTTCATCCAACACTCTTTGACATCCTGAACGCTAATAACTTTGACATCAATATCAAATAAATGTGTGCCAAATTAAAAAGCAGCTACAATTCTTAAAATTGTAACTGCTTCATTTTCTTCGTGGAGCATAGGGGAGTCGAACCCCTGACCTCTTGACTGCCAGTCAAACGCTCTAGCCAACTGAGCTAATGCCCCGGGTGAGTGGGTGTGAGTTTGAGTGCGAGTGTGGGTGTGAGGGTGAGGGTGAGGGAGTGGGTGAGTGGGTGTGGGTTTGGGTGTGGGTGTGGGTGTGAGTGTGGGGTGGCAAAAGTAAAAAATAAACTTATATTCGCGGGGTTTATGATTTATTAATTTTTTATGAAGCGGTTGTTTGCAGCCATTAAAGTGATGCCGGATGAAGAGTTCATGCGTGTGTTCATGACCCTGAAGAGGGATCTTAAAAATGAAAAGATCAAATGGGTGGATCCGGAAAATATCCATATTACCCTGAAATTCTTTGGTGAAACGCCGGAAAGCAAAATTCCGCTGATCAATGATGTGCTGAGTGCAGT
>JBLRXC010000259.1:0-3453 GCA_047920975.1 Bacteroidales bacterium | reverse complement strand
GGCCTGCACGCCGGCAGGATGTGTATCCGTTTCTACAATTCCTTTCCGGATCAACAGCCCGAAATCATCAAATCCGGTTCGAAACAGAGCACTGAATTCGTCAAAAGTGAACATCAGGTTCCCGAAATCGTAAAGCCTTATTGCCAAACCAGCCAGTATGATGAAAAAGAGGATGAGATGATCGGTATGCCGGTATTTTTTCATAACCTGATGGTTAAAAGTTCACTTCCAACAGCCACTAAAAGATCTTTGGATACTTTACCGGGTTATAATCGTGCATCAGATTATACACTGCATCAAAAACATCCTCGGCATTGGGGTTCGAGAAATAATCTCCGTCTGTGCTGTAAGCCGCCCGGTGTTCCATCGCTGTAACAGTCCTTGGTTCTGCATCGAGAAACCTGTAACCACCCTGCTCCTCAAGAATCTTCTGCATCATAAAGGCAGTGGCGCCTCCGGGCACATCTTCATCGAAAAATACTATTTTATTGGTTTTCTGCAGCGATTTAACGATTGAATGATCCAGGTCAAATGGCAACAAAGTCTGAACATCAATCAGTTCTGCTGAAATCGAAAACTCCTTCAATTGCCTGACAGCATCCTCAGCAATTCTGACACATGAACCATAGGTGACGATGGTAACATCATTGCCTTCGGCCAGGGTTTCGATTTGTCCAATGGGAATTTTGTAATCACCAATGTTTTCGGGCATTTTCTCTCTTAACCTGTAGCCGTTCAGTGGTTCGATGATCAGAGCCGGATCATCCGATTCAAGGAAAGTATTATAAAAACCGGCAGCCTGTGTCATATTTCTCGGAACACAAACATAAACACCTCTGATGGAATTGATAACCATACTCAACGGTGAGCCTGCGTGCCAGATACCTTCAAGCCGGTGGCCACGGGTACTGATGATCAGGGGAGCTTTTTGCCCACCTTTTGTGCGGTATTGCAGGGTTGCAAGATCATCACTCATCACTTGCAAAGCATACAGGAGATAATCGAAATACTGGATTTCAGCGATCGGACGAAACCCTCTCAATGCCAAACCAATCCCCTGCCCCAAAATGGTTGCCTCACGTATACCGGTATCGAAGATCCGCAACTCACCATATTTTTCCTGAAGTCCTTCATAGGTTTGGTTCACACCGCCAATCTTTCCGACATCTTCCCCAAAAGCAATCAATTCGGGATATCTGCTGAAAAGCCTGTTAAAATTATCACGCAGGATGACTCTACCCGGCACCCAGGGAGAATCCTCAGATATCACAGGCTTTACAGGTTGTACCTTCAACGCTGACTTTTCAGATTCAGAATAAAGGTAAGAATTATACCGCTCCCTTCCATCACCCATCTCCTGCTCAAGCCAGGCATTCACATTCTTTTTGAGCGAATTCAACGGGTTACTGCATTGATTGCAGATCAGCCTTAAAATCTTCCTGGCTGATGAGATGATATCTTTCCGAATAGGATCAGCCACCATTCCCAACTCCCGTTTGATCGCATCAATTTTTTCAGTCTTGGCACAGTTGCAGGTAGTGATATCCACCATTTTTATAAAATCCCTCTGCTTTTTTTTAAGGGGCTTCATATAATTGTCCCATGCAATGCGCCTGGCTTCTTTAGCACGGTCAACGGCATCCTGCTCAATTTTATCCAATTGCTCGGGTGTTGCTATTTTCCGGTTGAGTATCCATTCCCGCATTTTCCTGATCCCGTCAAATTCTGCTTCCCAGTCCAACCGTTCTTTCGATTTATACCGTTCATGGGATCCGGAAGTTGAGTGTCCCTGGGGTTGTGTTAATCCGGTTATATGAAACAAGACCGGGATGTGGTTCATTCTGCAAGCTTCAATACCTTCCTTGTATACATTCCTGAGTGCTTCATAATCCCATCCATCCACCCTGTAAATGATAAATCCATCTGTATTTTCTCTTTTTTCAAACCCCCGGAGGGCATCTGAAATACTTCCTTTGATGGTTTGATACTCTTTCGGGACCGAGATTCCATAACCATCATCCCATACCGAAATGGCAAGAGGTACTTTAAGTACGCCGGCTGCGTTCAGTGCTTCAAAAAAACAACCTTCCGAAGTGGAGGAATCGCCAATCGTTCCAAATGCAACTTCATTGCCGGAATTAGAAAATTTAGCACCCGCATTAAAATCTTTCAACTGGTTGTTCTCTCTGAAAAGTTTAGAAGCGAACGCCAGACCAAGAAGTCTGGGCATTTGTCCTGCGGTTGGTGAAATATCTGCAGATGAATTTTTTAGTTTCGGTAATTCAAGCCAACCACCCTTCCTGTCAATTGTCTTGGTTGAAAAATGGTTGTTCATCAGGCGTCCGGCGCTCTGTGGATTGAAATTTTCATCGGTATCGCCATACAATTGGGCAAAGAACTCTTCAAGGCTCATCAGGCCGGCAGCAAACATAAAAGTCTGATCGCGGTAATAGCCGGCACGCCAGTCACCTTGTCTGAACACCCTTGCCATAGCCAGTTGGGGTATCTCCTTGCCATCTCCAAAAATTCCGAATTTGGCCTTCCCGGTAAGTACTTCCTTTCTTCCGAGCAGGCTCACCTGGCGGCTTTCACATGCGATCCCATAATCGGTCAGAACCTCTCCTTTGTAAACTTTTGAGTACTTTTCTGATTTTGCCATTGAATGTTTCCGATTTGGGCACAAATTTAAGGAAATATGATGAATGACTACAAAGGCCTTATTTTAGTGAGTTGTGAGGAGGTAAATGTTTTCGGCAACAATCTGCTAAAAAGCGGATATTCACACTAACAAATTACTTTTTCTTTTTCATCAACCCGGGAATATAAAAGACAAATGGAATCACGAATAAAAGGATTGTCTGCGGCAGGAACCATGCACCCAAGCCATCGGATTTACCCAGGGCCGTTCGCAGCGTACCCAATACAATCATCGTAAAGACAAGAACAAGAATAAACTTCAGGACCCTGATCATGCGGATTGCATTCGTATATTGGCGCAGGGCATTTTCGGGCGTAATCTTAGCAGCATAATTGAACACATGCGGGATTCCTGAAAGAAAAGTCAATCCGATATACATGAAATTGAGCTGATCACTCAGGATCATTACCTCGATTCGCTTTCTGATGGCGTGAAAAGATCGGTTTCAAAGCTGTTAAAAGGTGTGAAGAAGGGAACTCCATCGGTTTAATTCCAAACACTTAAGTCTGCTCCGGCATGCAGTAAATGATTGTTGCCACGACGACTTTGAAGAACCCTACCCCCTCGGTTCCAATAGACCGCGACCGTTTGCTTTCAGAAAATGAATATTGTTTCAGGGTGACCTGGTAGAAATAGAGTTTAACCCTGGCTTCATCGCACAGCAGGGACATAACAATAAGCCTGAATAATTCATAAAATCAAAAAAAAGGGGTGAAAGTTTTTGTTATCTCAATGATATTCAATATCTTTGAGCT
>JBLRXC010000258.1:0-3475 GCA_047920975.1 Bacteroidales bacterium | reverse complement strand
CTGTAACCGACATCCTGAACTTTAAAGAACAAATTAGTGATGAGGAGCTTTTAAACTATGCAGCGGCGGTTGAGGTCAACTCCGAGCATCCGATTGCCAGAGGCATTGTTGAAAAAGCCGGTGAACCCTGGAAAGTGGAGGATTTCAATTCTATCACTGGAAAAGGTGTGGAAGGGAAAGTGAATGGTAAATCGGTGAAAGTGGTAAGTCCGGGCTATGTCCGGGATGAGAACATGGAATATCCACAGCAACAGGTGGAAGAAATTTCTTCGCAGGGGAAAACAGTTGTTTTTGTAATTCTTGATGATGAGCTGCACGGGGCTGTTGCACTCGGTGACAAAATTCGGCCGGAGTCAAGAGAAGCCATTGACCGGCTTCACGAAATGGGTATCCAATGTGTAATGCTGACCGGTGATAACAAGCAGACAGCCGAATACGTAGCCAAAGAACTGGGTATCGATCAGGTATTTGCCGAGGTTTTACCTGATGAAAAAGCTGAAAAAGTAAAAGAAGTTCAACAGCAGGGAATGAAGGTGGCGATGATCGGTGACGGTGTGAATGACGCACCTGCACTTGCCACCGCGGATGTGGGAATTGCTATTGGTGCCGGTTCGGATGTAGCCGTGGAAACCGGTGACATCGTGCTGGTCCGGGATAATCCAATGGATGTAGCCCATGTCATTCAGCTCTCTAAAGCAACCTACAACAAGATGGTTCAGAATCTGTTTTGGGCCACCGGTTATAATGTCGTTGCTATACCGCTGGCCGCAGGTGTACTGTTTGCCTGGGGCATTATTCTGAACCCGGCAATGGGAGCCGTTTTGATGTCGCTGAGTACAGTTATTGTAGCGATTAACGCACGGTTTTTGAAGATGGAGAATAAATAGTAGTGAATAGAAAGTATTGCGTATTGAGAAGAAATATACCCCTCCCGAGCCACAACGGGCCAGGACTCCAGGGGAGGGGACTGAATTTTCAAGTGCATCGATAAAAACTGTAATAGCCAAGATCTCCAGGCTTATAGTAACCCTGGAGGTCTGAATTAGAACCCACCTCTATGGAAATAATTAACGAAATAATCACCAACTGGTACCTGGTTCTGTTTCTAATAAGTGCCGGGGTTGCACTTGCTGTTTGGGCGCGGGCAAGCAAAAGAAAAACCCGTCTGGATATTGATCAGGCGACTGAACTGATGCTGAAACGCCAGGTGAAAAAACAGAGGATGGGGTTATCTACGCGATAAATCCTGACGGTTCATATGAAGAATATATGAGGCTATAAATTTGTTTCCCGGCACTTAATAGACCGGCCGGGTTAAAGAACAACAAACCTTATTCAAATACTATGAAAAAGTCTAACACCTTCCCGAAAATTTAAGGTTGATTTAAGCTCTTCCCTTCTATTTTAAATTAAAGCAGTTAGTAGTTCGATATACAGTAATAAATCGAACACTGACAATCATGAAAAACTCCATTATCAAATGTACATGTGGTTTGTAACTGGATCATGTGCCATAGATTTAGTTTAAGTTTAATTCAAAAAAACAGAGGTGGCCAAAATGAAAGAAATCAAAGCGATGATCCGGCCCGAGATGTTTGAGACGGTCTACAGTAATCTGAGAAGCAAAGGTTATTGTTGCATTACAGTTTATCATGGAGAAGGAATCGGGCGTCATGGAAATCCCGACAAACTGAATGCGAGCCTCGACTTTCCCTTTCTACACTCAAAAATGACGAAAATTGAAATCCTTGTTAAGGATGAGAATGAAGAGGAGGTCATGGATATTATTCAGCAGTCGGCCTGCACAAATCACAGAGGGGATGGAATCATATATAGTTCCACCATTGACAGAGCGATGAGCATAAGAACCGGGGAGGATGAATCCAAGGCTGTTCTTTAAATAGCAGCAACAAAAATCTTTATATCACAGTGAAAAAAATAAAAACGGGTAATCAAAAACTGTCTTTAACGGGTTCTGTATCATTAGGTACAGGAGTAATGATTGGTGCAGGTATTTTTGTACTTGTGGGCCAAATTGCTGAGTTAGTGGGTGATCTGTTCCCTGTTGTCTTTTTAGCAGGCGCCGTTGTCGTTGGATTTAGCTCTTATTCGTATGTCAAATTCTCTAATGCGTATCCCTCATCCGGCGGGGTTGCAAAATTTTTAACTAAAGCTTATCAGCCGGGTACGGCTGCGGGTACCCTATCATTATTAATGTATGCCTCCATGGTTGTTGCCCAAAGTTTAGTTGCCGGAACTTTTGGAGCATATACCCTCAGGTTATTTCCGGAAGAATATGCCGGCTATGCTTCCGCCTTGGGTGTAGGACTTTTGGCACTGGCCTTTATTATCAATGTATTGGGCAACAAGATTATAGGAACAACTGCAACCGTAACAGCTATTATTAAAGTGGCGGGTATCGCACTGCTTGCTATTACAGGAATAGCCATAGCAGGATTTCCGGATATTACCGGTGATTTTGTATCAGGAGAAAGTCAGTCATTGCCGGCAGGTTTGAGTTTTATTGCAGCGCTGGCTCTCTCGATTCTTGCTTATAAAGGATTTACGACGATCACAAATCAGGGGGATGAAATTCAGGAACCGCATAAAAACATGGGGCGGTCTATAATTATTTCAATCTTGATATGCACTTTGATCTATTTCTTTTTAGCACTTTCTGTATCGGCAGGATTGAGCATCCCTGAAATCATAGCCGCCAAAGATTACGCACTGGCTGAGGCAGCGCGACCTGTTTTTGGTAAATGGGGTACATGGCTAACCATTTTACTCGCTATGGTAGCTACCGTATCCGGTGTAATAGCCAGCATTTTTTCATCTTCAAGATTATTGGAGATGCTTAGCAATATGAAACAAGTGCCCATACTAAAGGCTGGAAATTTCCGAAATCCGGCACTTATTTTTACTGTAGCCCTGGCAATGCTTTTAACGGTCTTTTTTAATCTGACTCGAATTGCTTCCATTGGGGCTATTTTTTATCTGATTATGGATATGGCCTTACACTGGGGGCTGCTGCGACATCTCAGAAAAGAAATTAGCTTTAATCCTGCTATACCTTTAATTGCCTTAGTAATGGACGCCGCCATACTTGCTGCATTTATTTATCTCAAGTACCTGGATGACCCTTTCGTTCTGATTGTAGCGCTGATTGGAATAACTCTCATCATCATAGCCGAACGTCTTTTTATGATATCACATACAGACAGGCAAGGCAAAATGCATATGGGAATGGATGATTAAGAGATGAAAACAAAGATGTAATTCTAAAGAAAAGATTCGCCCGGGGTAAAATTGAGCGGGAAGAGTTTGAAGAGCGAAAGCAGGTTTAAAAACAGAACAAATAACTAAAACAGAATCTAACAATGAAAAAAATAAACGTAGCAGTAAACGGGTATGGAGTGATTGGGAAAAGGATCGCTGAAGCGATAGATCTGCAAGAGGATATGAAACTGGTTGG
>JBLRXC010000257.1:0-3496 GCA_047920975.1 Bacteroidales bacterium | reverse complement strand
CTGGTTGCTGGTTGAGAACCGTGAACCGAAAACAGTTAGCAATTGTTAATGATAAATTGTTAATTGTTCTGGGAACATGCTAAGAGCTAAAGGCCAAAAGAGGACAGCTCAGTGCAGAGAGACTCTGAGAACCGAAAACCGGGAACTGAGAACCCAACATCGAACTTCAAACTTCGAACTGTTTTCTGTGAACTGTAAACCGTAAACCGAAATCAACACTGATACTTAATAACCAGAAAATAAAACTATGAAAGCAATCATCCTTGCCGGTGGACTTGGTACCCGGCTCAAACCTTTTACTGAAGTGATTCCTAAACCTCTTTTGCCCATCGGTGAAAAATCGGTGCTGGAAATCCAGATCGAACGACTGAAAAAGTATGGGTTTGATGAAATATTCCTTGCAACCAATTATAAATCAGACTACATCGAAAATTACTTTGGAGACGGTTCAAGGTATGGGGTTAAACTGAAAGTGAGCAAGGAGGATAAGCCGCTGGGTACTGCCGGACCACTCCTGCTGCTGAAAGATGACCTGACGGAACCCTTCATCGTGATGAACGGCGATATTTTGAGTCTGATCAATTTCTCAGATCTTTATAATTTTGCACTGGCTCAAAAAAAATCACTGCTGACCATCTCGATCAAAAAAGAGATCACGCCCTATGCATTCGGGAATATCTTTTTCGACGGGAACAAGGTCACAGGGATACAGGAGAAACCGGATATCGTGATGTACATCCTCGCAGGTATCTATGTGATGAAGCCGGAGATTTTCAGGTTCTTTCCGGAAGATCAGTATTTTGGAATGGATATACTCATTAAAACTATGCTTGAGAACAATGAACTGGTCACCAAATATGACCTGAATGAGTACTGGCTGGATATCGGTAGACTGAATGATTACGAGCAGGCTCAGGAGGCTTATACCACTCATTTCAATAAAGAGTAAAAATGAAAAATATACTTGTTACCGGAGCGGATGGTTTTATAGGATCGCACCTCACCGAATTGCTGATAGAAAAGGGTTATAAAGTCAGGGCACTGGCTTATTACAATTCGTTCAACTCATGGGGCTGGCTCGATGAAATGACTGCGAATCCAAACCTGGAGGTTGTTGCCGGAGATATCCGTGATCCGCATTTTGTAAAACACATCATGCAGGACGTGGATACCGTTTTTCATCTTGCGGCCTTGATCGCCATTCCCTTCTCGTACGTTGCTCCCGACAGTTACGTTGACACCAACATCAAAGGCACTTTGAATGTGTGTCAGGCTGCGAAAGAGCTGAACGGGATCAGGGTGCTGAATACCTCCACCTCTGAGGTTTACGGTACGGCTCAATATGTTCCCATTGATGAAAAACATCCCAAACAACCACAGTCGCCCTATTCGGCTACCAAAATAGGAGCGGATGCCATTGCCATGAGTTTTTATAATGCATTCAATTTGCCCATTACTACCGTAAGGCCGTTCAATACCTACGGACCACGGCAATCTGCCCGCGCCATCATTCCAACCATCATCACGCAGATAGCTCAGGGTATGAAAAAAATCAACCTGGGAGACCTCACACCCACCCGCGATTTCAATTACGTGAAAGACACCGTCCGCGGCTTTCTGGCCATTGCTGAAAGCGACCAAACCGTTGGAAAGGAGATCAACATTGCAACCAATTCGGAAGTGTCCATGGCGGACACCCTCAACCTGATCAAAGAGATTATGGGAAGTGATGTGCAATTCATTACGGAGAAACAGCGGCTCAGACCTGAAAATTCAGAAGTCTTCAGGTTGTGGGGCGACAACACACTGATCACAAGCCTCACTGACTGGAAACCTCAAACCACCTTAAAGCAGGGGTTGAAGGAGACAATCGATTGGTTTATGCAACCCGAAAACTTAAAGAAATTCAAACACAATATTTACAACATCTGATCTATGGAATATAAAATTCCGCTTTTCGACCTCAACTTTGATGATAAGGAAGAGAAGGCTGTCATTGAGGTTCTGAAGTCGAAATGGATTTCGGCGGGGCCCAAAACTGCTGACCTGGAAACCCGCTTTGCCGGTATGCTCGGCGCCAAATATGGGGTTGCGCTGGCCAACTGCACGGTTGCGCTCCATCTGGCCATGAAACTGGTTGGTGTGGAGGCCGGTGATGAGGTGATCTGCCCTTCGCTTACATTCGTTGCCACCTGCAATGCCATCCGCTATGTGGATGCCATTCCCGTTTTTGCGGATATCAAAAGCATGGATGACCTCACCATTGATCCGGAGGATATTGAACGAAAGATAACCAGCAAAACAAAGGCGATCGTGGTGATGCACTATGGCGGTTTTGCCTGCGATATGGATGCCATTATGGCCATCGCAAAAAAGCACAACCTGAAGGTGATCGAAGATGCCTGTCATGGTCCATTGTCTGAATACAAGGGTAAAAAACTGGGCATCATTGGCGATGTGGGTTGTTTCAGCTTCTTCTCAAACAAAAACATCAGTACGGGCGAAGGGGGGATGCTGGTCACCAACAATGAAGCATATTTTGAAAGGACAAAGCTGCTGCGGTCGCACGGTATGACCTCCATGTCGTACGAACGGGCCAAAGGCCACTCCACAAGTTATGATGTGGTTGAGCTGGGATACAACTACCGTATGGATGACCTCCGGTCGGCCATCGGACTGGCACAGCTTGATAAAATAGAGGCCGATCTTCAGAAAAGGGCGCAGATACGAAAATGGTACCTCGAACTATTGAGCGGTATTAAAGGGCTTGTCATCCCGTTTGGAGATTACCAACCCTTTGCATCCAACTACATTTTTCCGGTTGTACTCGAAAACTCAACCTTTGAAAAACGCGACCACATCCGCAACCAACTGGCTGAAGCAGGTATCCAGACAAGCGTGCACTACCCTGCTGTCCACAGGTTTTTAATTTACAAAGAATATTACAGCGATCTTCACGGGACAGACTATGTTACCGATAACATGGTGACGCTGCCGATGTATTCGAAACTTACAAAAGAACAAATTCAGTTTATCAGTGATTCATTAAGAACTCTTTTAGACAATGGGCGATAGCATTCTTGTTTTTGGGGGCGGACCATTGCAGCTATCCATTATTAAGCAGGTTAACCTGATGGGTTTTCAATCCATTGTAATTGATCCGGACGGCGATGCTCCTGATAAATATGTTGCATCAAAGTTCATTAAAGTTGCGGGTAACGATTTTGCTACAACCAGGCAAATTGCCATAGAAAATAATGTTAAAGGCATAATCACCTCTGCCACCGACAAGCCAATACTGATGATGTGCAGGATTGCAGAAGCGCTCCATTTTCCTTTTCCTTCTTACCAAAGTTGTGAAACCATGCTGGATAAGGCCCGCTTCAAAGCTTTCCTGAAAACAAATAATTTTCCACATGCAAACGGTCAGGTTTATCAGGGAGATGAGGGTGTTACGGAAATGGATCTGAACTACCCTGTTATTGTAAAACCGGTG
>JBLRXC010000256.1:0-3522 GCA_047920975.1 Bacteroidales bacterium | reverse complement strand
CTCTCCAACCCGATACTTTGCAAGGTCAAACAGAATCTTTGCTTGAGGATGAAATGGCTATACCGTTAACGGAAAAAGTTTTTTTTATGGTGCAGCTTTTTGCTTCCAGCGAACCCGCTGATATAAAATCTCCCGGTTTTAAAGGGATTGATTCGATTGAAATGATCAAAGAAGAAGGGTTGTATAAATACTTTACAGGGAAAACAGAGTCGTATCATGAAGTGTCATTAACAAAGGACAGAATGGTTGGTACAGGGTTTACCGATGCTTTTGTTGTTGCCTACAAGGGCCGTGATAGAATTTCAGTGAAAGCTGCAGCTTCATTAAAAAAATAATTTACTTTTGTTTCAAATCTTGATCAATTGTGAAACTTTCGAAAGAGTTTAAAATAGGACTAATTGTAACCCTGGCATTGGCCCTGCTTTATTGGGGATTTAATTTCCTTAAAGGTGAGGATGTTTTCTCGAATGACAGGGTTTTTTATGCGGTTTACAGGGATGTTGGTGGTTTACAAAAAGCCAATCCGGTAATAGTGAGAGGCCTGAATGTGGGGCGGGTCAGAAATATGTATTTTTCTGCTGGTGTAGAACCTGAAGTAATTGTTGAGATACTGGTAACCAATAAAATAATCATTCCTGAGAATTCGAAGGCGAAAATTATCAGCGCTGATTTTCTCGGATCAAAGTCAGTAGAAATCATACTTGGAGACGCCCTAGTTTATGCTGAATCAGGCGATACGTTGTTATCAGAGGTTGCCGAGTCACTCAAGGATGAGATTGACAGACAGTTGATGCCAATCAAAAACCGGGCTGAAAGTATCATGGTAACAGTTGACACAGTGCTGATATTGGTCAATAGTCTATTTAGCGAAGGAAACATTGATAACATCACCAAGATCATCACAAATCTCTCCAATTCATTCGAGAATCTCAGCAGTACAACGGGAACTATCGATACGCTGTTTTCGGGACAAAGAACAAGAATGGAAAGGATTCTTGAAAACCTTGAATATTTAACGCTCACTTTCAGGAACAATGAAGAGAATTTCAATGATATTCTCAGTAACCTTTCATCAATCAGTGATACCCTTGCACAGATACACTTTTCGGAAACCATGGTGCATGTCGGTCAAACGGTTGAAAAAATGGCAGCGGTTTCTGACAAACTAAACCAGGGCACCGGCAGTCTGGGCATGCTGATCAATAATGATACACTTTATCTGGAACTGGAAAGATCAGCCCGCGAGATGAATTTGTTACTGGAAGATATAAGGCTGAACCCGCGGAAGTATGTCAGATTCTCTGTTTTCTAACCGGGGAGGTTGACTGAGTCAAAGTCAACCAATGGAATAAAAATCAGCTGCATCAAACCATATGAGCAAAGCTCAGATTTGATGCAGCTTTTTGATGATCAACTGATTTTAATCGATTTGCTTGTTTTTGCTTTTCCTGCTTCCATTTTGGGCAATTCAACCACAAGTACTCCATTGCTGTGGCTTGCTTTGATCTTGTCCTGATCTACGAGTTCAGGTATGATGAATGACCTGCTGAAGGTTGCAAGGCCGAATTCACGGCGGGTATAATTGCCCTCATTTTCTTCATGCTGTGAATTCTTCTCAGTTGAGATCGTCAATACATTTTTTTCAAGGATGACCCGGAAGTCTTCTTTCTTTTGACCCGGGGCAGCAACCTCGATTGCAAAATGATTTTCTAACTCTTTGATATTCACGGCAGGTACTGAATAATCTGCCCCGTCACTGAAGAGTGAACGAAACTGATTGTTGCGGTAAAATCCATCCCTGTGAAGGGGATGACAAGCTTTTTTAAAAATGACTGGATACATAGTTTTAATCTCCTGTTATTAATTGAATACTCGTTTTTTAGATAACCTCTCTTTCAAATTATATTCCAATTGGAAATTCAGAGAAGTTTGTACAGTAGAGATAAAAAAACAAGACAAAATGACGCACATTGTTTTATAATCTGATCAAATGTATGTCAATATGACTTATTTTAGCTGTTTGAGGCTCTTTAAAATAAGATCTATTGCTTCTTCAATTTCCAGGGTGGAGATGGTTAGGGGCGGTGCTATTCTCAATGCCTGCGGGCGGAAAAGAAACCGGTCGGAGATCAATCCGTTTTGCAGCATTGCATCCTGTAACCCTGCTGCTTTTTCTGGGTTATCCATGTCAAATGCCAGCATGAGACCAGATTGACGGATGTCGCTGATTGCGGGGTGACCGTTTAATGCGTTTTTGAACAATAATCCCTTTGCATTTGCCTTGACAGCAAGGTTGTCCCGGAGAATGACTTTCAGATTGGCCAGTGCAGCGGCACACGATACAGGATGACCTCCAAAGGTTGTGATATGGCCTAATTCAGGTTTACTGGACAGCGTCTTCATCAGGATGTTTGACGCGATGAAGGCACCAACAGGCATTCCACCACCCATGCCTTTGGCGATGGCGAGGATATCAGGTTTAAAGTTAAAGTGTTCAAAACTGAATAGTTTACCTGTCCTTCCAAACCCCAGTTGTACATCGTCAATGATTAGCAGTGCTCCGGTCTCATCACATCTTGCCCGCAATTTTTCCAAAAAACTATTTTCAGGCAGGATGATGCCGGCTTCAGCCTGAATTGTTTCTGCAACAACGCAGGCTGTTTTATTGGTGATCAGGTTAAGTTGCTCCGGATTGTTAAATTCCAGTAAATGAACATCCGGAAGAAGTGGCCGGAAAGCATTCTTCAACAACTCATTACCCAGTATGCTAAGGGCCCCATGTGTCCCGCCATGGTATCCATTTTTAAAAGCAGCGACTCCGGTTCTCCCGGTATAGCGCTTGGCAAGTTTCATAGCGCCCTCGATCGCCTCGCTGCCGGAGTTAACGAAATATACAGCATTTAACGAATCAGGCAAGTGATCACTAAGCAGTTTTGCAAGCAAGACCTGAGGTTCCTGAATGAATTCACCATAGACCATCAGGTGCATATATTTTTTTAACTGTTCCTGAATCGCCTGTACGACTTCAGGATGGAGATGACCGGTATTGCTCACCGAGACTCCTGAAACAAGGTCAATAAACTTTTTACCCTGTTTATCATAAAGATAAATTCCGTTAGCCTTCTGAATCTCCAGCCCCATGGGGTTTTTGGACGGCAAGCCAAGGTATGAAAAGAAAAGCTCCCTGTTGGACGGCATAATCGTTTTTAAAGTTCAAAAATATTGATAAAACCCTTATCGAAGTTAATTTTATTAAATTTGGCCATTGAATGCAGCAGTTAAATGATCGGTTATGGAAGGAAAAGTTGTCATTATTACCGGTTCCTCTTCAGGGATAGGCAGAGCACTGGCCATTGAATTTGCAAAACGAAAAGCCAGGCTGGTTCTTGCTGCCAGATCACTTGATGAACTTGATCGCCTTAAAGGAGGATTTCCGGAGGTTGATATCCTGACTGTTCAAACGGATGTCAGCAAGGAAGAGGATTGTCATCAACTGATCAGGAATACTATTAAAAAGTACGG
>JBLRXC010000255.1:0-3526 GCA_047920975.1 Bacteroidales bacterium | reverse complement strand
CATGCTTCGTGGAAAGAATTGAAGGACTATTTGGAGGCGGAAGAAAAGGAAGCAAGTGCAGTTTTTAAGTATAAAGGTCTCTCCATTGACCCGCTTAAAGAAGAGGAGGATGAAGAGGAGGAGTATAGGAAAAGGTTTCCAGATCATCGAATGGGCTCCGAAAAGTGTAGTTTATGAAGTATTGGTTGTTTTTTTGAACCTGATATTTAACGTGATGATTTTTCCTGATCTGCTTTTGAGCTGACAAGCCGAGGGGTAAAAACGCAATGCAGAGAAAAAAACACTGAGCAAATATGATAAACCTAAATTTCATCAGGTCTAAACGAAAAATAGTCTTTACTATTTCGGGAAGGGTACGTTTTAGCCTTTCAATACATCGGCCATGAATTTTTTTGACCTGAGTTTATAGGTAAAGCCAAAAGAAAACAACCAGTATTTATCGTCCCTGAGTCTGATTTTTGCATCCAGTTTGTCGCTGTTAATATACCTGGAGGAGGCTTTGAAAGTGAGATCTATATCTCTGTTTAATTCATATTTAGCTCCGATTTCGAGAGGAAAAATAAATTCCTTCAGGGGTTTGTCTTTTTGAGGATCAGGAGGATTCATTTCCGGTTGGCCATCTGTAAGGTGATAACCAAAGCCATTAACAACATTACCAAGCTCATCTCTAAGTAGTGCCCGATAACTAATGATACCGATTCCTGCTGAGGCATATGGCTTGATTTTGTTGAAGCGAAATTCTGAAAAAGGCAATTTATTGATCGTTCCCTGAAAAGCAACAGAGACTTCAACAAATTTGTTTTCAAATGATTCGAGGTTTTTCTTCCCTTTGAGTTTGCCAACATTGAATTGTGCGATGGTGAATCCTTTGAAATTCCCGTCTGAGAAAACCTGCTTTCCGGCTGTTATTCCTGCAATACCAGGGAATGCAATAAAATGATTCACATCAATATCTCCTCGAAACATTGACATGCCCAGATGCCCTGACAGGGTCCAGTTATCCTTAAATCCCGGTTTATTGATCTCATAATAATGGCCTTTGCCTTTGCCTGCAGGAACCATATTTTTCATTTTGGTTCTGAGCTTCCAGCTTTCACTTCCAAATGCAATTCCAGTGAAAATGACCTTGTTGTTATCTAGATGATCTTTGATAATCACTTTGGCTGTTTCGTTGTCGCGAATAAATTTAAAAGTGACAGCCATCAAGTGGTTGTTTTTATCGATCCGGTAATCCTGTTTGATGATCTCATAGCCTTTTTTGAGCGCTTCTGAAAAAGTATGTTCGCCCTCCATATATATGATCTCTTTGAGATGAATGGATTCCTGAATGGAAGCATTCAAATTTATTTTTTTTGGATTCACATCAAAATTGGAAGAATAAACCAATAACTTCACTTCATATGTTTCATCAATCTTCTCCCGGTTGTTGAGTATGAATGAGAATGCTTTCATTGCATTTTTTGACTTCTTTCGGTCAATGTGGATATCTGCTGCATCAAGCATCAATAAAATTTGGTTGGTTAAAAGGTTTTGTTTTTGAGTGATTGCTTTTTCCTGCAGGTCTTTTTCTTTTTCAATGACGGGGATCTCAACCGGCGAACTTACTTCCGATTGATCTTCTGCAGGAATTGATTTTTCGAGTTTTTCATGGGATGCTTCAGCAATCAAAGGACTGGTTTCGCTCAACTGTATGATTCCAGAGCGCTCAGTCCCAATATAGAGCTGATTGTTATGGTAGAGCATCGTCGTTATTTCATCATCGGGGATTGGCGAGTTATGGAAGTCGTAAATTATCCATTCCGTTCCATTAAAAAGATTGACACCTCCCAAATAGGTGCCGACCCATTTATTGTGGCCGGCGTCAATGGCTATTGGTCTTATATTATCGTCGGTCAGCCTGGAATTGCTTGTTTGGTAGTTAATCCAGTACACATCATTAAAAACATTGACACCTCCTCCTCCGGTCCCAATCCATTTTTTATTTTCGGAATCTACTGCAATCGAATAGATATAATCATTCGAGAGCTTTGAATTTCTTTCAGTATACACGTTCCAGTTCACTCCGTCAAATGATGCAATACCGCTTCCCTGGGTGCCAAACCAGTATTGATTATTATGATCCTTTGCGATGCAAACGATTTTATTGGAAAGCAAAGGAGAATTTTCATCGTTATAAATTGTCCAGTTTGTGCCATTGAACCTGGCAATTCCACCAAAATAGGTCCCTGCCCACACCGTTCCATCAGGGTCACAAAAAACTGACATGACTACATTTGATGGTAATCCTGAATTATTGGTTTTGAAAATTTCCCATGAAGTACCATCAAATTTTGCGAGGCCGCCTCCGTCGGTTCCAATCCATTTCACATTATTCCTGTCAATGGCTATTGCGTTGACATAGTTATGTGGGAGGTCTGAATTTGAAGTGTGATAAATGGTCCATTCATCTCCTTTCAATACACCTATTCCACCCATATAAGTTCCTATCCACAATGCTCCACTGCTGTCAACGGCCATTGATTTGACCGTTTGATTGGGAATTTGTGTATTTTGCGTATTGATCAGATTCCACTCAATATTCTGTGAAAAACCCTTACAGACTACAGAAATTAGAAAAACCAGTACAAGTCTAAACATGAATCCCATTGTTGGTAAAAAATACTTCACTTCCTACGATTATTAAGGGAAATAAGTTACCATTATCAGCAATGGGACATGATAATTTATTCATCAGACCATTTCAGGTCTATCATTGGATGACTATCAGTTTTAGCATTTGAATAGTGTTGCATCGGTCAACCTTAATAAAGTAAATACCGGGCTTCACCAATTGACCATTTTCATCCATTCTGTCCCAGGTAAATTCGAATCGGTTGTCAGGGTTTGAATGAACTTGCATTTTCTTTATCTGCTTCCCGTTCGAATTGAGTATGATTAATTCTGCCTGTGAATTGCACATGGAGTTGATAGTAATTCTCGTGTTTTTGTGAAATGGGTTTGGGAAAGCAGATATGTCACTGTCCAAAGTTTTCTCCCTGATTTTCACCAGGGTGTCAGCAATGATGTAATTCTCCTTTAACATGGTATTGGAATTAAATTCATTGCTTATGGTGAGGCTTACTGAATAAATTCCAGCTTCTAAATAGGTGTATTCGGGATTTTGATCGTAAGCATCGATGATCCCATCGTTGTCAAAATCCCATGCCCAGTCAGTAATTTCACCAATAGAGAGGTCGGTGAACCCGACCTCCAGGGGCACGTATCCATATGTCACATCGGCGGTGAAATCAGCGATGAGAATGTTGCTGTTAAGCCCTCCTGAAATGCATTTGAGGAGTCCGTTTCTTCCCCCGGCCAGCATTTCCCAGGAACCATCGGTTGAAATATCGGGAATAGAACTGATTGCATCTACCGCTTCGCCAAAATTGATGGAATAGAGGATCTCACCATTTGTTCCATCAAGAAAATAGATGAAATTATTGGAGAAGAGTGTACCTGCAACCAGGTCGTTGATGCCATCTCCTGT
>JBLRXC010000254.1:0-3547 GCA_047920975.1 Bacteroidales bacterium | reverse complement strand
ATTCCTGATAACTATCAAGTAATGACTTCTATCTTTTTATATCGTATATTTGGCGGACGATTTTAAAAACCTTACCATCGCAAGCTGATGACCGAAAAACAAACAGACAACACTTTACCTGACTTGCAAAACAGGTTCAAATTTTGCAAGATAAGTGTACTTACAGCGCTTTTGCTGTTGTTTGCTGCTCACTTTACACACGCACAAACCTGGTCGGAGCCGGCGGTTGTGTGCAATTTGTCAAAAAATTCACTTTATCCGGACTTTACCTTTGACAATGACGGGAACCTCCATTGCGTGTGGTCAACAAGACTTGGGTCGAATTATTACCGCATCTATTATTCCAGGTCAACCGATGACGGGGAGACCTGGTCAAACCCGACATACCCATCTCAGAACAGTTCATTGTGGATGTCGCAACCGCACATCGTGTGCGACAGCAATAATAATCTTCATCTTACTTATGACCACGATGTGGGAAGTATTTACAATACTTATATAATTCACAGGATTCACAATGGAACAAATTGGGGAGCGGCCGACACGATAGGCGCCGGATATCATAACCGCCTTGTTATTGACCACAATGACCGGCTTCATTGTTTCTGGACAACAGGATACTATTCATTTTACAGTCATCGTGATCCTGTAACAGGTTCATGGAGCGAGATATTACTGCCCTACGGTGATACATTAATGTCATTTTTTCATAAAGGGTTGTTGGGCACAGACAATAATCTCCATTTTGTCGGGATGTCACAAATGTTTGGAAATAAATATGTTGTTTCATACTTCAAAATCGAAAATGGAACTTTTCATCCCATTGAAGAAGTAAGCACACTAACCAAGGGTAAATGGTTTGATATGGCTTTGGACGACCAGGGGTTGCCTCATTTTGTATGGCACCATATCCAAGTTAACGGAAGTTGGGAGGATGACAGCACGCTATACCGGCATTATGACGGTTCGAGCTGGTCAGTGCCTGAATTCATCCTTCAGTCAGCACGGGCTGTTTCTATAGCCGTTGATCAATACAACCAAAAGCATATAGTGGTCAGCAAAGAGGTTGATGCCGGTTACAAACTTATCCACTTCCGATACCTGAACGGTATCTGGGAAAATCAGGTTATTGACGAACATGATTACAGTTATTGGGACCCAAAATTGACATTCCACGGCAATAAATTATACCTTTTATATTGCAGGGTAGAAAACTTAAACAGTTGGCCTTCACCAACGACAATATTAATGCGGAAATACGACATAATAACCGGGTTAAACTCACAAATTGCAAGTGGGATTGATAATCTCAAAATTGCACCAAACCCATTCATAAAGCAGACCAGTATCAGTTTTGAGCTAGTGTTGAGTGGAATGATTAAAATACAGATCCTGAACATGCATGGAATCCCGGTACGTAATCTTTATGATGGTCAAAGAGAACAGGGCAAGGTTGAAGTAACCTGCGACGGTATGGATATCAGTGGGAACAGGCAAAGGCCAGGATACTATATACTCAATATTTTGATGGAAAAATTATCATACTCGAAGATACTGGTATTGACCAATTAAATCTTTAAGTTGATTGAGAAGTTCATTTATTACCCAGTCCACTCTTGTTGAGGGACACAAAAAACAGAAACATGAGAAAAATTTATTTCATCTTATCAATTTTGGCTTTATTAAGCCTGTCCAGTACTTCATACGCTCAACGGAAAATTGCTCTGTTGATTGCAGGTGACCATACAAAGTCTCCACAAGTATCACCAAATCAGGTTGTTTATCCATGGAATGATACTTTCGGTAGCTCTCTTGATTGGGAAGAATTTTGGAATGATTCTTACCTGTGGTATGAGACTTTCAAGTATAGTTTTAATGAAGGAGGGTATGGATATAACAGTGTTTACTTTCTATTTTCTGATGGACTGTTTTATCCAACTATAAATTACAATGAGAGATATAACAAATCAGGTACAGAAATTTTTGGTGAAGCATCATTGGAGAAAGTGCAGTATGTTTTAAACTATCTTGCAAATGATTTAACATTAGATGATTTCCTATTCATATGGACAATGGGTCACGGGGGGTTCTGTAACAATGAAAATGATCATATTATGTACCTCAGTGATAATAATGGTGTTACTGAATATATCACTGCCACAGAGTTCTCTAATTTGGTTAATAGTATCAATGCCGGGAAAAAAGTAATTTTTATGCAACAACCTTCATCTGCTGGTTTTGATAAATTCAACAGCGCAGATAATACTATCTTCTATTCTTCTTGCTTGGCAAATCAGGCATCTTATCGAGCAAATGATACACCTTTTCTGGAAAATGAGATTTGGATAACAAACATGATCCCCAAAAAATACTACCATGGTGAGTTTAATTTCCATACATATTAGGCTATTAAGGGTGAATCTCCTGATTATGCAACAATATACGGATATTATCCATTTTCAAACGCCGATTTGAATAATGATAACATTGTAAGTATTTTCGAGGCAAGAGAAGGATGGGAATCAATTCATGCCAACCAGAATGAAACTTCTTACTTTTCTGATTTAGCTGATATCGCTGCCACTACCACTTTAAAATATCCCACAATAATTCCAGATAATGTCACAAGTAATCTCACTCTTTCCGGGATTATTGGCATTACACATCCAGTGCATATCCTTGATGGTTGCACCCTTACAATTACCAATAAATCAATTGTTTATCTTGATTATGCAGGAGAATTGATTGTTGATCAGGGAGGCTCACTTGTATTGGGTGATAGTGTAACGTTTACAGCTTTTGACATCGCCGGCACTGTGAAAAGAATTGTGATAAACGGAGGTTTTGAGGTTGGGATTAAGCCAGTATTTGAGCTATTTAAAAATAATCCATCAGAGAATGTTCTGCATATTTTTATAAATAATCCAAACTTAGAAGTTTTATTCAAATCAGGCAGTTTTAATGAAGTATTACTTGAAGCCTACAACATTCATAATATATTTGATTCCTGCGGTTTCAGACCTGGCAGTGTCATAGGCTATAATGGTAATTATAACTTTCACAATTGCAGAATTGTAGGAGAAGTTCACTTGTTCAATAAAAAAAATGAAAGATTTGTTTATGTTGATAGTTGCAGTTTTTGGGGTTTTTTAGGAGGTACTGCTTTAATAATAGATAATTATTCGCATTTCAGGGTATGTAATTCTTTATTTAATAAAAGTGATCCTTTACAACCTGGCTATGAAAATGCAATTTTTATGTCAAACAGTGGTAGCAGAGGTGGATTTATCAATAATGATACAATTTTGAATAGCTATAACACAGGAATTATATCTTATAATTCAAATGTCAGAATTGTTGGTAATGAAGTTTCTTATAACGGAATTGGCCTTAAATTTCTCAACCGGAGCAATGTTGGGTTACATGGTTCAAGTACCGAAATAACACAGTCCATACAAGATAACCAAACTGGTGCAATTTATTCGACATGGGAAAGTTTTCCTTATTTTATGAAATATAATGTGTTAAAAAAGAAAGACTTAAGCGA
>JBLRXC010000253.1:0-3659 GCA_047920975.1 Bacteroidales bacterium | reverse complement strand
CAGATAATAAAATTTCCGCGTAGCGGATAAACATTTATTATGGATTTACACATGGAATGTTAAACTGGATAATCCGGAGCATACTGACCCACTAAATCGGATTTTTTTCATCCGTAATAAAGTAAAGGTTACATAAATTTTTACTGACATTCCGTCGGATGTTGACCCCCCCTAGACTGAGTTTGGGTTTAATTTTTTGTTGCCGGCCAGCTGCCAAGCTGCTGCGGGCCAGTGGATTTCGGAGCATGTTGACCCACTTGGTGGTAGCTTAGCGGAAGATATCACACTGCCTCTCTCTTGGCTTTGTAATTCGGAGCATGTTGACCCACCTTGTGGTTTAACCATGTCGCTGTAACGCTCTGGACGCTTGGTAATTTCGGAGCATATTGACCCACCCCGGCAGTTTTACTCAGGTTTTGATTTCTTTTAGTGGTTTAAAGTATTAACCATTAATTAAGGACAGATGGCAGGAAAAATTAAACCTATGAGTCAAATAAAACAACTTTTGCTTTTCTATAAACAAGACAAAAGTAAGCGGTTTATAGCTAAAACACTTGGTATAAGTAAAAACACGGTTAAATCTTATATTGCCAAGGTCGCAGGGATGAAGCTAGACATTGATGAACTTCTGGAGCTTGATGATCCCATACTCGAGGGCATGTTTCATGTTGGCAATCCTGCATATAAGGACAATCGTTATGAGGTTCTCAAGATCCAATTTGACTACTTTCAAAGGGAGTTAAAGAAAGTCGGTGTCAATAAAAGATTGCTCTGGGAAGAATATAGGGCTGTCAATCCCGACGGTTATGGCTACACCCAGTTCTGTTATCATCTCTCCCAGCAAAAGATCGCAGGCAGAAAACCTTCGGGAGTGCTTTTACATGAACCTGGGAACAATTTATATATTGATTTTGCCGGAAAAAAACTCTCATATATTGACAAGCAAACCGGTGAGATAATCAAATGTCCTGTATTTGTTGCCTGTCTGCCTTATTCTGATTATTGCTTTGTCATGGTTGTAAGGAGTCAGGGGGTTGAAGATTTTATTTATGCCTTAACATGCTGCCTGGAGTTCTTTGGTGGTACTCCAAAGATCCTGGTACCCGACAATCTCAAGTCTGCAATAATAAAAGCCAGTTCCTATGAACCTGAGGTTAATCGGGCATTGGAGGATCTTGCCAATCATTATGGGACAACTGTAATCCCTGCACGTGTTGCGAGTCCGCAAGATAAGGCTTTGGTTGAAAACCAGGTTAAGATAGTTTACACCAGGGTATATGCTAAGTTACGAAATCAACAATTCTTTTGCTTGTCATCACTCAACCAGGCAGTTTTTCAGAAAACCCGGGAGCATAATCAAACCAGGATGCAGATTAAGCCATATTGCAGGGAAGAGAAGTTCCTGGCAGATGAAAAACATTGTTTAATACCCTTGCCTGAACACCTATATGAAATGAAATTCTACAGGGAGTTAACAGCAGGTAAAAACAATTATATTTATTTAACTTGTGACAAGCACTATTACAGCGTGCCTTATATCTGGATCGGATCAAAGGTCAAGGTGATCTACACCCGGACCATGGTGCGTATTTATGCCAAAAACCAACAGATCGCAATTCATCCTCGAAGTTATAAATCAGGTGACTACTCAACTGTAAAGGAGCACTTGTGTTCACATCATCAGCATTACCTTGACCGGAGCCCTGATTATTACATTAAAATGGCTCTTAATAAAACACCGGAGTTACACACACTCGTTCAATTGCTCTTTGGTGGAGGAAGGCCTCCGGAACAAAACTACCGTACTTGTAACGGCTTATTTAACCTGCACCGAAAAACTGATCAGGAGATATTTAAAAAGGCTTGTCTGGTGGCTATAGAATGCCGAAGCTACTCATACAAATTCCTTGAAAGAGTAATTAAAAATTTAACTGTTTTCCCTGATTATGATGACAGCGAAGAGCAAACACCCCTTCCAAAACATGAGAATATAAGGGGTAAGGAGTATTACACACAATCACTAATAAATTTTAAACCATGAAACAAATTGAATCAAAATTAAGTCAAATGAGACTTAAAGGGATGAACCGTTGCTGGCAAGCCCTACTTGAAACACGCAGAGCTCATGAGCTCTCATTAACCGAAGGGTTGGAAATACTCCTTCAGGCAGAAGAAGATGATAGAAGGAACAATCGTTTTGAACGTCTTAGAACAAGCGCTAAGTTCCGGTACCAGGCAACACTTGAAGAATTAAATTATAATCCTGAAAGAAAACTGGACAAGGGACTTGTCTCCATGCTTGCCACATGCGATTACTTATCCAAGGGTGAGTCAATTGTAATAAGCGGGGCCACTGGATGTGGAAAAAGTTATCTGGCATCAGCACTGGGTCATCATGCTTGTTCACATGGCTATAGTGTTGCATACTTCAATACCCAAAAACTACTTATGAGAATAAAAATGTCCAGGTTGGATGGTACAATAATGAAGTTTTTTGATAAACTTGCCAAAACATCGCTGCTTATATTGGATGATTTTGGAATGGCACATATGGATCAAAAACAACAATTTGACCTTATGGAGATTATGGAAGACCGGCATGGTAGAACATCAACAATCATTTCAAGTCAGCTTTCTGTATCAGCATGGTATGATGTGATTAGTGAATCCAGCATTGCTGACGCGATCCTCGACAGGGTAGTACACACTTCCTATAGAATCGAGTTAGAAGGTCCTAGTCTAAGAAAAAAACGGTAATATTGTCAGTTAATGCTGTTCTTTGAATTGAAACCTGTGGGTGGGTCAGTATGACCGAAGCAGGGGTCAGTATACTCCGTATTATCCAATTCAATAGTTGTACGAGTCCTAATCCAGTTTTTAATAACATCAGCTGCTCTATTATCTCCCTCCTTTGCCTTTGCCATATCAGTCAAGCAGATATAATCCTCTTCCTCTATTTTGGTAATTGAGATTATTGCGTTTTTTATATCAATTGTGTTTATTTTACTCATAATCAAATTATTCCAAAGTGGTCAAATTCGACCACATTAAATTATACATTTTTTCAAATGTACTATTTTCGATTCTGATTTTGAAAATAATCTGTCAAGATTTGCAGGGTGTCTCCGGGCATGAAGCACAACGGGCTCGGGATTGGTGCTGTGAAACCCGTTTTTGCGAAGCAAAAGAAAGGGTTGAACAGCAACCTAACCGGGTTTCATTGCACTAATCCTCGTGATATGTGCAGTACGGTTCGAGAGTGCACATATCCTGGATAGAGCTACCGGTTATCCTTAACCCGGTTATTCCCGAGCCCGATGATATGCACCAGGATGCGGGAATTTAAAAATCATCATAATTTTAGTGTACAAGTTACTTAAAATTTCCAAAAATGCTGTCAGCCCTATTCCTAAGAGCTTCAATTTTTAAATGAAGCAGCCGTTAAGCGAAGCGTATTGCATATCATCGTTTTGCGTGTATGTGCAGTAGCGGATTAGAAGCACTTACCTGTCCATTTAGCACAAAGTTTCTTAGAAGCACAGACCTTCGATTTACCACCTCACCCGCTATTGCCACATACACGCTGTGTGTGCCCTGCATGAGCATGCAGCGCACACTTGTTGTAAGCTGTTGAAAAAGGTCAAAAATACAAATTTATT
>JBLRXC010000252.1:0-3746 GCA_047920975.1 Bacteroidales bacterium | reverse complement strand
CGTCAACCAATACATCTTCTTTGATAATGGCGGCGCTTACCACCGTATCGCTAAGATAAGGAGAAGTATTCATAAGTTCCTGATAAACCTGCATGGCTTCAGGCGATGTGCTCATATACACATCCCAGAACAGGCTCTCGGAGTCGCCGTCGTCAATCAGCATGTCCAGGCTTTCCTGCAAATCATCAGCTTGCTGTCCGCTTTCGGCCATCTGCTGCTTCAATTCCTCTTCATGGCCTCCACCGCCGGATTCCAATCGGCATGGACAACCATCTACATAATCCCAGGGGGGAGAAAAGGGGATTGAGACAGGGTTTACGGTGTTACCAGTAATTTCTTCTGGCTTTACCCGATCGTCTGTATTCTGAAGTGGATAATAATAAATAATATCCTCCCCTTCATTATTGATATCATTGAAATCTATTGCGGTATGGTGGTGGAAGAGATTCCCTGCCATGTGCTGCGGGTTTTGGGAGTTGGCACCCTGATGGGCGGCTATTCCAATGCCTCTGCTTTCACTTGGGTTAACAACCAGTATGTCAGCATCACAATCAACAAAATCATTGCATAGTATTTGCAAGCCTGTTGCAGACTTAGGGTCTTTGTTGTTGCCTTGTGCCGATATGCCCTGTTCAAGATTTCGAAAACGGTTACGATATATTTCGTTTGGATCGGTACCGGAGTTGTTTACGATAACACCTATTCCTTTACGGCTTGATACATCGTGCCTGAACTCATTATCTTCAACCCAGTAGCCTGTGCATTCGTCCAGGTAAAGCGCGTAGCCGCCATCCTCTTTAAAAGGGGTATTGATAATAAACTCATTGGATGTGATCCGGGCATTGCTTATCCCTGACAGATAAAGGCTGCGGCGGTTATTATTGAATTCGGTATTGCGTACATCAATATAATATGTTGATGTTATAGCAGAAGCATGAATGCCGTAATGCAATCCTGTAAATGTGCTTTGATCCCAATCATCGCAAGGTTCGCTTGCATCTTTACACTTACCGTGAACATTAACATAAGAGTTTACGCAGTGAATGCCGCTGCGGTAGAATTCTACAGCATCACATTTATTCTCGAAATGGCAGGCTAGAAAGCCTATACCATTGATACCTGTAATTTCTACAAGAAATGCTGATTCATCAACACCGGCTTCATAGCCGTAAGTGATGAATTCGCAATTGGTGAAACCACTAACACTTGGGTAGTTATAAGGATAAAACTGCAAAGCGGTTTTGTTGTTTACAAAACGGGCATCAATGCCTTGTACAATACCGCCTGTATAGCCGGGTTCCCAACGGCCTTCTTCGGCATGATCGGGCCGGTTGGTATAAATCCCCATGACAGAATTTTTTACACTACCTTCATTGATAATTCGCACCCAGCCCTGGTAGACAACCTGTTGCGGCTGTGCTGAGTTGCCCCAAACCTCAATGCCTCGCCAGCGAAGGCCGGTTCCAACGGATGTAACACTACCACCGTCTATCACCAGTTTGCCGCCACGCCTGACAATGATCCTGGTCTCAGGCTGCATATAAAGTGTTGAAGTTAAGGTAAGCTCAGCACCCGGCATTACCACTACATCACCTGCTTGCCTTCGCGGCAGGTCCCAGGTTATTGTTCCGGTGATTTCTATGTAGGGCTCGCCTTCGGCATCCAGAGCTTCAAGTACAGCTTGATGGGCGTTGAGCCGGCCATACCCGTAAATCTCAGAATGACCATTTTGATAATTGCCATTTGCCACATCAATCTTATCAGCAGTATTTCTCATAATATCTGCTACCTCAAGATTTGTTAACATAGGATTTGCTGATAGAATCAGCGCGGCAATTCCAGATGAATATGCCGCTGCACCTGAGGTTTTAACAGTTTCATTCCACCAGTGGTATCCATTTACAACATGGCAGGTGTATGCATAGCATGCGGCAACAAAATCCAATTCCGGCCCAGCCGCTGAGCCTTGAGTTTGAGCAAATGTCCACCTTTTTTCCTCGAACTGGCCACTTGGACATTCAGCAATTGATGCTCCTACGGCATTCACCTTTGGATGGCTAGCAGGCCAGGAAACTGGATCATCTTTGAAGTTTCCAACAGATGCGAAAATAAGACAATTATAATCTTCAACTGCTATGTTGATAGCTTCATCTAATGGTTGGAAATACCAATTATGATGCCCAAAAGACATATTAACAATCCTGGCTCCATTTTGAATTGCATAATACAACGCTTCGCATGCTGCATCTTCGTATACTCCATCAGCTAATCCGGCTTTTAGAGTCATTATCCTTGCCCCTTCATCGTTCCATCCACCTGCAACCCCAAATGTACCTGTGTTGTTATTGGTTTTAGCGCTTGCAATGCTTGCTACCAATGTTCCGTGACTTTTAATATTATCCTCAATATTAGAATTGTTATCAACAAAATTCCAGCCATGGATACCAGTCATTTGTGGGTGCTCCCATAGATTATGGTAACCATCATTACCAGGTCCAAGATCTGCATTATTTATATCAATGCCAGAATCAATAAATGCGATTATTACATCATTACTTCCAGTGACATAATTCCACGCTAAGTCAATCTCCATCAATAAATGACTAACATTATATGGTAGATTGCCGAAATCACAGAATTGATCACCAAAATTTGGATATTGGTAGTTTCTGGGAACCCAAACTGATTCATCTGGGTCAGCGCAGTATGGGATTATGCGATTAAATAGAACTGCGGAAATAATGGTGTGCTGAGTTAAAGATTCAACCAGATACACGATGTCAATGATACCATCTGTACTGTAGCTAATCCAATCAGTAGGTGTGTGAAATCTTTTACTTAAATCATATAGCTGTTCAAGCGTATTAATCTGTTCAAGCGTTGCATCTTCAGTGTATCTTAAAATGACTGAATTATGTACGATCTTTAATGTATCACTTCCAACAATATTATAGTACTCTCCGTTATTCTCAATGATCAGGTAGCCATTTACGTCAAAAGGCTCTTGAGCGTATGTCCTTAGGCAGAGCGCCATTAATATACTTAAGAATATAATATTTTTTGTTTTCATAATTTATTGAGTTTAATGATGTGATTAATAGTTATAGCATTCATTTAACCCCTCTCCATACAGAGAGGGCAACGTTGAATGAACTTGTTCTTGCCCCAATAAAAGAGATAGTACTTTATGGTAAGGACCAGAATTTCTGCTGCCTTTGTAAGCTTTTGCAGATGGGGGGGGGGTAAATGACTGTATATTAGTGTCTTGCATAATGATGAGGTATTGCGGCAACTAATAATTATTACGGAAACAGCAAATATTGTTTAATTTCAAACCTGCTGTTTGTATATTAATCACAAAAATAGCAAAAGGTAACCTGGAAACTGCAAATAAAATTTTATTTGTAAACTTTTTTGACTGGATCCGTAAAGTTATATTCCCGGTTGCCGCCCCGGAAGTTCCTAAAGCCCTAAATCCGATCTGCTAATCTTATGTGTCAGACGCTTGCTTCGACTGCGCTCAGCACAAGTTGAGCTGTTGGATGGGTTACCGTTGCACCACAAACTTCCCCCTCCCCACCGGCCGTCCTTCACTATACACCACAACCACATACATTCCCGGCGGCCAGGCGCTTACGTTGGCGCTGGCTTGTTGTTGGCCGCGGAGTATTGTTGTTTGATGTTGCTGCATTCCCAGCAGATTAAAGCAACGCAGCTCTATATTGCGGTGATGTTCTGTGTTTTCC
>JBLRXC010000251.1:0-3794 GCA_047920975.1 Bacteroidales bacterium | reverse complement strand
GCTGGTATTACTTTAATAAGCCTCCCTTTTTCAATTGGATACAAACCATATTTATCAATATCACAGGCAGCTACAATGAGTGGGTCATCCGGTTCCCATCCATATGCTCATTACTGATGGTGGCATTTATCAACTGGAAAATTGTGAAACAGCATATCAACATTGAAACTGCCTGGTTTTCGAGCCTCTTCCTGCTTACCTCCGGAGAGATCCTCTTTTTCGGTAGTGTTTATGCTGGAGAGATTGATCTTTTTTTCACACTGGTGGTTTATCTGCAGGTTATCTCATTCTTTCATTTTCTGCAGAACCGTCGTTACACGGCCATGTTTGTGCTTTCCTATTTTTTTTCAGCCCTTGGCTTTCTTACAAAAGGATTACCAGCGATCGCGTTCCAGGGGATAACCCTATTGGCCGTGCTGCTGGTGTTCAGGCAAATCCGGTTGCTATTCACATGGAAACATCTGGCTGGATTGGTTGTTTTTCTATTGATCTGCGGTGGTTATCTGGTGCTCCTTTACAGGGAAAATATTTTAACAGAGTTTTTAATCCGGCAATTGCGGGAGTCATCTCAAAGGACAGCAGCAGAGTCAGCACTTCTTCAAACTATAAAAGGTGCCTTTATAACACCATTTAGAATTATATTCATGTTATTGCCCTGGTCACTGTTTTTTATATTCATGTTCCGGAATAACTTCATGAACAAAATAAAAAGTAACCCATTGATCTTATACTCCGCTGTTTTTATTCTATTCAACCTCCCGCTTTACTGGATAACAGGCGATTTTAAAGGTCGTTATATTTATCCCTTTTTCCCATTCTTCACTATTTTGCTTGGCTATTTCTACACGACGCGGGTACAACATATTCAAAGGGGGTCATGGTTATTTTTCATCATGGGTGCAGCCTTTGTCCTGTTACCAATCGCACTCACGGCTGTATTATTTGTACCTGCGTTCAGCAGTATTCCTATGAACCATATACTCAACCTTGTGCTGATCGTCGCCGCTATCTCACTTGGCTGGCTGTTTGTACGCATGGAAAAATACAGGATTTACCTGTTGCTTTTGCTCCTGGTAGTTGCCCGTTTGGGAGTAAACAACATTTATTTGAACAGCCGGGCTGTTGATTCACGAACGGCAGTTTACGAGCAGCATGTTGAAAACATTCTGACCATCACAGGGGGAGAACAGGTTTATATAACAGGATACCCTAACCAATACCCGAATTCTTTCGATCTGGGTCCGTTTTCCCTTTCCGTGAATTCAATTCAAACAGCACCTTATATCGCTTTCCAGATCCCTTATTACCTGACATTGAAAACTGGCAGGCTGTTAAAATTTGAAGAGACCATAACTCCCGGCAGATTTTACCTGGTTACTGAGCGCCATGCGTCAGGGAAAGACTATGAAATCAAATATAGTTTTCATGATGGGTTCATCCACTCAACATGGTTATTGATTCAAATACCCCTGGAATCAAACCTGTAACTTTTTTTCTGCCACAAATAATTGACAAAACCGGAAACAACTCATTGTTTGAAGATCATAAAAATATAAGGAAATTTATCCTCATTCGGAATAGTATTATATTTGTAACTGAAATCCTTATAAAAAAATGTTATGAAAAAATTTACCCTCGTGATGATTCTGATCACCTCTGTTCTGTTTACCAGCGGACAGCTGATCCACAAAAAGGTTCTTCCCCCGGATGCCAACTACTTTGAAAAAATGCCTGTTCGCATCCCGGATCCGATGGGTGGAAGTGGAGATTTAATCATTGGTGAAAAACCCCTGTCATCCACCATCATTGGAAATACGTATTATGACCTTCAGACCTATGGCTCCATCCAGCAACGATTGTATGCTTATCCTGACGGAACCATCGGTGCAACCTGGATGATGGCTCTTGAAACCCCGGACTGGCCTGACAGGGGAACCGGATACAACTATTATGACGGATCTTCCTGGGGTCCTTATCCGACAACAAGGATAGAATCCGGAAGGACAGGCTGGCCAAGTTATGCGCCATTAGGGACAAACGGTGAGATCAATGTTGCCCATTACCTGAACGGGGCCGATTGGGTACTGCTCTTCTGTAAACGTGCAAATAAAGGGCAGGGTAGCTGGACCGAATTCATGTTGGGTGGCCCAGTGGCTAATGTTGGTATTGTTTGGCCTGCCATGATGACAAATGGAATTGATCACCAAACGATTCATATTCTTGCCAGAACCTATGGAGATCCATACATGGGACAGGATGGTGCACTGGTCTATTCCCGGTCTTCCGACGGAGGTCTTACCTGGGAAATCGAAAATCACTTTTTTACTGAGTTGGGATCCAGTTATTTTCTTGAAATCGGCGCTGACGAATACACCTGGGCAAACCCTGTAGGTGACACCATTGCCTTTGCTGTGGGATTCAGTTCAGGTCATGCATACATCATGAAGTCCACTGATAACGGCGATACCTGGCAAAAAACAGTGGTGTTTCAAAGTCCATTCTATCCCCCTCCCGGAGGTGCTACACCAACTTTTGGTGCAGGAGACGGTTCATCGGCTATCGCCCTCGATAACGAAGGAGTTGCCCATGTTGCTTTTGGAAGGATGCGCCATGTTTATGATGAAACAGGAGCGGCTTTTTATTATCCCTTTACCGATGGATTGATTTACTGGAATGAAACGATGGACGCACTTGACACCACCATCATCAGCTCCTATACACTTGATTATTTGCTACAGAACGGAAATCTGATCGGATGGGTCCCCGGTGACCCGGCTAACCTGATCGGCTTTCCTTCTTATTATACATCGCTCACAAGTAACCCGCAGATTACAATAGATGGCGAAAGGATATTTGTGATCTGGTCGGGCCTTAGCCAATACAACAATGGGGTTTGGAATTACAGGAAGATAAACGGAAATTCATCGAATGACGGCGGTCTCACCTGGAACGGCATGGTGGACCTGACCGACGAACTGGTCTTCATTTTTTCGGAATGTGTCTTTCCATCCCTGGCACCCACCATTGTAAACAACCAGTTTCACCTGATCTTCCAGGAAGACAATGAACCGGGAATATTTATATGGGCTGCACAACAACCGGCACCCGGCGACAACAGGATCACCTACCAAAATAACGAAACTTACATCCTTACCGGAATTGAAGATAACCAGTCTGAAACCACCAAAGAAATAACGCTTTCGCAAAATTTCCCGAATCCATTCCGCGTGGTGACATGGTTTGACCTCTATATCGGCAAAGATTCTCAGGTTGAATTACTGGTCTTTGACATAACCGGAAAACTGCTTCAGCATATTGACTTTGGCAGAAAGATGGCAGGAAACATAAGGCTTCAGTACCACAATATGCATCTGTCCAGTGGAGTTTATTTCTATTCAATCAAAACAGATTCAGGGACCCGGAACGGAAAATTCATGATACAATAACTGTAACCCGTTTTCTGACAGGCCTTTTTATCAGGTTAAGATATTAACAGCACCATTTGATAACTTTTGCTGAAACCCTTGAATACCTTGGGGTTCTTTCTATACTTTTGCGCCAAACGGCTCAGAAAAAATGGTGGAAAATTATACAGAAGACAACATCCGGTCGCTGGAGTGGCGTGAGCACATCAGGCTACGGCCCGGAATGTACATTGGAAAACTGGGCGACGGAGCATCACAGGATGACGGCATCTATGTACTGATCAAGGAGATCATTGACAACTCCATTGATGAGTTTGTGATGGGAAATGGCAGAACCATCCACATTGAAATAGACGACAAGCGGGTCTC
>JBLRXC010000250.1:0-3802 GCA_047920975.1 Bacteroidales bacterium | reverse complement strand
CTCACGTTGAAGATCAATGGTTCTCTCTTCAACCCTTTTTTCCAATTCCTGGTTCAGTTTCCGAAGCTCCTCCTCTGCCTTTTTCCGCTGTTGTTCCTGCTCTTTGACCTTTCTTCCAAGGAGTATGCCGTTGGCAAGTTCCTGTACAAGTGAAATGAGTTTCTTGGTCTCAACGGGTTTGAGCAAAAAACTATTCACACCTATCTTGATCGCGTCCATGAAGTATTCAGCCTCACCATAAGCCGATAAAATCACCAGCCTTACATCCCTGTTGATTTTTCTAATCTCTTCAACCATCTCAAGGCCATCCATTACAGGCATCATGATGTCGGTAATAATCATATCCGGATGATGGGTGTGGTAGGCCTCGATCCCCTCTTTGCCATTGGAGGCAATGTAAAGTCTGTCAACAAGTTTATCAAGAATCCGTTCATAAATCGCGCGAAGAAGATCATCATCTTCAACAAACAATACGGATATGTCGAGTTTCTCAACTACCTGTTTCTCTTTATCTTCATGTACAACAGTTTGCATGGACAATTATAAAAAGGTTTTTCAAACTTAATAATCTTAACCAAAGGCTAAATTTAGCTGAAATTCCGTTATACACAAATGCTTGTTAATAAAAATCAACCCCAATTGATTGTATAATTTTTATCATTGCATTTATAAATTCTCTTTAATGATCAAGATATTTTTAAAACTGATTTTTTTAATTTTAGTTACAATAAATCTAGCGGGACAGGAGAAATATCCCATCGAAGATTTCATCTCTCCGCTGGATATTCCAATCAAGCTTTCAGGTACATTTGGTGAACTCCGTTCAGGCCATTTTCATTCCGGAATTGATCTAAAAACAGGAGAGATGGAAGGATTGCCGGTTTATGCCATTGCGGATGGTTATGTCTCCAGGATTAAGATACAGTCAGGAGGATACGGAAAAGCTCTGTACATAACCCACACCAATGGGTTTGTTTCGGTTTATGCCCACCTGAGCAGGTACAATGATCTGATCAATGGCTATGTAATTGAAAAACATTACCACAACCGCTCCTATGAATTGGATCTATACCCGGATAAAAACCTTTTTCCCTTGAAACAGGGTGAAATTGTTGCTTACTCAGGCAATACAGGCAGATCGGGTGGGCCACACCTTCATTTTGAGATCAGATCGGAGGCCGATCAAAAACCCCTTAACCCTTTACTCTTTGGCTATGAAGTTTTTGACGATCAGGCACCGGTCATCAATTTTTTGAAAATTTATCCGCTGGGAAAGGAGGGTTTGGTTGGGCAAATCAACAAGCCTGCAGGATTCACAGTGCTTGCAAGAGGAAATAAGTATTCTGTCAACAACGGTGCACCCGTTCAGGCAGCCGGGAAAATTTATTTCGGGATCAATACCATTGACCTTTTTTATGGAGGAGTCAATAAAAATGGTGTATTTGCCATCACCCTTTTTGTTGATGACGATATCCACTACAGGCATGCTTTTGAATCTTTTTCTTTCGATGAAACACGGTTCATTAACAGCCTGATAGACTACCGGGAGTATCAGACCAACAAAAGGCATATCCAACTTTCGTATATTCAGCCAAACAATCATCTCAGCATTTACCAAGCAGCGAATAACAGGGGGGTACTGGCCGTTGAACCAAGCCGGACTTACAGGATCAAATTCGTTGTCGAAGATTTTGCCGGGAACCAGTCTGAACTCTCCTTCACACTGGAAGGAACCGCCATGGTAGCAGGTGAACTGAAAGCAAAGGTTTCAGAAGAGGTTACTCTTTTCGATTACAAAAAGACCAACATTTTCAGAAACAAAGACATCACATTCAAAGTTCCCGGAAATGCACTTTATGATACACTCTCATTCATGTATGAAAAAAGGTCTGCTCCTGCCGGCCATCAAAATCCTGTGCACCGACTTCATCAGGACCTGATCCCATTGCACACCTGGTGCAATGTTTCTATAAGACCGGAAGTGCTGCCGGAAAATTTTCGCAGCAAAGCCCTTATCGCACGAATTGATGAAAAGCAAGAACTGAAGACAGCAGGAGGGTCATGGGAGAAAGGATCTGTAAATACACGAATCAGGGAGTTTGGAGACTATCTGGTAGTAATTGATACTGTACCCCCTACAATCACTCCTGTGAATATAAATCCGGGTAAATCTCTTCTTGCACAGCAAAGCATACAGGTAAAAATATCAGATGAATTGTCAGGAATTAGCCATTACAGACCAACCCTGAATGATGAATGGATTTTAATGGAATATGACGAAAAAAATGACCTGCTGGTGTACTCCTTTGACAGGTTACTCAAAGAAGGAGAGAATATTTTTAAAATTGAAGTTTGGGATAAAAAGGAGAATTATTCAGTCTATTCAGCCATTTTGAATTACTAAACTTAAACCTTAATTACCTTTAGCAGGCATTGCAATTTTACCTGTTTTCGATTCACAATGGGTATCAGTTCTCCATGAGAAAATCGACCACTCACCCCAATAAATCGGTTATTAAACCTGAACGGTATTCTGACAATTGTTGGCTGTGCTCTTTAAAGGCGGACCTCATGTCACATCTATTGCTTTCAAGACATATTTTTTTGTAATATTGTGACTTATGGCCGAACTGCAACAAATTTTATTTAAACATTGGGGATACCATACTTTCAGACCTACCCAGGAGGAAATTATCCGGTCAGTGCTTAATAACCGTGACACTTTGGCTCTTTTACCGACCGGAGGTGGTAAATCCATCTGTTTTCAAGTCCCCGTGCTGGCAAAAGATGGTATCGGATTGGTGGTGACTCCGTTAATCGCACTGATGAAAGACCAGGTAGAAAACCTCAAAGCAAGAAATATCAAGGCGGCAGCTGTTTATTCGGGAATGCACCCCCATGAAATCGAGTTGGCCATTAACAATACCACACATGGCCTTCTTAAATTTCTTTATCTTTCACCCGAACGACTCGAAACTGACCTGATCAAAACCAATCTTGCAAAAATGAGGATCAGTCTGATTGCTGTGGATGAGGCCCATTGCATATCACAATGGGGATACGACTTCAGACCTTCCTACCTCAGCATTGCAAAGATCAGAAAACACATTCCCGGGGTTCCGGTCCTTGCCCTCACTGCAACTGCGACTCCTACGGTTGTTAAGGACATTCAGGAAAAACTCGAATTTCCCGAATTCAATCTGTTTCAACAGAGCTTCGAACGAAAAAACCTGACTTACGTAGTTCTGAATGAAGAAGATAAAATGAACCGCTTGCTGAAGATCACCAGAAATGTAAAGGGAACCGGAATCGTATATCTGAGAAGCCGGAAAGGGACGCGGGAAATTGCCGGATTTCTTAATAAAAATGGCATCATCGCTGACTTCTATCATGCAGGGCTCGACAATCAAACACGATCGCTGCGACAGGATGCCTGGAAAAAGGGAAAAACAAGAATAATGGTGGCGACCAATGCATTCGGGATGGGAATTGATAAGCCGGATGTGAGATTTGTCGTGCATCTGGATATACCTGAAAGTTTGGAATCCTATTTTCAGGAGGCAGGCAGAGCAGGCAGGGATGGGAAACAGTCCTATGGAATCATGATGTTCCACCCTTCTGATATTTCTGAGGTTTATAAAACACATGAAATGCAGTTTCCTCCCGTTAAAACAATCCGGCAGGTTTACCATGCCCTTGGAAATTATTTCAATATCGCTATTGGCAGCGGAAAAGATGTGAGCCTTGATTTTGATTTCAATGCATTTTGCAACAATTATAATTTTCCAGCTAAAATTGCAGC
>JBLRXC010000249.1:0-3957 GCA_047920975.1 Bacteroidales bacterium | reverse complement strand
ATGAGTTCAATGATATCATTGATGCCCTTGGAATACATGAAGACCAGCCGTTGATAGATTTTGAAGATCTTTTTCCTGAATTTTATTCCCTGTGAGCGCATCTTGAGGTACTCGAATTGGAATGGCTGGAACAGGAAGATCCTATAGAACCTGATCCAGATGATCATGACATAATTGATGAAACATCAAGAGCTACCTTCAACAGTCTGGGCGAAATTATTATCGGAGAGAATATTTACAAAGTATACCCAAGCGGGACTATGATTACAATCAAGAATCTTGATTTTCAATTATTGGAAATGATAAATGGCATGGATACTCTTGGATTGGATACTTTACGGCATCCCAATTTTGAGTTTTGGTATAAAGCTGGTCAAGGTCAAGGGATTGACACTTGTGATCTTAAAAATGAATGGAAAGAAAAAAAAGAAAAAGAAAATGGGGATTACAAATTAAAATATAAGTTTAAACTCAACCATAAACCTTGGGGCAGTACTTTAAAAGCTGTTACAAAAAACTATAAGAACAAGAAAAAAGTTGCCACTTATTGCTATGCGAAAGTAAAGTATGCTCAGTTTTATGACTCTGAATGTAACAAGCAAGGAGATCCGATAAAAGATAAATTAAAAGAGAAGTCAAAGAAAAAAAAGGTAAGGCTTCCTGTTAATGTGTCTAAAAATACAGCTTATATAAAAAATAAGGAATGCAAATCAGAACATTACGGAGTTGGCGCAATCAAAGACTCTATAATATTAAAATGGTAATAAATTTTATGAAATCGAAGATTCAATATAAATTTGGAGCATCAGTCATATCACTGATGCTCCTTATTACAACCGGAACGAGTTATTTATACAGTCAGGATTCATTGGGCCAAAGATATGAACACAAGTGTAAATTGAAGCATGAATTATTTGCAGTAACAGGTGTTGCAATAATGAATAAGTTGTCTATCGTATCAACAGGTGAGTCTTTACTTCACACCCGACGGACCATAACGCCATTATACGAATTGGGGTATTCAATAACATTAGATAATTCCTGGGGGCTCAAGACTGGTTTTGGTGGCACGATTGTATCCTATAACGAGTACACCTCATTCGTTGTTCCGGCAGGAAATGAATATGCAGGCTATGACCTTGATTTCAATAACTATGACTATTTCATTGAAAACTATAATATTTTTCTTCTTTTCTGCAAACGGATCAATTTACAAAAGAAAACTTCTATTTCGATTGAAGCGGGTGCACAATACAATCATATATGGGATTTATATACCATGTATAGTTTTGAGCTATATAATGATGATCCAAATGAGTCAACCTTGTTTTTCTGGTCTATTCTTGACCGGGATAGGTCTAATCTTTGGTTTTTTAGCTACAGGGCTGCCGTTTCACTGAATTACAATTTCAGTCCCAAACATGCTGCAAAGATTGGATTGGGATTTAACTACACCGATGAAGTGGTCGCTACAGGAAGTTACTCATTTGAGAATTTACCTTTTGAAAGCTATGGTTCCCTGAGTATTGGAATGAAATTCATCAGCATTCCGATTGGTTACTCTTATTCATTCTAAAGTTATTGTTTTACCCAATGCATCAAACATCACCTCCACCGGATGTTGTTGCTACTCCAACCTGTATGTTTAGCATCAGCCACAGACCAGGCACTCCTGACAGGTGAATTGGTTCCGGGTTCAACTATCTTGAAACCGTGCCTTAGTAAGCTATGTTTAGATTGCTTCGGTCGTTCCAATTTTCATTGGAACTCCGCTAATGGAAACTGCACTGAGTTGAATAACAAAAAAGGGCTCGATATCAAGCCCTTTTTTGTTATTTAAGAACTTACTTCTTCTTTTTACCGGATTTCTTAGCTTTCTGAAGAGCTTTCTCCGCTTTTTTGGCGGCCTTTACCGCTTTTTTCTCAACTTTCTTCCTTGCAACAGCCTGAGCAGCGGCCAGGCGGGCGATAGGCACCCGGTATGGTGAGCAGCTCACGTAATCCAATCCTGCATGATGACAGAATTCAACTGATGATGGCTCTCCTCCATGCTCGCCACAGATTCCCAGCTTGATCTTCTTGCGCGTTTTCCGGCCTTTCTTCACGGCCATTTTTACAAGTTGTCCTACACCTTCCTGGTCAAGCGCCTGGAACGGATCAACCTTCAGAATCCCTTTTTTCAAATAAACCGGCAGGAATTTTCCGGCGTCATCCCTTGAATAACCAAAGGTCATCTGTGTGAGATCATTGGTTCCGAATGAGAAAAATTCAGCGGACCTGGCTATCTCATCGGCAACCAGCGCAGCACGGGGCACCTCGATCATGGTTCCTACAAGATAATCTATTCGATCGCCACGCTCTTCAAACACTTTTTCGGCAGTGCTCCTGACAATTTCTTCCTGCATTTTCATCTCCTCCAGTGTACCTGTGAGAGGAATCATAATTTCCGGTATCGCTTTAATTCCCTTCTTTTTCAGGTTCAGGGCAGCTTCAATGATAGCGCGTGCCTGGGTTTCCGAAATCTCGGGATAAGTGTTCCCCAAACGGCAACCACGGTGTCCAAGCATCGGGTTGAACTCATGAAGGTCATCAATCTTCTCCTTCACCTCTTTCAGGGAGATACCCATCAGTTTAGCCATCTCATTCTGCTCTTTTTCTTCATGGGGTACAAACTCATGCAACGGCGGGTCAAGCAACCTCACAGTTACCGGCAGGTCGTGCATGGCCTCGAAGATACCCTCAAAATCCTTGCGTTGGATAGGCAACAGTTTCTTAAGTGCTTTTCTTCTGCCGGTCTCATCTGCGGCAAGGATCATTTCACGCATGGCCTGGATCTTCCCTTCTCCAAAAAACATGTGTTCGGTCCGGCAGAGACCAATACCCTGTGCTCCAAACTCACGTGCCACTGTTGAATCATGAGGTGTGTCTGCATTTGTTCTCACTTTCATGGTTGCCACCTGATCAGCCAGTTTCATCAGTTCACCGAAATCGCCGCTCATTTCCGGGTCGCGGGTCTGGATTTTTCCTTCATAAACCTCACCCGTTGTTCCGTTCAGTGAAATCCAGTCACCCTCTTTGAAGGAGATATTCTGACAGGTCAGTGTTTTCTCTTTATAGTTGATCCGTATGGTTCCGGCACCTGAAACACAACATTTGCCCATTCCACGGGCGACAACAGCTGCATGCGATGTCATGCCACCACGTGCCGTTAAAATACCTTTGGCAACATTCATCCCTTTCAGATCTTCGGGTGATGTTTCAATTCTTACCAGGATAACAACTTTTCCTTCATTGGCCCAGGTTTCAGCTTCATCCGCATGGAATACGATCTGACCGGTAGCTGCCCCTGGTGATGCCGGCAAACCTTTGGCTACGACATGTGCTTTTTTCATCGCAGCCGGATCAAACACCGGGTGGAGCAGTTCATCCAGCTTGTTGGGTTCGCAGCGCATGAGGGCTGTATGCCGGTCAATTTTCTTTTCCTTCAGCATATCCATTGCTATCTTCACCATCGCTGCCCCGGTTCTTTTGCCATTTCTGGTTTGTAACATCCAGAGTTTCTTATCCTGAACGGTGAACTCCAGGTCCTGCATATCGGCATAATGATCTTCCAGCTTCTGCTGGATTTCCATCAATTCGTTGTAAATCTCCGGCATCACCTCTTCGAGGGATGGAAAGAACTTTCTCCTGTTCTCCTCCGATTCATTGGCCAGTTCGGCCCAACGGACGGAGCCTTCTTTGGTGATCTGCTGGGGTGTCCGGATACCGGCAACAACATCTTCACCCTGTGCATTGATAAGGTATTCTCCGTTGAAAATATCTTCGCCGGTCGCTGCATCGCGGGTAAAAGCAACACCAGTTGCCGAGTCTTCGCCCATATTACCAAAAACCATCGCCTGCACATTGACTGCCGTTCCCCATTCATCAGGGATGTTGTTGAGTTTGCGGTAGTATTTG
>JBLRXC010000248.1:0-3960 GCA_047920975.1 Bacteroidales bacterium | reverse complement strand
GCATCGAAAACCGTGCTGTGGCGCCCGGCCTGCACCTGCCCGCTGACCAGAACCGCAACCCGCCGCCCCAGCATATCAAACACCTCGAGGCGCACATCCGCCCGCTCCGGCAGGTCGTAGCGAATGGTGGTGGAGGGGTTGAACGGGTTGGGGTAGTTGTTTTTGAGCGCAAATTCATCCGGCAGGTCCGGCATTTCTGTCATAAACGGCCCGCCGTCGTCAACCGACACAGAATGAAATGCATTGGCTGTTTCGTTGTTTACATCAGTTACGGTAACCTGCAGGTTAAAATCCTCGGATTGGGCAAGGTGTGCATACGAATCGGAGTTTTGCCCAACCGCTTGCCAGGGCTGTGAGCCTGTTTGAGCCTGCCATTGGAAATTATACGGTGAACTTCCCCCCGATACAATGGCAAAAAAGTTCTCGAACTGAAACGGCTGCATTTGAGTCGGGCCGTCAATTTCAACTGCAAGAGGTGGCGGCGGTGGTGGTGGCGGGGCTGTTCCCGGAATGCCGTGTACGGTATAGGCATACTCTACATTTTGTGGTTTGGTTGGAACCCAGCCAACCTTTACCCCCGATATTGTCCATACTTCGTAAACAAAGGTCCGCAGCGTTGCACTGGAGTTATTTACACTAACTGCATCGGTGAATCCCAATCCAAAGTTGGGATTGGCGGCAGAAAAACCAGTAGCCGCCACACCCCTCCCCCAAACATGGGCTTCATCGAGCCAGGAGAAGTTTACATCCTTTCTTACATCGTAACGCTTAACGATGTAAGAGCCGTCAGCCAGTCCGGGCACACCGAAAAAAACTTTGGTAAAGGGATCAGTGGAGCTGAACACTGATCCTCCTGAGGCAGTATTGTGTTCCAGCACATACGGGCTTTGCAAGCGAAGCAGAGCCTGGTGGGCGTTCACGCGGCCGTGGCCATATTCTACTGTCCAATTTTGACCTTGCATTCCATCGACTTCATCCGCACTCAATTCAATAATCCGCCGGATATCATCATTGTAAAGGCTTTGATCATATCCTTTCAAAAGTGATGCAATTCCCGATATCTGAGGTGTTGCCATCGAAGTACCAGACAAAAATACAGTTCCATTGTTCCGTGCTGTAGAGAGTATATCGTTTTCATCAAAAGGTTCTCCAACTCCCGGTCCGCGATTTACGCCGCCAGGTGCCACTACATTTATATGGTTCCCGGTCTGGGAAAACGGGGATCTTTCGTCTGTGTTGTCCGTACCACCAACTGCTATAACCGACTGCCCATAAGCGGCAGGATACTTTATAGGATTTCCATTTTCAAAATCATTCCCCATTGCAGCCGCAGAAACTCTGTTCATCTGATGAGCGTAAGCAAAAGCTTTGGCTACAGTGGTTTTAAAACCTGTCCCTCCCCAACTGTGATTTAACACGTGTGCATTATCATTATCTACTGCCTCTATTATGGCAGTGGCAACCGTATTGTCACCAAAATATTGACCAAAACCATCAAAAATCTGTTTCGAAACAAGTTGAGCATTCCAGTCAACTCCACGACCGGCGTGCTCGTTATTGGCATGGGCCGCAGCAATTCCGGCTACATGGGTACCATGCGACCAGGCAAATTCTGCACCTGTACCATCAATGTTATCTCCGGAAACCTTTCCGGTAAAATCATCATGTGTTAATTCTATCCCCGTATCAAATATAGCAATATTGATATCTGAACTTCCCGTAAATATTTGCCACGCTTGCTCGGCACTAATATCTGCCCCGGAAGTACCGTTTCCCTGACCTGTATTATTTAAATGCCATTGATCCGGATATTCAGGGTCATTGAAAAGCTCAGCATCCATGTGCGTTTCAGCAAATAAAATACTGGGTTCGCTTTCCAGGCGCTCAATCGCCAAGCCCCTTGAAACTTGCTCAGGCAGGTGTATTATAAACACCCGGTGAAACCGCGGGCGTTGAACAACCCGGCCGGTGTCAAGCACTCGTACGCTATCGGCCGCATCCCAATTGGGAAACGCCCGTTCGATTTCATTGATTGCAAGCTCCTGCAATGCATTTACAAGATTATTGGAAGCGATTTCCGCCCTGTTCAACGTTATCCTGCCTGTTACTTCAGGCGGTATTTCCAATGAGTCAGCCAGAATATAAGCCAGGATTTCACGGTCCAAATTTCGCTCCTGAGAAAGGGCCGGCGGCGAAATTGCCAAGGCCAGTAGGGCGATCAACAAGGCTGTAAAAATCTGACTATAGGTTGAATAAATGTAATTGTTTGTTTTCATAATATCCTCGGGGATTTGTTGTGAAAAAGTTGTTTTCTTGGTATCCTAATCCCCATATAAAAAGGTCTCTTTTTCCATTTTAAATGGAAATAAACAAACGGAAGCCTTTTATATGGAACCTGCCGGGGTGTTCGCGCACTCCGGCAGATATTTTTAGATATTATATGCCATATCTCACCTCCATCTAATTATTTTCAAAGGTTAGTTGCTGTTTTTCACTTCCATCTGGCCGAATTAACCAAAGCCTGCCATCACCGTAACTTGGATTGTTATAAACAATCCAATCTCCATCCGGTGACCAGTCAGCGCTATATCCTCCTTCTTGGGTTAATTGCTTGCGTTGAAATTCATCCAGATTCATGATCCAAAGCTGAAAAGATCCGCCAAAAGGCTGGGATCCAAAAACTATTCTTTTTCCATCTGGGGAATACTTTAAGAATCTTGTGTCAAAATGAAGTTTACCTCCCAAAAATGTAAGAAAAGATTTTTCATCAATATCTTTCCTATATATCCAAAGTGTATCTCCTGTAACTTGTCCTTCTTGTGTAACTGCCCTTGTTTTATAGAGAAAGTGATTTTCTGAAGGGTGCCAATCAGGATAGTTTCCAAAATTAGTCTGATTTTTATTTTCGGCGTTATTTAAATTATTTAACCAAATGCCGCAGGTATTCGGCCCATTACAAATTGATCTATTATAAGCAACCCACTTCCCATCAGGACTCCATGCCGGATGGAAATTTCTCCCATGATTTGTAAGCTGCACCAAACTATCCGTCTCTGTATGTTTTTTATAAATCTGTGCTCCTTGGTGAAAGGCAATCCACTTCCCGTCGGGCGACCAGCTTGGAGAACCAGCTGTTCCGGCATGAAACTGTTTCTTGTTCTTGCCTTCGGGATCAATCAGGTAAATTCCGGATAGACCGGGTTCACTGCTGCCATGAGAATATGCAATCCACTGCCCATCCGGACTCCACGCCGGGTAGGAGTCGGTCAAACGGAAACCAGAACCATTGCATGGAATAAGGCCTGGACCAATAGAATCTCCGGAACATGGATCGTCAGGATCGTCTGAATCACTACCTGTCAACCCACACCCACCCATCAGCAGCGCCAAAAGAAAAGCCATCGTGGTAAATACATATACGTGTTTCATAACAAAAAACTATCGTTAATACATTGTATTTCAACTCTCTCTTGTTTGTATGTTACTCCTACGAAACACGAAAGCATTTTAAACATCTCTGCCTCTAAATAAGAAAAAAAAAAAAATGGAACACAAATTTCTTGTTTCTTTGCAAAGCTGCCGGATTGCAGTACGAGTCAGCGCTTTAAAATAAAAACATTTGCCCAATCAAACCTGGCAGGTTTTGTATTTGAAATACTCACAACTAAACTTCCTGGTAATATTTTCGGGATAGGGATTTGAATGACCCGCATGATGATGTGAGGGAGAAATAGAAGTGAAAAGTGAAAAGTGAAAAGTGAAAAGCTGGAGCGGCAGCGACAGTCCCGCCCCCATAGGGTGAAAAGTTTGCTCATTCATAAAAAGATCCGCAATGTCTTTTTGAGACATTGCGGATTTGCATGACAGCTCTGGTTCGGACTGTTTGTTTCTACTTAATCAGCTGCAGGCCCATGGTCTGGCGGAACACCTCGCCGGAGAGGCCCCGTGCTTCGAGCCGCG
>JBLRXC010000247.1:0-3981 GCA_047920975.1 Bacteroidales bacterium | reverse complement strand
ATAAGGGTTTATCCTGCCACAAATCCGTAAAAACATCCATACCTATTGAAAATTGAGATATGGCACTTTTGCCCGATCCCTGAGAAAAAGCATGGATCGTAACGGCTGAAAGTAGAATGATCAGTATACTTTTCATCTGAAATTTTTTGATTGTTTCAATGGCAAAGATAAGGTTTTCCTGAAATAGAAATTCCCTGCTCTACATTTCATAAAATTGAAACTGTTTGTAACAATTCATACCTTTGTCCGTCAAACAACCAGTTAATTGGTCGCTGAACAGATTTGTGAATGACAGTTGCTGAATACAATCAATGTATTGATCAATATGCTGATGGTGTTTACCGGTTTATCCTGAAAAACATTAAAGATGAGGAACAAGCCCGCGACATCGTCCAGGATACTTTTGCCAAAATGTGGGAAAAGGCAAAGGATGTTTCATTCAGCAAATCAAAATCATACCTTTTTACTGCAGCCTACAATACCATGATTGACTACATCAGAAAACAAAAAAGGCAGGAAGATATTGACGGGTATACCCATCTTTCGCAAACCGGATCTGCCGGATACTCCGACCTGAAGGAAATACTTGATGAAGCAGTTGAAAGGTTACCCGATATTCAAAGAACTGTGTTGCTATTAAGGGATTATGAAGGTTATTCCTATCAGGAAATCGGAGAAATTACAGGTTTAAATGAATCACAGGTCAAGGTATATATCTACAGGGCAAGAGTATTTATGAAAAACTATCTGGTTAGCATGGAACATGTCATCTAGTTTGGAGGAATCATGATTATCAACAGGAATAATTACGAAACTTATTTTCTCAGTTACATTGAGAACCGGCTCCAGCCAGGAGAGGTAGCGGAATTGTTGGTTTTCCTTGAGCAAAATCCCGACTTAAAGACCGAATTGGATGGTCTTGAAAATATCACCCTCAACCCTGACAACCAGGTATTTTTTAGAGATAAAAACAGACTTAAAAAAAGGGAATTTAAAAGCACAGAACATATCAATTCATGGAATTATGAGAAGCAAATGATTGCCATGCTCGAAGGAGACCTTGCTGAGAATGAATTGAACGAGATGAAAAAGTTCCTGCGCCTGAACCCTCATTCAATGCTTGAACTGAATCTTTTCAGGAAGACTTTTTTGAAACCTGAGACGATCATTTACCCTGAAAGAAACCAGCTAAAAAAAGAAGGTGTGGTAATCCATTTCCGGACCGGTTATCGGGTTGCAGCATCAGTAGCTGCTGTTCTTACTTTGCTTTTTGGGCTTTATTTCCTCATTAGCAAACATGACAACTCTGCAACATTCCATGCAGATACAATAACTAAGACCCCTGTTAAGGAGGGACAGGAAACAGCCATTTCAATCCCTGATCCGCTGATAATTGAACCGGAAATCATCATTCACCAGGAACTGGACAGAACAGTCCTGACTACCGAAAAGCCTTTGCACTTTACATCCATGCCGCTGAATCCAATTTCTGCCCTTCAATGGGATGGCAAATTAAAAACCGGTCATACATATCTAGCTATCGAAAAAAGAGTCACTTTTTCAGATATTGATCTATCGGAAGATTTGAGCAGGGCTGATGAATCCCGGCCATCATTTGCGGGGCGTTTTATCAGGGGTGTCACTTCAAAAGTGATTGGACAGCCGGAACTGACCAATAAATCATTGGTTGAAATTACCATTGAGGGATACAATCTGATTGCTGACAGACAGGTAGAAGTAGATAAAAAATACGACGAAGATGGGAATATCATCGCATACAATTTTAGAGGAGAAAGTATCTCTTTCTTCCGGAATATCAGCAAAATGAAAAGAAATCCCTAAGACCGATTTCATTGAATCCATCAGGTTGTAACATTTCATTATATCAAACCGTCATACCCTCAAAAATTCAGTTCAACAAAAATCATATGACATGAAAGCAAAATTGTTTTTTACCGCCATGATTATTTTCACAGGTTGGTCTACTCTTTTTTCTCAACAAACAGACCTGAAAGACCAAATGATTGAAGAACGAGAGCTTTCAGGTTTTACAGGAATTGAGGTTGGAGGGATTGTAAATGTTTACATTGAAACAGCAGAGGAATATCTTGTGGAAATTGAAGCTGAAAAAAATCTCCAGGACAAAGTAAAAACCAAACTGGATAATGATTTGCTGGTGATAAGTACCGACAAGTTGCGGAACCCTTCCAGGATCAATATCCATGTCCGTATGCCGGAATTGAAATATCTGAAAGCAAGTGGTGCATCAAATGTAACAGGCAATTCGGTAATCAAAGGGGAGGAATTGAAAATATTTACTAGCGGAGCAGCTTCAGCAAAATTTGAGGTGGATGTCAACTATCTCGAATCTTATGTATCAGGGGCAGCCGACCTTAAAATTTCAGGAAAAGCAGATTCTCATGTTTTTGATGCATCAGGCGCAGCAACATTGAAAGCAAAATCCCTTGAAACAAAAAACGCTGTGTTTAGTCTCAGTGGTGCAGCAGATGCCAGTGTCAACGTGAGTGATAAGATCAGCGGCGTTCAAAAAGGTGCTTCTTCAGTCAAAAATTACGGGGAATCAGATATTCAATTGAAATCAGGAAATTCAGTTACCAGCGGTTACTACAGGAGTAGTCCTCAAAAAAGCGGCGATTCAGTGAAGGTATCCATCGGCAAAATATCCATCGATGTTTATGATGGTGATGACTCTGTGAAAGTACGGGTTGGGGACAGGGAGGTTCATATTAACGACAATGGCAATATCAGGTATTCCAGGAATAAAAGGCCCAAATTCAACGGCCATTGGGCCGGGTTTGAGATGGGGCTGAATGGTTATGTGAATCCTGATTTTAATATGAGCTTTCCCCGTGACTTTGAATACCTTGACCTCAGAATGGAAAAATCTGTGGTGGTGAATATAAATGTTTTTGAGCAAAATGTCGCACTGGCCAAAAACCAGAAATGGGGAATGGTAACAGGACTGGGATTTTCCTGGAATAATTACCGCTTCACAAGGCCTGCCCGTCTTGAACCTGATTCTTCAGTATTGGTTGGTTTTCTTGATCAGGGCATCAATATCCGGAAATCCAAACTTACGGCTTTGTATTTTACCATTCCACTGCTACTGGAGTTCCAGACAAATAACAAAAATGCCAAAGATAGTTTCCACATCGGACTGGGTATGATTACAGGTGCACGCCTGTCATCGCACACAAAAAAATATTATGATGAGTACAACAAGCCATTCGATGTCACGCTCTATGATCCTGAGTCCGACAAATATGTGACCGAATACAGTTCCATTTCGCCTGAAAGTCCCAAAAGCAAACGCTTTGATGATTTTCACCTACAACCGTTCAAGTTCGATGCAACTGCAAGGATAGGATGGGGATTCATTAACCTGTTTGCAACCTATTCAGTGAACCAGATGTTCAAAAAAGACAAGGGACCCGAATTATATCCCTGGAGTGCAGGGATTACATTCGTTAATTTTTGACACGGGCAGGTGTCAAACCAATGAATGAAGCCCGACAATAATTGCAAAAAAGGAGAGAATGAGTAGGCCCTCATTCTCTCCTTTTTTGCATACACAACTTTTTTTAATTTTGCATGTGCGAAAAAACCCTTCCTGTGCTTCGGGTTACTCTAAATTTTTAAAAAAGATTTGCTTATATGTCAGGACATAGTAAATGGTCAACCATCAAAAGAAAAAAGGGAGCTGCTGATGCCAGGCGTTCGAAAATGTTCTCCAAAGTTATTAAAGAGATTACTGTTGCCGTAAAAGAAGGAGGCAGCGATCCGTCAGGAAATCCAAGACTGCGTCTGGCTATTGCCAATGCAAAAGGGATCAGTATGCCTAAAGACAATATAGAACGGGCCATTAGCAAAGGTAAAGAAAAGGATTCAGCTGATTTCCTTGAGTTGACTTATGAGGGATACCTGACAAACGGTGTAGCCGTTTATATTGAATGCACAACC
>JBLRXC010000246.1:0-3993 GCA_047920975.1 Bacteroidales bacterium | reverse complement strand
GTAATCGGCTGGTGTCCAGTCTACCTTGGGGTACGCTTTTTGAAGTTCGGCAACTGTCCGTTTTTACGTATAATCAAAAACGTTGCCAACACGGGGCTCGTCTTTGGCAGTTCGGCTGACATCAAACGTACAGCCTGCCAGCCCTCCAAGTTTTGCCGCTTTCTTTTGCAGCATCTTCAAGGTTGCGCGGGTTACCGCCATCACTTTTTTCTCTCCTTTGCCGGGCTCTCCCTCTTTTACCTTTGGTGGCGGAAAATTGATCTCATGGATGGCATTGGTAGGACATTCAGGGACACATTTTCTGCAAAGTTTGCATTTTATAGGATCAATGTAGGCCAGGTTATTTTCCATGGTGATGGCATCAAACGGACATACCTTCACACACTTCCCGCATCCGATACAGGCTACGTCGCAGTTCTTTTTGGCAGGACCGCCTTTTTCTTTGTTTACACAGCAGACGAATATCCTCCGGTCTTTTTTCCCTTTGGGTCTGAGTTCGATTATATCTCTCGGACAGGCTTCCACACAGGCACCACAGGCCACACATTTATCATTAACAACCGGAAGCCCGGTTTCAGGATTCATATGGATGGCATCAAAATTACAAGCCCTCACACAGTCAGCTAATCCAAGACAACCGTATGAACATCCTCCCTCACCTGAGAACAGATTATGTGCAAAAGCACAGGAAGAGGCGCCTTCGTAACTTGCTTTTACAGGTGAATTGGCGCGGGAACCATTACATCTGACCACCGCTATCAGGGGATCCTGTTCTTCCACTTCAAGGTTAAGCACTTTGGCTACAAGTGCCATCACCTCATTGCCGCCTACCGGACAATTGAGCCCTTCCAGGTTTTCTTTTTCATCACCCTGCTTTACGGTGGCTTCAGCAAAAGCACGGCAACCTGCCAGCCCGCATCCGCCGCAATTGGCAGCAGGCAGAGATTGCTCCACCTCATCGATCCTCGGATCTTCAATCACTTTGAATTTCTGGGCAACAAAGTATAGGATGACTGAGGCTGCAATGCCGATTCCTCCTAAGGATATAACAGCAAAGATTATCACATCGCTCACGATAACTGAATTTAATTGTTAATTCAATAACGGAGGCAAATGTATAAACATTTGATGAAGTTGGTTGAAGACGCGATGGTTTTTAAAGAAAATGCAAAATACTGAAAAACAATATTTTGCATTAAACATTAACCTTGTGCCTTTTGAAGTACTTTTAAAATATATTGATTATTAGGAATTTAAAAAAATTGTTTAAAAGGATTCTAAATTTTGATCACTCTTTTACAATCCGCTGGGAATTCCTGTAATCACCTGCTGATAACTCTAAGATGTAAACCCCTTTCGGTTGGTTTGTCAGATCAATTTCAATGACTTTGTTGTCGGATCTCATTGCATTTGAAGTCAGAAGCCTGTTTCCCAAAAGGTCGGAGATTGTCAGCTTTATCTCTTGTTCCTTCATCCCGCTCAGCTCCACCGTAAAAATACCATCGGAAGGGTTCGGTCTAACCCTCATGGAAGGCTGAATGGCAACCGGATCAACGGTTCCTGTTGTTGGATCGATCACAACTGTCATTAAATCCGAATCAGAACCTGTACAGGGTGCAATGGCATGTGCCATGAATGTCAGAACAGCCTGCCCGTTACTGATATCAGATGGGCCGGGGTAATAGGTGGGATTCAGGATGGTGGCATCATTGAAATAACCATCACCACTGGTTGCCCACACAACGGTTGAGTAGTTTTCAGCTATCCCGTTCAGGGTAAGCGGCTGGTTGTAATGGATGGTTGTATCATTGCCGGCATGAGCCAAAGGTTGTTTGATAATGGTCACCAGAACATCATCAGAATCCTGCCAACCCGTTTGAAAACCATAGGCTGTGAGTGTAAGTGTGACGCTCCCGTTGGCAATATCTCCATTGCCCCTCAGGTATTTTGTGTTCAAAACGGTTGGATTTTGAAAAATACCGTCACCCGAAGTTGTCCATAAAACACTGCTAAAGTTCTGAGCTGTAGCGCTGGCTTCAAAAAGTTCGTTTACACAAATGAAGGCATCATCGCCGGCAAAAGCTGCAGGGGGCTGTAGTTCACCAAAATCAAACGAAGCGATTTTTGTACCCCATCCACTGCCTTTCATATATTCGGCAGTAAACCAGAAAATTGAATCTGACGATGGATCAACATTCATACAACTGTAATCTCCCCAGCGTGTAATTCCGGTTTGTGCTGTACCGCCGGATGTAATTTCAACCTCGTCAATGTCCATCACGCCGAGTGGTGCATCAGGAGTTCTGCCGGTATACCTGATTGACGGGTAAACCGTGCTGCTCGAAACAGAGTACCCCAGGGCGATATTACCATTTGCGGCCATGGCAATACTTCCCATCCAGCGGTGGTGATTGTCGGGCTGGTAGGTCGATTGCTGGTATATACTCCATCCTGATCCGGTATTGCGTAATTCATACCAGCGAATGCCTGCAATATTACCAACCCGTACCGTATGATTGGCTACGATGGAACTGTGGGTACCAAAGTTCCTGTATGGCAGCCGGAACATCAGGATGTTTGTGATGGCATCCAGTTGTGTGCTTGTCCCTGGCTGAGGGATACCTGAAATATTGGTGCTGAATGAGTTTGTAGGCAGCACCACATCAAGCATAAAAGTTGAATTGGCCGTATTGGTCCAGTCCGGAACAAGTTTCCAGATTTCCATGCTTTGGTTTCCCCAGAAGTTTATACCGATAATGTTACACGGAGTGCCTGGTGGTGGCGGATCACCGTCAAGGTCTGCCGGAAGAAATCCATAACGGCTGCTGTATTCACCAAAGTAAACCATCTGAGCCGTGGGATCTCCGGTCAGCATTTTTTCACGTTCAAAAGCAACGGCTGCCATGCCTTTATAGCTACCCGAAAACATATGAAAAGTGGCATAATAGCCATCCGGCCATACCGAAAGCTTGGGATAGTCGGGAAAATAATCAAATTCAAAAGCATAGCGGTTCCATGCTCCAAGCGGATCACCTGTTTGGGAAACTGCAATCAGTTCGTAATATTTATTGTTGGATGTGTAAACGGCAAACTGGCTTGCAACCCACCTGTCGGCCAGGTGATCGTAAAGTACGATTGGATCTCCGTCGTTTGAACCGGTCCACGGTCCTGGAAATCCGTTCCAGAGTGTGCTGTTGGCTACAGGTCCGTAAAGCTTTGTACCCTGCTTGTCGTAGACTGCAAAAGACAAATTCATCATCTGAAAGTAATGGTTGGGTCCAACTGCACCATTGGGATCGGGGGGATAAACCCCATTCACATTTCCAATCCCCTCAATAGTAGAAATAGGACCATTGACTGACTTTGTGCCCTTGGTTTTCTGAACAGAAAGCACATCGGTTATAACATCCTTGTTGGCTTCATTACGGATCTCAAGCGATTCGTTTTTGACCAGCCATTTCCAGGTGTTGTCTTTAGCCTTGGGAATCAACATGGGCATATCTTTTAAAGCAGGGGTCTGATCAAAAAATGCGGCCTGCCTGACAATGGCCGGGGAATAACTTTCCTGGGCAAAACCTGTGAAACCCAGGACAACTGCCAGGGTCACCAGAGAGAAGAAATAATGCTTTTTCATCATTTAAATTTATTTAGGAAAAAAGAGTGACAACAATATTTTTTATTGGAAGATAATATAATGCTTACATTCATTCATAGAAAAAAGATACAAATCAAATCGTCAATTGTTCACATAAATATTTATTGGGGTGTGTCGGTCCTAAAGTTTGATCACTGCCAATAGATGACGAACAGACCTCTTCAGCGACTGAATAACTTATGAATCCCTGTTTTTTTAAACCAAAAAAAACATTACAAGATTCTGAACACAAATGTTTTTTTCAGCCGGTGGCGAAAAGCATATAAAAATAAGTAGTAGGGGATGACGATCAAAACCGAAAGAAGGCCGGCCAGCCCCTCATCTTTTGAAAGATTCAG
>JBLRXC010000245.1:0-4007 GCA_047920975.1 Bacteroidales bacterium | reverse complement strand
GCCATATCCTGAATCGCATCACCCTTGTTGGCATTGAATTGAAATATGATTCGATCCAGACCGTTTCTGTTTATATCAGAAAGCGTAATATGCTGTATTTCAAATCTTGCATCAGGCATTCCCAATGATATCAGAGTTTTGACTATTTCTGCCTTGAATGGCTGAAATGCCATCTTTCTGGCTTTTGAAATTTTTTCAGCCTGAGCAATCAAATCCTTATGGTTTGTTTGAATTTCGTTTTCAAGATCATAAATCCGGCCTTGCAGAGAATCAATCTCTTCCACCTTTTGGATCAGAGATATTTTTTGCTCCAGGAGTTCCTCAATACTATTGACCTTATGCTTTGCCTCAAGCCTGTAGATAACATCAAGCCGATCTTTCACCTCCTCCATCCTACCCGGTTGATGAGAGATGCTTTCTTCCAGTTTTTGAATCTCCTTTGAAATGTCTTTTAATTCTATAAGAACGCTATCCGTTCTGCCCGCAAGGTCGGAGAATCTATTTCCAATCTGTGAGAGTTTTGCAAAATTTCCTGCCAGGACGGAAACTTGATTGAGTATGCTGTGGTCATCATTTTCCAGCGAATTCAAAGCCTCAAAAAGTACCCGTTTAATCTCCCCTGCATGTGTTAATAATTCCAGTTCCTGTTCAAGCACTAACTGTTCTCCAGCCATTAACCGGGACTCATCCAGTTCCTTCAATACGAAGTGAAGGTAATCCTTTTCAGATCCGGCTTTCAATTCCGTCTGTTTTAATTGTTCAAGCAGCCTCTTTTTTTCGCTCCACACCTCAAAAGCACTCCAATAATCATTCACCTGATCTGCAATTCCTGCAAAACTGTCAATGACCTGTATCTGAAACCCAGCATCTCCAAGCTGGTAGAGCTCTCCCTGCGCATGAATATCTACGAGTCGTTCACTGACATCTTTCAGGAGATTCAGATTCACCGGGGTATCATTGACAAAAGCTCTGGATTTACCTGCAGGATTTATCTCCCGCCTGATAATGGTGTTGTCATCGTAATCGAGGTTTCTATCCAGGAAAAAAGGTTCAATACTGCAATCCTTAAGATTGAAGGCTGCCTCCACTATGCACTTCCTGGACTTGTCAAGCAGAACTGCATTATCCGCACGGTTACCCAGAATAAGACCAAGTGCTCCAAGAAGAACAGATTTTCCCGAACCAGTTTCACCTGTAATTACTGTAAAGCCATCCGAAAAGTCAACCTCAAGTTCTCTGATCAACGCATAATTCTTTACGGATAATTGAGAAAGCATATTTTGGATTCATTTGGAATAACCAGAACAAAAGTAATTGAAAAGTAATTAATTTCTTCTGGATATTTTTGAATAGTTCGATGAATTAGCAGGATCAACCTCTTTCATAATCTGTTCTACGTCATTTTGTTCCCGTGGATTTCCTTTACTGAAAATATTGATAATTTCATCTCTTTTGGCATCTACCATAAGGTTTAGCGCAAACAGACCTGGTCTTTCCCTGTGAACATTCCTGAGTAGGTTGATACTGTTGGCTATTGCACTACGGCCTTCATCTACTTTTTCAGACATTACATCAAGACCAAGGCGGTGGTATTCATAATTAAACTTTCTTAGATCGTTATAGGAATTATTTAAATAATTTTCTAACATCCAGTAACGGTTTCGCTCATCTTCGAAAGCCCGCCATCCGGTTTCAGGTGAATTTTGTGCTGCATTCAGGACAGCTTCTGCTTTCTCAAAAAAGGGAGAACCCCCGTAGAGTGAATATGAGTCAAAATCAAGTCCAAGGATCATATACAAATAAAAAGCAATGACTGAGGTTAAATTTGATTCATATGTATTATCCTGAAATTCCATGGGCTGGAATTCAACATAATCGAATTCAAATTTCCTGTCAATGTAATTGATCAGTGTTGAGTTATAAGCTGTTTTATAGATGGGTCTGCTTGCCACGAGATTCAGGTTCGCTACAAACCTGTCGGTGGAGGGCCTGTTTGAAATGGTAATCACAAAAGTACATTCAATTCTTTCTTCTGGTTTCATATCCAGATTTGTCCAACGCCTGTTGTTGATAAATTCATTCAAAGAATTCTCCATGTTTTCGAACACTCTTCTGTCAGTTCCTTCAACCTGCTGGGCATTGACCGTTATACTGCAGAAAAACTCCTGGCTTTGAAGTGATACTGTAATCAATAGAAGAAGAACCAGCCAATAGATACGTTTATTCATAAGGTTATAATTTCGAATTCAGAAGTTTATCTATTATGTTAACAAGATCTTCGGCAATTTCCATCTTAGACTTTAAACCCGAGCGGATCATCTTACCTTTTCGGTCAATGAAAGTGACGTTATTTGTAGCATAATCAAATCCTGCCCCCTTATCTTGCAATGAGTTCAAAACGATCAGGTCGAGGTTTTTATTTTTGAGTTTTTCCCTGGCATGATTCAATTCATTGTCGGTTTCCAGCGCAAATCCCGTTAATATCTGCTTTTTTGGTTTCACTCGTCCAAGTTCCATCAGGATGTCAATTGTGGGTTTTAGCCTGATCATTTGCAATGCATCCTCCTTTTTAATTTTCATTGGGACAGGTGTTTCCGGTGTAAAATCAGCCACTGCTGCTGCCATGATGACCACATCGGCAGATTTTGCCTTTGAAAAACAAATGTCGGCCATTTCAGCAGCATTCATAACCCGTGTTGTGTTTATTTTCGGGTGATTCAGCGTCAAGGAAACCGGTCCGGAAACCAATTCCACAATGGCTCCATATGCTGAAAAACACTCTGCAACAGCATATCCCATCTTACCTGAAGAATGATTTCCGATAAACCTGACAGGATCAATTGGTTCAAAAGTAGGTCCTGCAGTAATCAGAATTCTTTTACCGAAGAGGTTTTTTTTTTTCGGAAGTGATCCTTTAATGCATTCAACACATGGTCCGGTTCCTGTAAACGGCCTGGGCCTGTTAAACCGCTTGCCAACTCACCCACTTCAGGTTCAAGGAGGTGATTACCGTTTGAGGTGAGCGTTTTAATGTTCTGCTGTGTCGAGGGATGGTTAAACATGTCTACATCCATTGCAGGCGCAAAAAAGACCGGACATTTAGCTGCCAGATATGTTGCGATCAGTAAATTATCAGCAATCCCTGACGCCATTTTTCCTAATGTGGTTGCTGTGACGGGGGCTATGAGAAAGAGGTCTGCCCAGGAAGCCAAATCAACATGACTATGCCAGGAACCATCATCCGGGCTGAAGAAGTCAGAGAGTACCGGATTGCCGGAAAGCGTTGACAATGTGAGCGGAGTCACGAAATCTCTGGCAGATGGAGTCAGTATGATTTTAACTTCAGCACCTTCCCGTATCAATAATCTTACGAGCAGTGGAATTTTATAAGCAGCGATGCTGCCAGTTATCCCGATGAGTATTTTTCTTCCTTTCAGCAATTGTTTCTAGAATTCGTTATCCTTTTTCTGCGGATTCCGGTAGTATATCTTACCATTGATAAACTCATGCACTGCTATCAGGGTAGGTTTGGGAAGACGTTCGTAAAATTTAGCAATTTCAATCTGTTCACGATTTTCAAAAATTTCCTCGAGGTTATCCTGGGAAGTAGAAAACTCCTGAATTTTTTGATTTAACTCTTCCTTCATTTCTACACCAATCTGATTGGCACGTTTCGACATAATGGCTACCGTTTCATAAATATTGCCGGTGTTTTTATCGAAATCTCTGATCTTACGTGTTATTGCAGTATTATCTGCCTTTGATTTTTTAAAGTCCATTCGTTTATTAAGAATTAATTGTTTTCAGTTATCATTTTTAAAGAGCGTTCCTTCATTGCACTGGCATCCTTCAAATATTTGCTGGCGGGATATCTGGCAATAAATTTCTCATACCGGTCAATGGCTTCTTCATATCGCTCTATTCTTTTATCTTTTACGCTTTGATTTGCGAAGTTAAAATACGCCCTGATGGCATAAAACATCACTTCCTCCCTGTAATCGGTATCG
>JBLRXC010000244.1:0-4028 GCA_047920975.1 Bacteroidales bacterium | reverse complement strand
AAAATTCACTTTGTCAATGTAATTGCATGATAATGCAAACTCCAGCCATACCTGTGTTTCTGCATTTTCACTGTCCGAGTCACTGATTTTGCTGACAAAATGTTTAGAATATCTACGTTTTCTATAAGCTTCACCAATATTTGCACAAACTGATCTTGAACATCTCCTGATCTGGTCAGTCAAAGAATACTTTTCCTCCTTTGGGAAACATTTGCTTATCTCGTAGATTTCCATTGCAAGATCGAATGCCTTTTTATAAACAGTCAAATCCTTAAAGTCCATTTACAAAATTTATCCAGTTATTAAATTTAGTTTGCCATTTCTATTGCATAAAACCTACTGTCCCTTTTGCCTACTGCCTACTATCTTTGCCCTTTTTGCCTACTGCCTACTGTGCTACTCCACCCACCCCGGCTTCCTCTTCTCCAAAAACGCCGCCATGCCTTCCTGTCCCTCAGCACTTTGTCTGATCTCAGCGATCATGCGTGCTGTTGATGCCAGCGCCTCTTCCAGCGTTTCTTTGTTTGAGATGTTGTAGATCAGGCTTTTGCATTGCGTCATGGCAACGGGCCCGCTGGTCCTGAGCATATCAATGATCCCGTTCACGTATTGCTCCAATTCGTCTGGAGGCAATGATTTGTTTACGAGCCTGTGATACTCCGCTTCCGGTCCTTTAATCCTTTTGCCGGTGATCATCAATTCCTTTGCGCTGTATTCTCCAACCCGTTTGATGACATAAGGCGAGATGCAAGCTGGAATAATCCCGATCTTCACTTCACTCAATGAGAAGGTAGTGTTTTCATCGGCATAGGCAAAATCGCAGGATGAAAGCAAGCCGTTTGCCCCGCCGATGGCTGCGCCGTGGACCATAGCAATGGTTGGTTTTTTGCACGTATAGATGGTGTAGAAACACTTCGACAGGTTCAGACTCTCTTTGAAATTCTGCTCATAGGTATAGCCGGCCACACCGCGCATCCAGTTGAGGTCGGCGCCGGCACAAAACGATTTACCCCTTCCTCTGAGGATCACCACCCTGATCTCCTTCATTCCATTGATGGTCTCAAAGGCAGTGATCAGTTCCGAGATCATAACCTCATTGAAGGCATTGTGAATTTCAGGGCGGTTCAGCCAAACAATACCCAGGTCGCCCTTTTGCTCGAATTCGATGGTTTGAAATGTTGTCATAATAATATTTATAAGTCCACAACAGAAATAACATTTTTAAAATCAACAAAATCCTTTGAAATGACATAGCTTTCTGCTAAATCAATTTTTGCAGCCAATTCATGAAGCTTTTCAATATCCTTCATATCAGTTTTTGTTTTTACTTCAAGGGCTATACTCCTTTCGGGCAGGATAAAATCAATCTCTGCGCCGGTCCGTTTTTGGAAATAGTTGACCTTGCCCTGATGCCTGATGCAATTGTAAACTGCATTCTCAAGCAGGTTGCCCACATCAACCCTTGCAAACAAGTTTACGAATCCGGTGTCGCAGGCATATACTTTTTTCGCACCGCTGATCTCCCTGTCAACATTTTTTGAATAGGGGCTGATAAGTGAAATAAAATATGTTTGCTCTAAAAAATTCAGATACGAATAGATTGTTGGCCGCGAGGTGCTCAGGGTTGAAGCCAGTTTTGATATATCCAATTTTGAACCGATGCGCTGAAACAAAAGCAGAATCAGGTCGCGAAGGACATTCAACTGCCGGAAATCAGCCAGCGACTTCACATCTTTTTCAATATAGGAGGTGAAAATATCATTCAGCCTGGCCTTTTTTTGATCCTCATCACCCGTTAATGCCACCTGGGGAAACCCGCCATAAAACAGAAACTCGTCAAATAACGATTTTCGCTTCTCAAATGTGACGAAGTTTCTGCCCTTTTCTTTGTCTTTGAATGAACCAAATTTGGGCTGGTCTACCCCTTTAAAGATCAGAAATTCCTCAAAATCGAGCGGAAACATCTCGAAAACAAATTTCCTGCCTGCAAGGCTTTCAGGAAAAAGGTTTTTAAGATAATAGCTGCTGGAGCCGGAAAGAAAAAATTTGACATCATAATGATCGAACAGGTATTTGATAACCTTCACAATACCAGGAAATACCTGAATCTCATCAAGGAAAAGATAAGCCTTGCTCTCTTTGGTGATACCAAATGGTTTCAGGTTATTCCATACGTTGTTGTAATCAATTTCCTCGAATATTCTTTGATTGATCAGGTTCTCCAGGTCAAGAAAAACTTTGTTTCCGGATGTGACCTTATCGAACAGCATCTGTAAAAGCGTTGTTTTGCCAACCCTTCTCATGCCGGTAATGACAATAATCTCTCTGGAATCAAGCCTTCTTTCTATATCTGCAAGAATTCTCCGTGGAAACATAATATCTTTAAATTACCTCAAACTTTACAAAAGTACATCAAATTTGTAAAGCAGCACTTTACAAAATTGCATGTAATGTGTAAAATAGATACCTCCCTGGACATACTTCATCTGATCCTGAAAACAATCTTCACCACCAGCAATACAAATGCAATGATCAGCCCCATGTAGCTTCTGGTATTGGCTGCCCAACTCAAGTCTTCAATGTTCAAAAGAGAGATTGAGATTGCTGCAAGAACTACCATCATCCAGGTAAAAAGTGGAATTTTTTTAAACAAAGACATGTTTTAATTTGCTTTTATTTACATCCGGAACACGCCATTCTTCATATCAGGATACTTGCTGTTCAATGACATGGCAATACCCATAGCAATGATTTTGCGGGTATCAACCGGGTCAATGATCCCGTCATCCCAGAGTTTAGAAGTGCTGAAATAAGGTGATCCCTCTTCTTCATATTTTTTCAGGATCTCAAGCCTCAGTTTTTCACGTTCTTCGGGGTCAAGGGTTTTACCGGCTTTTGCAAGCTGTTCTTCCTTCACCTGGATCAGAACACCTGCCGCCTGCTCTCCGCCCATGACCGATATCCTCGCGTTTGGCCACATGAACAACAACCTCGGATCATAAGCGCGGCCGGCCATGGCGTAATTGCCTGCACCGAAAGAACCCCCGAAAACCACCGTAAATTTGGGAACATCCGCATTGGCGACAGCATGGACGAATTTTGCACCGTCTTTGGCAATACCGCCATGTTCGTATTGCTTACCTACAATAAAGCCGGTGATGTTCTGCATAAACAGGAGGGGTATCTTTCTGATCTGGCAAAGCTCCACAAAGTGTGCGCCCTTGAGCGAGGATTCCGAGAACAGGACGCCATTGTTGGCCAAAATCCCAACCGGATAACCCATGATATTGGCAAAACCCGTCACCAGTGTTGGTGCATATCTGGCTTTGAACTCATGAAACCGGCTTCCGTCGACCATACGGGCAATGATCTCTTTTGAGTCAACCGGCTTACGGAGGTCAACCGGCGCCAGTCCGTAAAGCTCTTCGGGATCATAGTGTGGCTCTTCCACCGGGCTGATCTCCAGCCGTTGCTTGTCCTTCAGTTCGAGGGTCTGGAAAATATTCCTGCAAATCTGGATGGCATGCCGATCATTTTCTGCATAGTGATCGGCTACTCCGGAAATTGAGGTATGCACATCGGCCCCTCCCAGCTCTTCAGGTGTTACAACCTCGCCGGTGGCAGCTTTCACCAGTGGTGGACCGCCGATAAAAATAGTTCCCTGTTTCTTTACAATGATGGTTTCATCACTCATGGCGGGCACATAAGCGCCACCGGCAGTGCAGGATCCCATCACTATGGCAATCTGCGGTACGCCCATAGCCGATAACCTGGCCTGGTTGTAGAAGAACCGGCCGAAATTAAACCGGTCGGCAAATACTTTTGCCTGCTCCGGAAGGAAAATACCCCCCGAATCCACCATATAAACACACGGAAGGTGGTTCTCAATGGCAACCTGCTGAGCCCGGATGTGTTTGGCAATGGTCTCCTTCACGTAAGTGCCACCTTTTATAGTGGCATCATTGGCAATGATGAGCGCCTCCTTACCATGGATCACACCGACACCTGTTACGATCCCTGCCGACGGG
>JBLRXC010000243.1:0-4033 GCA_047920975.1 Bacteroidales bacterium | reverse complement strand
GCACTGAAGCCGAAAGCCTGGATGGCGTATTTTTCCCAGGCGGTTACTAATATGATCCTGAAGTCAATGTTTTCGAATCGGTTGAGCAAATCGAAGCCGGTACCATCGCCCATTTTGATATCGAGTAGTACGAGGTCGGGCCGTTTTTGCCTGATCTCTTTTTCTCCATCTTTCACGCTGCCGGCCTGGCCGATCACCTTCACCTGCGGACAAAAACTTATCAGCAAGCCCTGCAAAGTCTCGCGGATATGCGGTTCATCGTCAATGATGAGGGTGCGCAACATTTTTGTGCTGGAATTTTTTGTAAAAATAGTCATGGGTAGAGGAAATTCAAAGTTCAAAGTCAAAAAATCAAAGTCAAAAGTTAAAAATTCCGGTGTTCAATACTGTTTTGGCAGACTCTATCAGGGCTTTTCGTCATACAGAGGATAAAACAGCGAAACATTTCGCTATTCTCAAATTCAACCCTGACGGGGTTGCTTATTATCAATACTTCACCAGTTTCCTTGTAATCGTTTGTTTAGCGACTTGCAGGCGGAGGAAATAGACACCTGATGGCAAGTGGATCGCATTTATAAATGCTGAATGATCTCCGCTGCCATAAATCCCGGTAAAGGGAATGATGGCCTCCCGTCCCATTATATCAATTAGCTGAATTTTTACATCGTCAGGCTCTTCAAGGCTAAAGGTTACCGTAAAACATGCCTTCGATGGATTTGGATATATCAGCAATCCTGTTCCCTCTTCCGGTTCAGAAATACCTGAGGTTATATCGTACCAGGCTTCCCATCCCTGACCCTGAATGGAATTGTTCGTGGTGAATACCAACATCATCTTGCCGCTAGGTGCTGTAACTGGTGGCGGTGGTTCTTCATAAAAGCCGCTTAAGGTTGCAAGCAATACTCCACTGCCGACATAATCATAGATTTTTACCACATCATTGGCCTCTTCGGTGTCGAAATAATTGAAATGCAAAGTAAGTGGCTGATTGGTACCCGGATTGATGATCCAGCGGCAAAGAATACTGTTGTGATAATAGAAAGAACCACTGCCATCATCAAAAGTAAAAGCAGGTGTGGTTAAATTGGTAATGCCGCTGCACCATACCGGCTGTGTGGTTTTGTAATTCAGGTAAAACCCTGCCGCTGTATTTTCGGCATCGGTAATAAATTCTACAAGCATCTTATTTCCGGTGGAGGTAATGTTGCCAGGGATTGAACTGCCACTGAGTTCAGCCAGCAGCGGCGCCGTATTGTCTTCGCCATCGTAAATATAAAGCCGGTCGCCATCCTCAAATAAATCCAGCCTTTTCACTGTGATGATGATATTGGTAACCGAATCGTATTCCGTTTGCGGATCAATAAGCCAGGAGGCATAGGTGTTGTTCAGGTAATTGTGGATGGGGCCGCTACCATCTTCGATACTGCCCTCCAATGCAACAATAGTGTCGGCGCCTGAGCAATACAATGGATAAGTAAACCCAATGGTATCAGGAATAAGATAGCTTGTCATAAAATGGTTAAAATTTAATCCCGAGGGGAGATTATCAATGGTGTAGTAACCATTACTCGAACCGCCCCAACCCAGGTTGAAATGAAAATAATCTTCGTCCTGATAACCATCGCAAACCCAATGGTGACCGGTCAACGGATAATTGTCATAGCCTGTATAAAAAATGGGAGCTGAAGCATCAAGCATCTCTAACATCAGGTTTTTCCAGTTTTCCACAGGCATGCTATCGCGGTAATGAACGACAGCCGGCAATAGCTTAAAATGAAATGAAGTAGAATCTACTGCAGCCTGATGATTCAGTACGAACATCGAATCTGCCTGCGAAAAACCCGGAATGAAATCGGTATGGAAATTTACTGCAACATGATAAATTAATTCTGCAATAGCCGTATTGGGGGTTACAGGACTGTCAACCATCTCATTAAAGCGGTAAAATGTATTTTCATAGTCAGCTACCTGCAATCCATATTGTGGATTAGAAGCAGGTATATATTCTGTATATCCTTGCCCGTGATCAGGCCATCTCCAATAGAATAAAATCTGACCCATCGCCGTGGACTGACAGCCTGCCGGGGTACCGGGAGGGCAATAGTAATTATATGGCCATCCCTGATCCCATAAGGTTGTTAACAGCGGAGCCACTTCGCGGCTTCCGGATTTTTCAGGGAGGTACCTGAAATCATCTGCCAGGTAATGTTCCCATTGCTCCATGATTTTCAATTCAGGGTGGAGGGCATTTTTGCGGGCAAACCTAACCCGATCTTTGTATTGCTGAAACCACCATTGCACATTGGGGGGCTGGTTTTCGGCCACATAGTTGTGTTCAAAAGAATAACCCAGCACCGGAACAAGGCAATCGTCGGCGGGTACGATCACAAAACCGGCAGGGTTAAAATGAAAGACATAATAATAGGTTTGCTGTACATCTTTTTCGGTGTGAACCGAGTGTATGCTGATCATTTCCCGGGGAATTTCACCCTGGAACATATTATGCCGTTCAAAATAGAAGTTTATGGCCACTTTTTCGGCCTGTTTCATGCTCACATTGCCGGCCATCATTTTCAGTCCGAAGGCCAACAGCATAAAAATTGCGATTGAGGTCAATTTTTTCATGATTGCTCGTTTTTAAATTACTGAATTATTGAACTTTAATGATTTTCTGTGTTGAAGTTTCATTCTCCGTCTGCACCCTGTACAAATACAAGCCTTTGGGCAAATCGTCGGCATGCCAGGTAAACTGCTGCTGCCCGGCAGGCAGTGTGCCTTGATGCAGTTCGGCTACTTTTGCACCCATGGCGTTGAAGATTTGGATGGAAACCATGGATGTATGCGGCAGGTTAAATTCGATGCTTAGCTGGCCGGTAAACGGATTGGGGGAAATGGAAAAATCTGAACCGGTAACTGCTTCTTTAATGCCTACGATTTCACATGCCGCTATCACCTGCGCCTGATTATTGCAGCCTGTGGCATTGTTTTGAATGATAACTGTACCATTAGGCGAGGCCAGGTAATCACAGATGCTTTGGACATGACAGGTGGATAAAGCAGAATTATTTTTGATTTCAAGATTCGTGATGGAAGCTGCCGAAATACTACCCAGCCCTGACAAACTTGTCAAAGAATTGTTCCAGCCAATAAATAAACTTCCGCCAATTGATGTCAGATTTTGTAATCCTTCTAAACTTGTCAGTGTGTTCCAAATAATATTTAATTCACCTCCTATAGAGGTTAGATTTTCCATTTGAGTCAATGCGGCCAGAGCCGGGTTAGTATAAAGTGTAAAACTACCACCTATGTGGCCAAGGTTTTCCAGGCCTTGCAAACTGGTCAAGGAAATGTTCCCTGCACTTGAATGACCTCCTATTGTGAGATTCCCTCCAATAAAAGCCAAATTTCCCAACCCTGTAATGCTTATTAACGCATCGCTTGAAGTTATTATGAGACTGCCACTTATGGAAGTAAGGCTTTCAAGTCCGGTCAGGCTGGCCAAAGCGTTGTTATAACTAATTCTAAGATCCCCACTTATGGATGTCAGATTGTCAAGCCCTGAGAGGTTGAAAAGGGTGGGATTGCCACCTGAATTATTATCCCATTTTCCAATGTAAAGGTCGCCGCCTATTGAATTCAGGCTTTCCAGTCCGTTTAAGTTAGTCAAAGCGTTGTTGGAACTGATCCTTAGATCACCCCCCAAAGAGGTCAGATTGTCAAGACCTGAAAGATTAATAAGTGCATGATTTCCAAAAGAATCGTACTCCCATTTTCCAATGTAAAGGCCGCCACCTATTGAATTCAGGCTTTCCAGTCCGGACAAGCTGGTCAATGAGGCATTGGAACTGATCTTCAGATTGCCACCCAAAGAGGTCAGATTGTCAAGACCTGAAAGATTAATAAGTGCAGGATTTCCACCTGAAAAATAATCCGTTTGTCCAATGTAAAGGTTGCCACCTATTGAATTCAGGCTTTCCAGTCCGTTTAAGTTAGTCAAAGCGTCGTTGGAAATGATAACCATATCACCCCAAAT
>JBLRXC010000242.1:3843-4071 GCA_047920975.1 Bacteroidales bacterium | reverse complement strand
GCCGGGTTACAGCTACATTGATTATTTCAGCAATAAGATCGTGCCGTGAACATGGACTAAAAATGAAGACTGATCTGTGAAATTGAAGATGATTCATATTCTGTTGCTTTTATTACCGGTCAAATCGATGTCGCAGATCATTGAAGGCGATTCCATACGTGCCGGTTCAATCACGGAAATAAAATTGCCGGCCATCGTGATCACCTCCACGGCCGACCGCTTTGAACC
>JBLRXC010000242.1:0-3833 GCA_047920975.1 Bacteroidales bacterium | reverse complement strand
GGTATTGATGGCACCGCTATGGATGAATACACCGGGCGTAAAATTGAGGACGGTTACGATCTCACCGGCCGACCGCTTTGAACCAGTCCAATCATTCCACATGAACCGGATCGATTCCCGTGAACTGACCTTTGCGCCAACCGGTGAGATCGTAACCGTCCTCAATTTTACGCCCGGTGTATTCATCCATAGCGGTGCCATCAATACCAACCGGATCGTCATCAGGGGGATCGGTTCACGCACTCCTTACGGTACCAATAAAATCCGTGCTTACATAGATGAAGTTCCGGTGACGGGAGGCATTGGAGAAACAATGATCAACCAGTTCAATCCTGCTGACATTGCATCGGTGGATGTGATCAAAGGGCCTTCCGGAACCCTTTACGGTGCCAACCTGGGCGGAGCCATTCTCATCGAAACGGATGCTCCCCGGCCCGGAGAAAAGAGCCTGAGAAATCAAACCAGAACCGGCTCTTTCGGCCTTTTTAAAAACAGCACTTCATTTAATTTTGGAGGGGAGAAGTTGAACCTGCATTTCAATTACGATCATTTTGAAAGGGATGGATTCAGGGAAAACAGCGGCTACAACAGGAACAGTTATTATTTCAAAGCCGGCTTCAGTCCGGATATAAAAAACAGGATAGAATTTATTGGGTATTCCATCGGATTCAGGGCGTTTATTGCAAGTTCGCTGGGGAAAACGGCCTTCGACACCAACCCTCAGCAGGCCGACAAGGCATGGCGTGAAGCACAGGGTTACGAAAAGCAATTGCAACAAATAGCTGCCCTGAAATATACCCGCTGGTTCAAACCCGGGTTCAGCTCAAAAACCATTCTGTTTGTGAAAAAAAACGATCATGATGAACCCAGGCCTTTTAACATCAGGAAGGAGCAGATCAGTGGATTTGGATTGAGAACCCTGCTCACAAAAGAAATCAGCATTAAGTCAAAAGCAGCCGTCTTCAATGCCGGCGGAGAATTGTATTCCGATAAAAGCAAATGGAAAACCTTTGAAAACCTGTATAAAGAAAATGCGGGCGCTGGAAGCAGGGAAGGAGACCTGCTCTGCAACAACCTGGAAAACAGAACCCAGTTCCACATTTTCGGGACATTCCGTTACGAATTTACGGAAAGACTTACTGCGGAGGCAGGTCTTCATTTCAGTAAAAATCATTATGATTATTCCGATCTGTTCAATACAGATACGGCCAATCAAAGCGGGGAACGAAATTTTGAGCCTGTTTTGTCACCGAAATTACTGGCTTCTTACAGGATTGCTACCGGTAAATATATATTTGCAGGCATATCTTTCGGATATAATTACCCGGGCCTTGAAGAGAGTCTTACTCCCGAAGGTACCGTGAACCCTGAGATCGGACCTGAAAAGGGCTGGAGTTTTGAAACCGGCACCGATCTCTGGTTCCTTGTCAGAACCATTCATCTGAAAATAAATATCTACCGCATGGAAATCAGGGGACTACTGGTGGCAGAAAGGACAGGAGAAGATCAGTACATTGGTAAAAACGCCGGACAAACATCGCATACCGGAATCGAGATCACCAATGAATACCGGCTTTGGCCGGGCAGACCAGTGAGTTTTACGCCCTATATCAACGCTACTGTCAACCTTCACTATTTTGAAGATTTTATCGATGAGGAGACCGATTATTCAGGAAACAGACTCACCGGTGTACTGGTCCATTACATGCAGGGGGGTTTCAGTCTGGCTGCAGCCAATGGTTTCTTTCTGAGAACAGAGTTGTTGTATACCGGTAAGATCCCGGTTACCGATGCCAATGACCTGTATACAGATCCATATTTCATTTGCAATGCAGAGATTGGTTATGAGAGAGCGTTGTTTAAAAGCTTAAACGCTCGTGCTTCGGCTGGCATTCAGAACCTGCTGAACGAGCATTATGCTTCATCGGTATTGATAAATGCTGTAGCTTTTGGAGGCAACGAGCCCCGGTATTATTATCCCGGTGCTCCCCGGAATCACTTTTTTTCGCTGGCGCTGGATTACAGGTTTTGAATGAACCACAAAACAGAAGCGCAGGGCACCACCCTGAGGTCCTCGCACGGTGTTGCGGCTTCAAGCTTCCGGGCCTGAAGCAGTGTTGTGGAAGATACCGGTGATTAAGCATGAATGACCCGAGGGATACCGGATCTGGAATATTTGATTTCCGGAAAAGATTGCTTCGGTCGTTCCAATTATCATTGGAACTTCCTCGCAATGACGGGGTTGCTTTTGGGGTAAGGGGTGTGCAGGGATCGGGCGAAGCCCGATCCCTGCACACCCCTTTTATAACCCATAACCCTGTCATTGCGAGGAAGGGAAACCGACAGGTTTCCATGACGAAGCAACCTGCCCGAATCTCCTGTTTTGTTCGCTATGTGAACGATCTATAAAACCATTACTGATCATCAGTTATTTATGATTGGTTTTAAATAGATTTGGGAGCAGTGGTCGTGTTTTTCTTTGGCATCTTTAAGTGGCCACAGCATTATCCCTGCCTAAAACTACTGTCTTCTTTTGTCTTGACACACTATTTGGTGGTCTTTCCGCCCATTGCAGTCAGCACGCTGTCGACGGGTTCCCAGAGTTCTATCTTGTTTCCATCTGCATCCATGATGTGCACAAACTTTCCATAATCATAGGTTTCAATGCTGTCAAGAACAGTCACACCGTTATTTTTCAGTTTGTTAACCAGTCCTTCTATGTTTTGAACTCTGTAATTGATCATAAACTCCTTTTTTGAAGGTACAAAGTATTCACTTCCCTGTTGAAACGGACTCCACTGCAGGTAATTTATTTCGTCAGGCCGGTTTGCGTTTCTGAATTCAAAACCCGAACCCCATTGATTTACCTCAAGACCCAGATTTTGAGCATACCATTCTTTTGTCTTTTCGGGGTTTTCAGAGAAAAAGAAAATCCCCCCTATTCCGGTGACTTTGGGTGTTGTGTCCTGTGGAGAAAATGATTGACCTGACCGGTCTTTTTGTTCTGTCATATTTTTTGATTGATGGGTTGTCCGGTCGCAACCTGCAAGTATAGCTAAAATCGCAACCGCAATGATGAATTTTTTCATCTCATTTTTCTTTTATTGTGTAGTCTTTTAAGATGCCGCATAATGTTTGGCGTGTATGAGCAGTGTATGCTTCTTCAAAATAGAAACAATTTTTGTCTCAGTAAATCTTGTCTTTTTCATAGTTGTATTTGACCGCTTAAAATTAATAATAATTCATACTGAACGCGCCCTTTCGGACTTGTCGAACTCTAATTTTAATTGGCAGAAGTCCATGGAAGGCTACAACAGCAGTGCATCCATGTCAGACTTTGCGAAACCGGTGATTTCGCAATCTTATAGGTGAGGTAAAATTTTCGGATAAGTTCCATATTTCTTTTGGAATAGCCTTTCCCGAATTCAGCAGTTAATTCCCCCGAAAGCCTTTCAATCAGAAATTCACCATACCCGGCTACCTCCTTACCTTCCTGCTCATGCTCAACTATTTGCCTGCCCGGTTCAAATTAAGTTTGAACCATAATGCTGTTTACATATCGAACAACCTGCTGCTGTGCATTTCGCAACTGCTGTTTTATCTGTTCTGCAAATGAATGCGTATTTGCGGGTTGTTTAGCCATACAAAAATAAATTATGCCTCGGCAAAACTTGCAAATCCGTTGCACTTCTGTAACCGAATTCCGCACCAGTCTTTTTCAGTTCACCAAAGAATTGAACCAGTGCAGCATTGACGGCATCAATATCTGTGGTTGCAAATGATTTATTGGATGCCATTTCCAGAAAGCTTTTTGTCATTTCTGCACCCTTTCC
>JBLRXC010000241.1:0-4086 GCA_047920975.1 Bacteroidales bacterium | reverse complement strand
CGCTTCAACGGGAATGCGACACGACGCCTCGATGGAGACGCGCCAGTAATCGCCGAAATAGCGATTTGAGTGATCATGAAATTCCACGACCAGACCGTTGGGGAGGATGACTGTTTTAAAGAAGGACATAGTTACCCAATTTTGAATTTTTGAATTCTGAATTTTCAATTGAGCAATCAAAGACGAACGATCTGCTGCTCAATCCGTTGAAAGGACCTTCTCTCCGGATAAATATTTCCCCTAACTGTGCGCTGCATTGGCCCCTAATTCAAAGTTCAATTTCATTCAAAATTACCCTCTTCCTTCCTTCCTCCTCTCTCCCTCAACCCAGTCGATGCGGCTCCACAGGCCGTGAAGGATGCGCACCTCCCGGTCGTTGAGACCTGAGCGCCCCAGAACACGTCGGAAGGTGCGCAAAATATGGTCGGGATTCTGGGGATCGAGAAAGCCGATATCGAGCAGGGTCCGGCGCATATGTGCATACATCCCCTCCAGCACCTTCCCGGAGGCGAGGCGCTTTCGTCCTGAACTCTTCCCCTGTGCCCTTCCAGCGGCGCGGGCCGTTTCGTAGAGGCAAAGGGCGGCTGCCTGCGCCAGGTTCATCGACGGCAGGTCCTCGTTGGTGGGGATCGTGATGAATCTCTGGCACAGGTCGAGCTCCGAGGTCAGAAGCCCCCGGTCTTCACGCCCGAACAGGAGAGCGGCCCTCCCCTTCTGCGTCCAGGGGAGGAGAAAATCACCCGCCTCATCCGGGTGCAGGAAATCTTCCCTGTATTTGCCGAAACGCCGGGTCGTTCCGAGGGTCATCTGAGAGTCTTCCAGAGCCGCAGGAAGAGCACCGAAGATCCGGGCCTTCTCAAGCAAAGGAGCCGCCTTGACAGCCATACGGCGAGCCTCGTCGCTGAGATGATCGGCCTGGGGATTGACAAGGCGCAGATCGGAAAAGCCAAAGTTCATCATCGCCCGGGCAACCGACCCGATGTTCAAGGCCCCCTGAGGCTCCACCAGCACCACACAGACATTCTTCAAGGAGAAACTCCCCGATTTTTCGTTTTCTTCGCGCATGTTTCCTTTAATTTAAAATTCAGAATTCAAAGTTGCTTTTTCACCCCATATCCCCGATCCGTCTGTTTTCCTGATGACAAAATCATGTGTATAACCAGGGTCAGTTGTTCCTGCCTGTGCGTAATTTCCGGCAGACGAAGATCCATCAATTCCACTTTCGAGCATCCAGAAACTCAGATAGTATTCTCCTGTCCCCTCACCGAAAAACCGGACTTTCGCTGTGATGTTGAATTCATCTCCGTTCCGGCTTGTTTTCATGTCAATGCCTGCAACAGGTATCTTTTCCAGCAATTGTGTCATCGAGGCCTGATCGGATGATTTGATGTCGCCAACCCAAAAAGATGGTATACCACTTCCTGCCGGCCTGTCGGCATCCATGCTGTTGAATAATACAGGGTTGTGCATCGGATCACCTGAAGCATGGTTGGTTACAGCTATTACTTTGCCCATATCTGCCATCTCATGCAGGGTGGGTGAGCCCCATGATCCGCACGGACCAAACCATTTGGCCGTGTAATTGATTACGAGTCCCCACTGCTCTTGCAAAGGATTCAGGGAAGAAGGTGTATCATCAGGTGAATCATCCTTTTTATTACATGAAAGGAGTGTTATACCTGCCAATACAAAAACAAAAAATCTCATAATCAGTTGTTTAAGTTGATAATGCCTACATACAAAACAATTGGTAAATTTATTTTAAATTTTGTAAGTCTGGGATGGTGTTAATTAATTCTGAAAAAATGATGTACGTTTAATTTGCAGGTCCCAAAATGTTGTAAAACATAGGGAATCATAAAATGTACGGGAAAGATTCTGAATGACACATAATTTTAATGGATTCTATCACAATCTGCAAACAGTATTAAAATCGAAGCATACAATCAAAAATCACTCTATGCTAAGGTTTTAGTCTGCAGAATGTTATAAAAAAACCTTGCCATTCATCAGGGCTTTATGATGAATTGATCCTCAAAAGGCAGCCCTTGTGTTTTAACCCTGTCAGGATGTATGAACCTTACTCAGGGTAATTGCTCTTCTTCCGGGCATACAGCAGTGCCAGAGTAGCGGGCTGCCATCATTCTGTATTCTTCAGGAATTGTACTTAAGAATTCGACGCTGTTGCACACAGAATCGATCATATTAAAGTTAGCCTCGAAACTAAAAGGTTCAAAATCCTTTTTGCTGGTGAGATTATCATGTATGTCAGCGAATATTTCGTCTGATTCACAGGAGAAATCAAATGTAAAGAAATCGAGTTTTTTAAGGGTGGGATTCTGATTTGACTTATACCAGATTTGTCCTGCTGATGGGTGATACACAATGCTCCACTGGGTTGCAGGGCCTTGGGAAACCAGATCCAAAATGGAAAAAGCATTTGTCACCGCGTTGCCTCCCTCTTTTCTGTATTTTTCAATTGCTTTGGCAGCAATGGTAAACCGTCCGGAGGAGTTCTCTGTCCATGGAGAAAAGATGGAATCAATTCCGGCTGCCTTCTTTGAGGCATAATCCAGCGATAGTTGATAGGTGCAGTTTGAAAGCACAGGGTATTTCAGTTCATTACCCGTATGAACAATCATTTTCCCATCAATGTATTCGATTGTAGCCACATTTCCCAGTGCATCCGATACAAGAAAATGAAGGGTTGCCACAGAGGTGAAAGATACCCTCACAAGTTTATCGCTCTCGATGACATCCTGTACAGTTGAAGCCTGGTCGAGCTGGTATTGTATCCATTGCAGCTCGGTAAGTCCGTACCTTTCATCAAGGACCGGGTACCGGGCGTCCTGGTGCCACATTTGTTCGATCACCAGGCCTGCTTCATTCATGCCTCCGTAAGGAAACTCCTTTCCGTTCTGATTAAATGTGATGCTACCATACGATGATGTCCATGAAAATGGTTTTTCAGGAGGAGAAATCAACGAAACCTTCAGCAAGTTCCGCTTGTTGATGTGAATATGGCCCTGCCCCGCCGGGAAGTCAAAATTGCGGCCAAATACAATATTACCCTGATCATCAGCCAGGCAGAAGGTGGTACAGGAATGTCCCTGAAGCGAAATGAAACCGGAACCCAGGAACATGACGGCGATCATTAACTTTGAAATTTTCATCTCATGAAGGATTAAAACTTTAATTTTTCCAGGATAAAATGTTTTGAAAAAAACAGGCCGTAATTTATAAAGCACATAAAATGAGCAATTTAAAATCTTTATGTTATTTTTAAAAATACTTTTTTTGTCCGCACCAACGCAAACATTGTCCGGATAAGAACACCTGTTGCATCATGATCTCCTGATTGTTTTTCAAAATGATCTGTTTGATTTCAAAGAATTTATAATTTTATGCCAGATTGTAAACCCGAAAACTGACTTTTATGAAAACATGGATCAAATACCTGACTTTAGTACTTCTTTTGGGAGGGCAGTGTTCTGCACAGGTGAAAGCTCAGACTGAAGGAGAAAAAGAGATTCTTGAGTTGATCAACCGGCAGTTTGATGACCTTCGCCACCGGCTTGACAAAATTGATAAGGCCATTGATGACCTTGCATGGTTTAACAGGATAAGTGATCTGGCCTTTATTGACAAGGTTTTTATAACGGGTGCACCTCCATCGGTCATATCTAATCCGGATGCTGTGGGAGCCGGTAATCCGGTAAGGTTTTATGCCTATATCTTTATCCCGCGCGATATTGATCCTGAGGTGAAATATCCTTTGCTGGTTTTACCGCATGGGGGTGTGCATGGCGACTTTGATACGTATTATATTCATATAGTGCGCGAAATGATAGCACAGCAGTACATTGTTGTTGCTCCGGAATACCGTGGAAGTACCGGTTATGGCAAAAAGATGTATGAGTTGATTGACTATGGCGGACTTGAGAATGCCGATGTGAAAGCGAGCCGGGATTATATGGTTGAAAATTATGGATTTGTCGATGCAAAGAGGGTTGGGATTATCGGTTGGAGCCATGGAGGAATGATTGCACTGATGAATGTGTTTGAGTACCCAAAGGATTACCAGGT
>JBLRXC010000240.1:0-4095 GCA_047920975.1 Bacteroidales bacterium | reverse complement strand
GTAATTATGACCGTAAGCATATTCAAGGATTCCCCTTGCCATCAATGCCGCCTTGCCGGTATTGTCCTCGGCAAAACCGGTAAGTATGGCTACTTCTGTGCTGTCTAACTCAAAAATACTACGTCCTTGCTGCTGCCAGGCAATCTGCATTTGCATCAGCGTTTTGTAGTCGTTGTATTTAGCAAGTTCATTGCCTTCCAGACTACGGGTTGCAGGAATCAGGTTGAGCATGGTTTGAGCAGTAGCATAATTTTCTTCGGCAATGTAAGCCGCAACGATTTGCAAATCGGCATTCAGGTTATCCAGGTTGTTGAGCCAGGTTCGTAGATAGACATTATTGCTTACCGTATCGTTGAGGCAACTGCGTATCAGCATATAGGCTGCCTGCGTTTTGCCGGCATGGTACCTTGCCATATCCTGCTGCAGGATAGTTTTGTAGGTAACGCCGCCTGCCAGTTGCCTGAGGATGGAGATCATGTAGGCCGGCAGGGGTTGGTCTTTGTTTTCGAGATGGCTGATCAACTCCTCTTTGCGAAGTTCATCGGGATTGGCTGACAATATCTCAAACAAAATGCTTTCGGGCAGTACATCGGTTTTGTCGGCAGCCGCCATCAACACTTCCTGCGATAAATGAGGCGATTTGCCCAACAGTTCATCCCTCAGCGCCCACATGTCCGAAGGCCAGGCCGTTTCTACTTCGGTTTTTAGGGCCTGGGTATTGCCGCCATCTTCCAGGTTGTCGAAAAGGGTTTTCACATTGTTGAAATCCGACAGATTGTTTGCAAAAGCCAGTTCGGCCTCTTGTTTTTCATCCTCTGTCAGCACAACATCCTTTGTTGAACCGCCGCTTCCGCCTCCGTAGTTTGAGGGGCAGGTGTTGGCGCCTGCATTGGGGATAGGCATTACATAATACGGAGTATAATACACAGGCGGATTGGTATTATAGCAGTAATTGATTACCTGCAAGCCGGTGTTTTTAAAATGCCCGTCAGGCAATTGCACACCGGTAGAGAAGGTGTTTCCGGCCTCCCTGCTCATTGATCCCTGGTAGCCTCTGATTCGTGCATTAATAAGAGGATTATCTGAAGTTACAATAAAGTCCCTGTAGTTAGCGGTGTTGGTGTTGCACTGGTATTCGAGGCCACGTAGATCATCATCTGAATCCCTGTTGTTCCCTTCTGCGAAATTGCCGTAGCTTAAGCCGTTGAAGATATTCCGGTAAATGACATCGTGAAAGGTTTCGCTGTCTTTGCAGAGGATGCCGGTATAATTCCCCGTTGGCGCGCCGGTAGCTTTGGAAAAGTAGTTTTCCTCAATGGCAAAGCCGGTGCAGCCGGTCATGTGTATGCCGTAGCCGGAGGCGCCTTTGCCTTCACCATCGCATGGGTCTGATTCCGGATCATTAAAACCGATATGGAATTCAGAGAATAGCACGGCGGCATTGTTAACATCTGTGGCCAGAATGCCATATGCATTGTTATTGAATTCAGCGCGGTTAATATAAAAAGTGTTGTTGTTTTGCGCATTGTTTGTGGCATAAACACCTGCATAAAAACCTGTAAAGGTACATTTGTCATATTCCCGGCATGGGATTGTTGGCTGGGTGCAAACGGCCGTAGCGCTGAAGCCGGAGCTATAGCTTCCAATGGCGTGGTTATATGGGTCAACCCCGGCTCCCGGCGGGGTGGTCGAAAAATCACATGCTATAAATTTGATCCCCTTCACCCTTGCAAGGTCTGCATGTTTATAAAAGGTTACGCCACCCAGGTACTCCTGTGTAATCTCAAAATCGCAGTATTTGAAATAGCTGATATTGTCGGCAGGTTTGTTGTTGTCATTGGGGTAGTAATTATTGTATTCTAAAAAATGAACCGACTTGGCATTGTTCCTGAACACAGCATCGTTTGCTAAGATGATACCTCCGTTAAACGAACTTGTTCCCGGTTTCCCGAGTCGTACAGCAGTTATGGCATTTTCGATGACAGCGTTGTCCTTCAAAACAATTTTACCCTGAAAATATTCATTGTTTTCAAAATATTGTGATCGCAGTTTGTTACCCCATACCTCGACGCCTTGCCACATATCACCACATTGAACAAAATGTTTGAAAGTTGTACCATCTAAAGTAAGAGTACCCCCTGGCTCAACAATTACTTTTGCAAACTTTCCAAATTGAAGATTACAGTCAATCATAGTAACGTTTTTACCAGCTTTTACTCTCAAACCATTAGCAAATGATTTATTCCATGAAGTAAGCGTTGCAGATGATGTAAAAACAACTTCATCGTAGTAATCAAATAAATACGGTTGTAAGGGTACTTCAACAGTTTTACACATTATATCTCCTAAAGCGTCAGTTATGCAACATTCGTAAATTCCAGAAGTTAGGTTTTGAATTGTTTGAGTTGTTTGCCCGCCGGGTGTCCAATAATAACTATATGGTGGAGTTCCTCCTGTTGGAATTGCAGAAGCAGTTCCGTCACTTGTTCCTGGACATGACTCGGGCGTAGAGGCTAATAAGAAATTTAATTTTGAATATAAAATTTTATTTGAGGGTAACTTATAGACAGGACCAGGACCGTCAATCCCATACACTTTTGAACTTTTTATTGTGAGGTTATTTAATACTGAAGGTTCAAAGCTATTGTTATTTTGATTGATTCTTCCAATGCTCTGCCCATCATTTGCTACGGCATAAATGTAACCATCGCTAGCTGTTTGTAGAAAAGTTTTAGCATAGCTGCCATTGGCTGTTAACTGGCTTACTATCTGTCCTGTTAGATAGTTTATTTGAAAAATACCACCGATTAAGGGATAAAAAAAGTTGTCACATGATGCATACAGGGATGGATTACCAGTCACATTTCCAAATTCAATTCCTTTTATTCTGCCTTTATTTATTGGAATGATTGATGAACCTTCTAAACTTCCCTGTTGATTCAGTTGAACAACATATACATTCTGTTCATATCCGCCCTGCAGTCCAGCCCATGCAATAGTCAATTCATCCGGGCTTATTTCTACATTATTTGATGAAAAATAGTACATATTATTTAATGTTGGATCACCAGGGGTTATTATGTTATTTACGAATGCTATCCCATTGCTTGTTATAACATATCTCTTCAGGGCAGACAATCCTGCATTGAAAGCAACCACATACAACTTCCTTGTATTGTTACTTTCTTCTGTTATGGCAAATCCAGCATCTTCTATTGTCTGTATTAGTTGCTGGGTATATATCAACTCCGGTTCTCCACTTGAACAATCTACCAATGCAAAATGAACCGAGCCATCATAAGTGTATACACAGCCGTAGATAATATAAAACTTGTCCATACTTCCCGGTACATTTATAATTTTGACCTGGTTCATCATGCTGCCACCACAGCCTAATGAGCCTACTTGATTATCTTCTAAATCATAGATAGTATGGTCAATGACATAAAAATACATTTCACCGTTGGGTTTTATTCCTGCTTCAGAATAAACATAAGGTTGTGGAGGATCAGGAAATGCCATGTTAACAACAGGACCAGTATTAAAAAAGTTAATCTGATAAGGAGGTATCACCCAGATACCATAATTTTGAGTAAATAACTTACCCAAAATGACAACGACACACATTAAAATCAATAAAATCTTTTTCATAATGATTACTTATTATGACTACTACCTATTAACAAATATCCCAAATACTATATTTCGGCAACTATTTATGAATTGGCAAAGTCTGGTTAAATAATAAAATTACCTACTTAGTGTCTGTCCATAAAGTCATCGATTTGAACGTGTTTTTCATGAATTGAAAGTTCATTTTTTGTTTTTCAAACCGATAATGTCTTTTTCATAAAAATATATATTCTGATATTCGCATAAGAAGCTGAAAAACACGTATTTACAAAAATCAAGATATAGTTACCCCATTTTGTAAATAACTGAAAACCAGCATAATATAGTTTATGCCATATTTAAATCCTGTTTTATAACCCACCGTGCCATTACCCGGAGATTATATGCAATTACACCCCATAGCACCTTTGCACAAAAATGATCCCAGCCTTTCCAACTACAGAGAAACATGTCAAAGCCTCT
>JBLRXC010000239.1:0-4121 GCA_047920975.1 Bacteroidales bacterium | reverse complement strand
CCGTTAACTTATTGTCGTCAACCTTTTACTGATTAATAATTGCAGGATGCAATAAAAACTGTTAAATTTGTAATCAATTGAATGTTTTGGTCACACTTTTTATAAATTCAATATTTTCCCGCAATGTGTTATAAAAATACAACCTCCGTTACAAGCCTTCTCCTCTTACTTTTATTGACAGGGTTTACACACTTTCCGCACAAGGCGGTGTCAAAAAATCTGAATGCCTATTATTCCTACACGGTTTTTTATTCACCGGATAACGGACCCTATATTGAGACTTACCTTTCCGTGGCTGGCAATTCCGTAAACTTCGTGGCGAATGAAACAGGAGATTTCAAGGCCGCTGTTGAGGTACTGGTTTTATTTATCCAGGGAAAAGAGGTCATCAGTTATGACAAATATCAACTTTCAAGCCCGGAATTAAAGGACACGGCAAATATTAATTTCAGCTTCCTCGATCAGCAACGTTATTCACTTCCATCCGGACTCTACGATTTTGAAATTCAAATAAAGGATATGTACAGCGATAACCCTCCTTTTATCAGTCTGCAGCCCCTTGAAATTGATTTTCCGGATGATGCAGTTCATGTGAGCGGGATTCAACTGATAGAATCGTATAAACCTTCCGGGGAAGAGAACATTTTAACAAAACATGGATATGATCTGGTTCCTTACATTTCCGATTTTTATCCGGAATCTGTCCAAAAGATCATTTTCTATGGTGAGATATACAATACAGCTAAAATTCTTGGTCAGGAAAAACAATTTCTGCTGACCACATACATTTCTCCTGCAGAGAAAAATGAACCCGTGACTGGTTTTATCTCAAGGAAAAGGGAAGTGACTGCACCGGTTAGCGTCGTTTTTAATGAGTTTAATATCTCTAATCTTAAATCAGGTAACTATTTTCTTGTCATCGAGGTCCGTGACCAGGAAAACACGCTCAGAGGAAAAAACAGGTTTTTTTTCCAACGCAGCAATCCAAAGTTGCAATTGAGGATTGAGGATTTGGCAACAGTCAACAGCAATAATACTTTTGTTTCAAAGATTCAGAATGCCGATACACTCAGAGAATATATCCGCTCCCTTTCGCCTATATCAGATGAGCAGGAAAAAATATTTTCAGCAGTGCATGTAAAGACAGCCGATCTGGAAACCCTGCAGAAATATTTTTACCGGTTTTGGGATGAAAGAAATCCGCTTGATCCTGAAAGCGCATGGACAGCATACAGAAATGAGGTCGTCAAGGTTAATATGGCGTATTCAACAAAGATCCAGAAGGGTTATGAAACCGACAGGGGAAGGGTTTATTTGCAATATGGTCCACCCAATGCTATTTCTGAAAGCTATAATGAACCAGCGACATATCCTTATGAGATCTGGCACTATTATGCCCTGCAAAACGGACAGCGCAACAGGAGGTTTGTCTTCTATACAAGAGATATGGTAACCAACGATTTTGTAATGCTGCACTCAGATGTTTCAGGAGAACTGGCAAACTACCGGTGGCAATACGTTCTTTACCAGCGTGTTGATCCCGGCTTTGACCTCGACAGCAGAAGCGTTCCTGATTCCTGGGGAGGCCAGTCCAGAAATTATTTTGATCTGCCCCGCTAGAAGGAATCATAAGGCATGAAACTTTATCACTGGTCGATGAGCGGCGTTTTTTACCTTGTTTCAAAACTGCCTTTCCCTGTTTTGTATTTTTTATCTGATATACTTGCGTTCAAATTGAATTACCTGATTCGTTATCGCAGAAGCGTGATAACCCTTAACCTTAGAAAATCCTTTCCCAACGCAGACGATCATCAGCTAAAGCAGATCCGCAACCGGTTTTACAGGAATTTGACGGATCTTTTTTTAGAGGTTCTTAAAACCCAAAGTATGCATAAGGAAGAGTTGATCCGGCGTATCACTTTTAACAATGATGAAATATTAACGGCTCTTTATCAAAAAGGGAAAAGTGCTATCATCACCATCGGCCATTGCGGAAACTGGGAATGGATGTCCCAGGTGCTTGATATGAAGGGACCTTTCAGGGCGTTTGCTGTGGTTAAGCCATTGAATGACCCCTTTTTTGAAGATTATATGAAACATCTGCGTACAAAATTTACCGTTCAGGGTGGTTTGATCTCATTTAAAAGTACATTGCGTGAGATGGTCAGGTACAGGGATCAGCAGACGATCACGATATTCGCAGGCGATCAAACCCCGGCGAAGGAAGAAATTAACTATTGGACAACTTTCTTAAACCAGGATACACCCGTCTTCCTCGGGATTGAAAAAATTGCAAAGGCGCTTGATTTTCCGGTCCTCTTTATCGACATCCAGCGTAAGAAGAGAGGCTTTTATCACGCCGAGATTTCAATGATTGAGGAACATCCGAAGACAACCCCTGATTTTGAAATCACGGAAAAACATGTCAGGAAACTGGAGGGTGTTATCCGAAACCATCCAGATAACTGGTTATGGTCGCACCGCAGGTGGAAACATAGCAGAGGTTAGCTTTCCCATGTGGATGCTTGCCTTTTTCCCTGTTTGTTATCTCGAAAAATTAAAAAAACCGGATGTTCTCTTTTTTGGTGATCTTTTCACAATAGTGGCACGAAAGCTTCAGGTCTTCTTTTTCAATAACCGTAAACTTAGTTGGAATGCTCTCGTTGTTGGTGATGCAGTTAGGGTTTATACATTTTACGATCTTGTTGATCCGTTCAGGTATCTCCACCCTGGCTTTATAAACCACCGTGAAGTCCTTAATCACGATGAGTGTTGCCGATGGTGCTACCAGTGCAATTTTGTTGATTTCCTCGCTTTCAAAGAACTTTGTACTTACCTTGATAATCCCTTTCTTGCCCAGCTTGTTGCTATCGAGGTTTGTTCCCACCATGATCTGGTGTGGGATCTTGTTTAACCCCAGGATATTGATAACCTGAAACACAGATTGCGATGGAATATGGTCGATCACGGTTCCGTTTTCAATGGCCGAAACCTTCAATTCTTTTCTTTTTTCCTGCTTTGCCATGATTTAAAAAATTTAGATTTGAATCATTCAACAACTCCTAAAATGAGTGAGAGTAAAGCCTGGCGCACGTATACACCATTTTTTGCCTGTTGGAAATAGTAGGCTTTGGGGTTCTCATCAACATCAAGTGTGATCTCATTAACCCTGGGTAATGGATGCAAAATCCGTAGATTTTTCCTGGCTGGCTCAAGCATGCTTCCGGTGAGGATATATGCATTTTTCACCCTTTCATATTCAAGCGGGTCGGCGAATCGTTCCTGTTGAATGCGGGTCATATACAATATATCAACCACCGGTATCACTTCATCCATTTCAGTATATTGGTAATATTCAAGGTTGTTCTCCTTGATATACCTTTTAACAGAACTCGGCAACTTGAGTTCAAGTGGTGACACAAGGTGAAAAGTTGTATTGTAATGCGATAGGGCCTCCACCAGTGAATGAACAGTCCTGCCGTATTTGAGGTCACCGACAAATGCAACGTGAAGATTGTCCAGTTTCTTTTGTGTTTTTTTAATGGAATAGAGGTCGAGCAGGCACTGTGTAGGGTGCTGATTTGCTCCGTCACCAGCATTGATCACAGGCACAGGGGATACTTCACTGGCAAAACGGGCGCTGCCATCTTTTGGATGCCTCATCACAATCAGGTCAGAATAACTACTTACGGTGAGGATCGTGTCTTTGAGTGATTCCCCTTTTTTGACACTGGTTGTGGTTGCATCTGAAAATCCAATTACCCTTGCACCCAGTTGTGAAGCAGCGCTTTCAAAACTAAGTCGTGTCCGGGTGGAGGGCTCAAAAAAGAGTGTAGCTACAACAAACTTATCCAGAATGGTTTGCTTGGGATTTTTTTCGAATTTCTCAGCAACCTCAAGGATTTTAGATATCTCAGTTTTGCTGATGTCATGAATAGAAATAAGGCTTTTATTTTTCATTTTGATTGGTTTGAAAATTATTGAAGTGTAAATCCGTTGATGAATTTATATCTGGGAACCGTGCTTTGCGGTTGATAATTCCATAAGCAGGCGACAATATAAACATCATGGGTCCAGGATGACTCAATCGTCATGGTTAAGTTTTTGTCAAAGACTGATCC
>JBLRXC010000238.1:0-4161 GCA_047920975.1 Bacteroidales bacterium | reverse complement strand
AGAGATTTATGGATAGAATAAGATTAGGACTGAAAGGATTCGGTGAGATTCCGCGGCACATTTACCGCTTGTGCCTGGAGGATCCCCGGATCGAAGTGGTTGCTATCTCCGACTTGGGTCATCCTGAAATTCTGACCTACCTTGTAGCAGCAGAAACAAAAGGAAAAGCAAAAACACGCCTTGAAGGAAATTTTTTGGTTTCAGAAAACGGAAAAGCACGTTTTATCAGTGGTGGGGAACCGGGAAAAATTCCCTGGGACATGTTTGATGTGGATGTTGTGGTTGAAGGAACCTGGAACTTTAAAACAAAAGCTGACCTTCAAAAACATATTGATTCAGGAGCACCCAGGGTGATACTTACCTCTTTGCCCGCCGATACCGTTGACCGGGTAGTGTTGAATGGCATCAATGACCATACAATACTACATACAGATAAGATAGTTTCCGCCGGTTCTGCAACAACCAATGCAGGAGCGCTCATGCTTAAAATTATGGATAAGCATTTTGGTGTTGATCATGCCATGCTTACCAGTATACACTCTTATACATCTGATCAACCTTTGCGTGACAGGGTAGGTTCGGATTACAGAAAAAGCCGGTCGGCTGCCGAGAATATCATTCCACTTGAGACAGCGGTTCCTAAGTGGATTGAGCAGGTCATGCCCTGGCTTGAAGGTAAATTGGAAGGAACATTGTTGAATGTTCCTGTTCCCAATGGTTCATTGCTCGACATGACTACTGTTCTAAAAAAGAGCGGTGTTACGAAAAATGATGTGAACGAGGTGGTTGCGAAAGAGGCAGCCGGTTTACCCGGTCTTGTTCAAATGGTGAATGATCCGATTGTTTCGTCGGATGTTATTGACAACAAACATTCTGTGGTATTTGATACCCTTGGTACATTGACTTCTCCCGGGCGGATGGTCAAAACACTCTCGTGGTACCATAGTGCCTATTCACAGGCAAACAGGATCAAAGAATTAATTTTAGCATATCACGAAGCTGATAAGAAAGGAGGTGTTCGATGAGAGTAGCGATTAACGGATTCGGAAGGATCGGAAGATCTGTGTTCCGGATTATGGATGCACGGAAAGATATGGAGGTTGTGGCCATTAATGATTTATTTGACAATGAGGTTTTGGCTTATCTGCTGAAATATGACACAATCATGAAGGGTTTTGGAAAGGGTTTGAAAATAGAGGGGGATTATTTGGTAACTCCCAATGAAAAGGTGAGAATGCTTGCCATTAAAGATCCGAATGAATTGCCCTGGAAAGAGCTAAATATTGATGTGGTTGTTGAGGCTACAGGCATATTCAGAACACGTAAAGCCCTCGAAATGCACCTGAATGCCGGCGCAAAGCGTGTAATCCTGACGGTTCCTGCAAAAGATGAAATCGATTATACCATCGTAATTGGTGTGAATGACGATGGTTTGAAACCGGAACACAGGATTGTGTCAAATGCAAGTTGTACAACCAACTGTTTAGCACCGATGGCCAAGATCCTGCATGATAACTTCGGAATTGTAGAAGGAATTATGACCACTACCCATGCTTATACAAATGACCAACGGTTGGCAGACGTGCCACATAAGGACTGGCGCAGGGGCAGGGCTGCGGCCGAAAACATCATTCCGACCACAACCGGAGCTGCCAAGGCTGTTGGCGTGGTTATCCCTGAATTAAAAGGTAAACTGGACGGAATTGCTGCCCGGGTCCCTGTTCCGGATGGTTCCATTGTGGATCTGATTGTTGAAGTTCAAAAGGATGTTACGGTTGAAGATATTCACGCCGCTGTCAGGATTGCTTCCCAGTCAGAGAAGATGAAAAATGTGCTGCATTACTCAGAAGAGAAGCTTGTATCGTCCGATATTGTGGGAAATCCGTATTCATCGATTTATGATGCTGAATTTACACGTGTGCTCGGAAAGCGGATTGTAAAAACACTGAACTGGTACGACAACGAATGGGGTTACTCCAACAGGGTTGTTGACCTTGCCGAGATGTTCAAAAAATTTGACACGAAATAGAAAACAATTATAAAATGAAGCATGCAGGAGGAAATCGTTATAGAACCTCCTGCATTTTTCTTTTCAGCATACAAGTCCCTGAATTCTATAATGAAAAGTCATGGCTCTCTTATTTCACCTGCGGAGTATCCTTGTAAAAATAAATCTCTGAAAGAGATTTTACTGATCGGTCAGCATAAAATTCGCCAGGACTAAAAATCCTATAGAAACCCCCATCTTCAGGATTATCAGGGACAGACAGAATAGGATTGGTCTGGTCTGTCCTGTTAAAAAGCTCACTGAAACTGAAAATTGCCCTGTAACCGTCAAGTCCGGCAAAACAAACAAGCCCATGTGCTATCCACTCCGGATCAAACAGATTCACTGAGCTTTTGACCAGATCAAAAAGTGCCGGCCCCCGAAAGTGTTTAGCCTCATGATAACCCATTCCCATCCCATAAAAACTCGAATAATAGGTTATCCATCCGGTTGAATCATAATTCTGGTCTATGAAAAGGGAAGGTCCATTTTCAAAAATCACATTTACATTTTGGCTGAACATTGGCTCCATACCTTTTTCAATCGCATACTCTTTTTTATCGAATGACCTTACTGTAATTTTTACCGGATTTTCGAGCATGCGATAGGCAAAAAGGTCATTGCCGCATACTACCTTCCATGATTTTGAAACCGGATAATCCACCTCCTTTCTGTAAGGAACTATTGGAGCCATCTCGGTGGCAATGATGACCTGATGTGGAATGTTGGTGTGAAAGATCTCTGACCAACTGAATGCTACGTTTTCACCTGCTGCATTTTCAATGATCAGGTACAGGTCAATGGCCGGTCGAAATCGCTCTGCATTCTTTTTATCATGGTTGTTTGGGTGTAATAAATCAAAAAGGGAATAACCCCGGTAGCGGTAAGCACCTATGAAGTTTATGCCTGTCGCCGGATCGTAGAGTGACTCTTTCACCATGACTTCGCGTTTATAGAATTCATCCAGGTTAATCTCGCCCGGATTTTTAACCTCTCCTTCAATCATCAATGTTCCTCTTTCGAGACTGATCTCAGCCGTTTGATGAAAAAGGCTGTTGCCATCCATTGCCATTGTTTTGGTAGCCCCACTGATGGCATCCGGAATCAATTCACATGAAACACATAGAAATGATAAAGCCAACAGATATGCTGTGGGGATAATCGTTTTTCTCATTTTTTTCAGGATTTAAATGAAGCGATATGTAAATATAGCAAGTTGCAAAGATCAAGAATTTTTTATTATTGCACTGGGTTTATAAATAATTTGTAATGCTAGTAGGTTTGCATCAGATAAACAGTACACTGATTTGACTGATATTCACTGATATTTTGGAACTATAGTTTTTCCTTTGACTTTTAATATAATTTTTTGTATTATTGCATTCCGAAAAAATCATAGGAAAGAGGATGATCAAACTGCAGCAGCCATACAGCCGGATAACCCTCTCAATAAGCGGCAAAAGAATGTTGGAAGCATTCCGTTTCTCTTAGATTATCAGGCTTTTATTCCCCAACACAACCCCAGAATCATTACAACTAGCTGAAATACAAAATGATCGTTGTTTTCTAAAGTTTTTTTTCCAAAAAAAAAAGGTTTATCAATGCAGGCAATTAAAAAGTTTATAGAAATTAGCCGTTTGCAAAGCTCTGTTGCAAGCGGATTTAAAGGGGAATGAGCGCTAAAGGTAGAGTTAAACTTTTTATGAATCTTAATCAATAAAAATGAAAACAATCAAAATAATATTCTTTTTAATGACTAATGCATCACTTATACATTCTCAAGATACGATCAATCATTACGATACAAATAATGTTAAAGGTTATTCCTTTCAGAGTTTTAATGAGCAATATGTGGGTGAGTATCAAATAAGGCTTAAACAATTTTATTGGCGCAATGAATATAATGCTCATAATAATTTTATTTCTTACCAATTTGAATGTTTATCGTTTCCCTTTATTCCTGATTGTTATTTAATAAACACTGAAATCACAGGATCTTTATGCATCTCTGACCTTGAAACAAGAGGTTTTGTTGTATTGCAAGATGAATTATTAGACAGTATTAATGACCCACTTCCAGGTTACGGTTGGATCGGAGCATCGGGAACCAAAGT
>JBLRXC010000237.1:0-4207 GCA_047920975.1 Bacteroidales bacterium | reverse complement strand
TCCTCACAAACCGGTGATCCCTTCCATCTAACTTCAGGTAATATATCCCTGGTTCGAACTGCCCAACATCCAATGAAGAATTGTTATCATTGATGGTTTTCTGCAGCAGTTTTACTCCAAACCCGCTATATAGTGAAACCTCATAACCAGCTGCTCCCATGATTTGAATCCTGTCTTTGGCCGGGTTGGGGAAGAGTGAGATGTTGTCTGAAAGTAGCTCCTTTTGCCCGGCTGAAAAATCAATCATCACCACCCACTCTTTGATGTCGCCGTTGGCTGCCATTACTTCGTATGTGACCGGGGAGTTGAAATCATTGGCAGTAACACCACTGATCTGTAAATCACCTGCAACATAGGCTTCGGCACAATCGGAGATGGTGAAGGTGGCGATCAGGTTTTCGGCATCCTGTCCGGAGGGCAGTATGACCAAAATTGAATCCCCGGTGATGGTTCCTGCAATATCTCCTGGCAGGAAAGGATTGTTTGCCGCTTCAAATTTGAATTCAACCATCTCATTCAAATGCCCGGGTAGAACCGTTACCAGGATAAATTCGGAGACAGTTTGCATGAACAGATCGGTAATCGTAACTTTATAATAAGTGCTTTGTCCGGGACTTACTGTAATGATCTCGGTTGTGTATGGACCGGGTTCCCAGAGATATGAATAGGGTGGGTATCCTGTGTTTGGTGCAAGATTGGTATATAGCTCAATTTCTTCACCCGGGCAGATCACCGGTTGGGGAGTGTTGTATAAATACATTTCATTATAGTCATGAATGATCAGTTCAATTGTGTCATGCCTGACCTGGCATCCCCAGGAATTCTCAAAAATGAACTGAATGGTTTCATCTCCTTCCACAATACCATCGAATAGTGGAGTAATCCTGATAGAAGCCGTGTCGTACCCTGCATCAAATGATATACAATTGTCAATCCATTCATAGTCAACGCCGTTCTCAGCAGTTCCTGTGATCTCAAGACATACTATCGTATTCGAATCCGGAACATGTGGAAGTTTGAAAATGACATCAGCGCTCACAAACCCTTCCACCAAATGTTCGGTTAACCCCGTCGGAACCAGCATAACCTCTGTAGTTATTTTTGGATATACAATGCTGTTCTCTTCAATAAATGCCCCGGCGTCACCGATAGGATCACCGCCGTCAGCAACACCGATGATGATACTATATACTTCACAGGGAACCACAAGAACCCATGCAGTCATTACAACCGTTTTTGCATCATACTGAAGAGTTAGTCCCCCTGTATTGTCAGTGAAATATTCACAATTCATGCAGGGTCCGGTTGGAGGAGTGCTGGAAGTGGCATAACCGTTATTCACAGTATTTATGGTTATTGGGGTATTTGCTGTATCGGGGATGATTGCAATGTTTTTATTGGTATAATACCCGCCTGAAGGATCCGGACCAGTAATAAAACAGCCAAAAACATCATTATAAACACCTCCTACCCATTCGTTGTAGTCTTCGGAACCAAACACATACCTGATTCGCAGGGTGTCTGTTTCAGGTACAAAGTCAAACGAAAGAACTGATGCATCATAGGTTTGATAACCGGCTATGGCTGATAGCAAAGGATGTCCCGGTAAATTATGATTTGTGGTTGCACTGCTTGTGTTATTTGGTCCGGGAATGTTTGTCCAGGAACCTGAAGTAATAAAGATTCCGCTTTCAATGCCCAGGTTGGTTGTTTTTCCATTAGTAAAAATTCCTCTTGCTATATTATGACCCTGAAAAGTTACATTGGAATAGCTGATACCCTCCATGAGGATGCTTTCAACCATCATTTCAGGTGTAACACCCGGCCCGGGCGAGAGGCCAATCTGGGCAACCAGTCCATTTATACTTATGGCCAGCAGATAAAGGAAAAGTGTTGATCGTAATGTGAGACTTGTAGTTTTCATTTCTTTGGGTTTAAAAGTTGATTATAGATTTAATTATTGTGTAATCACAACCTTCCTTACAAACTCGTGATCCCCGTTGCTAAATTTCAGGTAACAGATTCCCGGTTGAAGATTTTTGATATCCAATGAAGTATTTGAATCTGTTATAGTTTCCTGCAACAGGTTCACACCAAATGCATTGAAGAGAGAAACCTCATAACCGGCGGCCCCGGTTACATGCAACACGTCCTTAGCCGGATTGGGATAAATTATGATAGGATCATATCCCCACTCTTTCTCACCGGAGAGAAAATCAACTTTCACTACCCACTCTTTGATGTCGCCGTTGGCAGCCATTACCTCATAAATGACAGGAAATGTGAAATCATTGGCAGTTTCCCCACTGATCTGAACCTCATTCCCGACATAGGTTTCGGCACAATTGGAAGAAATAAATGTAGCGATCAGGTTGTCAATTCCCTGTGCTGACGGCAGCATAAGAAACACAGAATCTCCTGATATGGTTCCTGTTACATCTTCAGTCAGGATGGGATTGTTGGATGCTTCAAAAGAAAATTCCAGCATTTCATTCAAATGGCCCGGCAGAACCGTAACGAGAACAGAGTCAACGATTGAGTCCATACACATATCAAAGATTGTAGCATAATACATGGTAGTGGTATCGGGACTAACCGTGATGGTATCACCGCTGAATGTCCCCGGCTCCCAGGTAATGGGTTGAGGTTCAAAACCATTGTACACGGTAACCCAGATATCTGTCTCCTGACCGGGACATATCACCGGATCGGGACTTGTTACCGAAACCATATCTATGTAGTCATCAAAATAGATCGTTATGGTATCATACCTGACAACGCATCCCATTGTGTTTTCAGGTATCAGGATGATTGATTCCAGTCCCTCAATGAGACCATCATAAAGTGGTACAATCTTTATGGAAGCAGTGTCATATCCTGCCTGGAAGGTGACACAATTGTCAATATATTCGTAATCTACGCCATTTGTGGCGGTTCCCTGTATGTCGAAACACAGGGTATAGGGTGAATAGCCGGCATGTGGCAGCCTGAAAATCACCTCCCCGCTCACACATCCTTCAACCATGATGTCGGAAATATCCGGCGGGTCCAATACCAGTTCTACGGTAATTTCAGGGAAGCCAATGCTGTTCTCCTCAATGGCAACACCGGTATCGCCTGAGAAATCCCCGGTATCTGCAACACCCATGATGATTTCGTATGCTTCGCAGGGCACTACTAAAGCCCAGGCAGTCATTACAACCGTAAAGCCATCATATTCAATGGTCAAACCGCCGGTGTTGTCAGTAAAGTAATCACAGTTGGTGCAGGGGCCGGTGGGCACAACTCCTACCGGAGCAATGCCGTTGTTCACATTGTTAATTGACACTTCGGTAGTGGCCGTTCCAGGCACCAGGGCTATGTTTTTTTTATTGTAAATGCCACCCGATGGATTCGTGCCTGAGATAAAAATCCCAAAAACATCATTGTAAGTTGCACCTACCCATTCGTTGTATTCTTCAGACCCAAAAACATAGGTGATCCGCAAAGTATCGGTTTCGGGAATGACATTGAAACTGAGTACTGCCGGATCGAATGCATTGGGGAAAATAAAGGGATGGGGTGGTGCAGTAATGCCCATATTCCCGGACGTACTTCCGCTGGTATTCGGCCCCTGAAGGCCGGTGGCGTATCCGGTAGAAAGGAAAATACCCTGGTTTAGCCCCAGGTTGGTTGACGAACCGTTACTGAAAATCCCCTTCGAGGATTCATGGCCGATGAACTGGGCATTGTAATACGTAATGCCTTCGGTGATGATGGACTCAACCAGGTCGTTGGCAGTAATGGAAGTTCCGCTGGTGATCGCAATCTGGGACTGGGTTGAGTGAATAGTCAAAACAAAGCTCAGCAAAATTAAAAAACGGGTAAAAAAGTTTGGCTTTTTCATTTTTCGGGGTTTTTATAAGGAGCAAATATAAACATTTTTTATATCGAGACAAATTTACATCATTTATGAATTTTGACTTTTGGATTATTTTTTGTATTATTGCACATCCATTTTAAAAACCAAAAAGAAGATGGTTAAACCGCAGCAATCATATAGCACGGGAACCTCCGCAAAAATCACCATAAGTCATTTTCGTAATTATAGTTTATTACTGAATATCGGCTTACAATCTGAATTATAATCATTAAAACCCTTAAAAAAATGAAAAGAGTCACTTTGTTTATAATCACGCTGATTTTTTTAGCTGGAGCAAAATCACAG
>JBLRXC010000236.1:0-4232 GCA_047920975.1 Bacteroidales bacterium | reverse complement strand
CATCGAGGAGATTTACAATGCCCTTCAGACTGCGTTCAAGTTGACGTTTGGTCAGCGGAGCATCCTCCAGGGGCCATTCCACAATGCACCGGACCTCGCCGTCCGAAGGATCATATTCAAATTGAATCAGTTTGGTTCGCCAGCTGATCGCCAGGCAGGCCTCAAACAGAGCGCGTTTATGGGGGCCATCCTTGTAGCTATAGCAATTGGGCGCAAAGATTTTTAAATACTCGCCATTCTCCAACAACGCAATGACGATGCTCAATGAGGGATCACCGTCAGTATCACGGTAGGATTTCATTTTAAACCCGGTCAGAATTCTGGGCCGATCCTCATCCTTCAAAACATACTTCATACCCATTTCATCTAAATACGTTCCGATCGTTTCCAAAGTTGTCGCCATGCCGAATCCTCCCTTCCAATAAAAAAGGTAAAAATATTTTTAACTCACGATTTAAATCCGGGCTTTTTAGTGGCGAATGCCGTAGCGCTTATTCTGAACCAATTCCAGGAGAAACTGGATACCAGCAAGTGATTGAATTCAAATAATGTTCCTCATTATATCCGCTGGGTTTGATAATGCTACAGCTTTTTCCAACACAGTTATTTTTTACTAACACCAACTGAAGGTCTATCCATCTACCAAGCTCACATTTTTCTTACAGCCCGAAATATCAGACGAAAGTTAAAAATTTGGTACTGAAGGTGAGATCTATTTTCTCAAAAATTGTGCAGATTCCTGATTCTTGTCGTTTGGTTGAGTAGCTTTCCATCAACCAATAACGAGGAGGAAAAAGATGAAGCTGTACATCAGTAGAGATCAGTCTGAGCAGAAAGGACTTTTCGGAGGGTCGAAGGGGTTTAGTTTTTCACTTTCATGTCGTCTGGAATTAACAGAGGATGAAAAGCAGATTATTGAAAAGTACAAGCAGTGGGATATCCCGGTCTATTCTTATGTAACAACCAAGGGAACTGAAGCATCCTGGTCTCTACGTGAACTGACCACGGGACGAACAGTGAACTGTTCAGGCGTGGCAGCCCTGTTGTCCGACGAGGAAGAAATTAAAAATGCCTGTGCCAATATTCAGGTGTTGCTGGATGTTATGGAATCATTCGGTGGCGAGGAAGTAATCGAGTTCTAAATTTCATCAGGAGGTTAAAAAATGGCAGATTATTCAGCATGTCCCACCTGTGGACGAAGAGCAACCAAATCTATTTCCAGCAACTGGTTCCCCGTTTATAAGTGTGGCAACGGCCATCATTATTGCAAAGAATGTGGTGGCAGCAGTTGTCCGAAGTGCGGTTCGTCAAGTCGCTCCGAAAGCGGCAAGGTTTACGCGTAACAGCACGCTGACATAATAAGAGCACCTAAAATGGCCATTCTATATTCAATAGCCATGTTTCAAATGATTGTCGTTGTCATTCTTGGAGTTTGCCTGCTGTTCAGCTCCAAGGGACCTTTCTCCAGACTGGTTGTTTTAGGTGCTTATTTATTCATGTCTCTCATTGCCTTTACCGGGTACACAAGCAACTTGGCATTACCCTACGAAGCTGATGAGCTTCAATTCATCTACATGGGCTGCGCCGCAGCAATTCTTTTACCGCTGGTGTTTATTACCAAATCAGCAAAATATGTTTTTTTAGGTTTGATGGGATTTCTTGTATACAGTATTTTTAAAAAACAGTTATAAAGTGGATTGTTGATTGTATTAACAAACTGGGATGCACCTGCAGAAATTCTTCCCCGGACTCATTTGAGTTCATCGTCAATCATTATTGATTCATGAGAATGGAATGGAGGAGGCGCTTGAGTGGTGAGGTTGTAGCACTCCCTATATTGCCGATAGCCATAGCGGTAGCAATTCCAGTTATTGCGGTAGGTGCCGTGGGCGTTGCTGTTTACGGTGCAAATGCCATTATCAACAGAATAGTTGACCGTCAGATTGATGCCGTAGTTCGAGCAAAGGATCAAGAAAAAGCTCGTCTTAAAGAATGGCACGTATTTCAAAGCAACCAGCTTCAACAAATCCAGGAAGTCCACCATCAATACGAAGCATTCAGGGCCGCTGTACAAAAACTCTCCTCCACTGCCCTTCTTACTCCTGAAATTCCGAGTGCCGGCAAGGGGACGACTACCGGCGCTTACTATTCACTTAAGGCCGGGCCAGAGCAACCATCCGTTGAATTTTTGAAAAACTTGATGGATGAAGTCATCACCCTTCTTGACAGTGCTCCGGAAAGTTTTATTAAGTCCGAAAACTCACCAATATCACTGTTAAAAAAGCAAGAACAGGTTTTGAAGAATAAGCTGAAATCTCAACATCAACTACACTTGGAGGAAATAGAATCATTTCGCCAAACAGTCATCAGAACGATATCTGGTCATCTTCAGACGTGTGAAAAGATTCTTGCAGGTCAAAGCAAAACCCTTGAACGCCTTGATCAATTATTTGACGATGTTTGCACAACGATACTTCTGCAGAAAGATTCGTCCAATCTCGATTCTTTAAATAAAATCAAAGAAGCTATATTCAGAATTTTGGAAAAAAAGCCAATCTATCCCGGTGACTTTGAGCATCTGGAAAAACGGGTTTCCGCCATCAAAGAAGAGGCCCTTGGGTCTCTTTATTATGCGGCGTTCAGAAGCACCCTGGCCCAATCACTGACGCGCAATCTTGAAGAAATGGGATATGACAGTATTGAGATGTTTCCCGAGGATCCTCATACCGCCATGATGAGGGCCGAAATGGCAATCCCTGGTGGTGAACGTCTGCGTCTGACCATTGATCGCAAAAATCAGATGTCGTTTCGCGTTCATCATGAAAGCAGCAACTCTGATACGCCTTTGACCGCTGAAGAGAAGAGATTCTTCCGCGCGCAGGAGAAAAAATGGTGTGATGACATGAAAGATCTGATCCGAAGGCTTACCGAAGAGGGGTTTGCCTATAAAATCGGCCCGGAGAGACTGATTCCTGATATGTCGATTCCTGTTATCGTGACTGAGGATATAGATAGCATTCTGGCAAAAACTACCGCGGACAATAAACAGTCAAAACGCAGGCGTAAACAGGCGCAGCAAGTAAGGAGAACGATATGATTTCTGATACCAGCGAATGCCCTGCGTGGATAAGAGAGCTGATTCGTTTTACTCCACTGAAAAACCTCATCTTTGTCTACGGCAATACCTACGATCGGGTCTCATATCCGGTGTCAACGCCAAACGGAACCTCAGTCAATTGGACAGAGAGTGAGTTGTCCACTTTTTTTGTGCGCTACCTGGGATCGCGGGGATATGAGGTTATCGGTCTTTTTGATCCGGTTGACGGGTTAACCTTTGCTCATCCTGACATGAAAAAAATCTACAACAACCTTCATAAGAGCAATTCCGGCACAACAGCCTCACCATCAGCAACTTCCGATGGGCGAATTCAGGAGGTTCCCAGAGGTGCTACCGGGGCAAACGCGAGCCCCGACAAAGAGGATCAGGAAACAGATCAGCCCCATCAAGCCGGCAACAGAGACCCGATAAAAGCTATTGAAGGGATCAGAGCGGCAATGACCAACACCGTTGTTCCGTGCGCGTTTGTATTCAATCTTGCGTCACGCCTGACTGCTTCACCAACCCTGCTCGAAGAAAAAGAAAAAGATTTTTTTTCCCGTATGTTGAAAGCCTCCCTTACAGCCAAATCTGTCGTGCGGCAGGACACAGTACTGAACAATGTCATTATCCTTGTGTGTGAAAAACTAAATGACCTGCCGGCCTTTCTTTATATCAGTAATCCCCGAGCCCGTTCAATTCACCTGCCCAAGCCGGATACCAGAGCGCGAGCGCGATTTATCGAACGTTCCTATAAAGCTTTTTACACCAAACCCAACACACCAGACATTGAGTTGACGCCGGAGTTGACTGGCTATTTTGCGGCGTTGACCGAAGGTCTTACAAATTACGAGATGTCCAGCCTGGTGAATCTCTCCCGCATCGAAAAGGAACCATTACAAAACATCAGGAAAATATGCGAACGATACAAATACGGCATTACTGAAAGCGAGTGGGATAAAATCGGCAAGGATCGGCTTGCCATGGCAGAAGACAAGATCAGAGAGCGTGTAAAAGGACAGGATGCTGCCGTTCATACTGTACTCGACACGATCAAGCGGGCAAGAACGGGTCTTGCCGCGGGTGGTCATGGAAAAGCCGGCCGGCCGCGAGGCGTTCTGTTTTTTGCGGGCCC
>JBLRXC010000235.1:0-4274 GCA_047920975.1 Bacteroidales bacterium | reverse complement strand
GAAACAAATGGAAATCTTCCAGATAGTCTCCAATTAATGAGTTTGTATGAACTTTCTGAAACCTCCCCTTCAATTGCAGGAATCTATGCCAGGAACATACTGCTTAGCATGGATTTACTCAATTTCAATGAGCCAATCATTGTTCCCGATATGACAAAATCTGCCAAAGAAATTGAATTTGAAAGGCTCAGCAACATTGCTAAAGGAGTAAAGCAACTTGAAATCTTTCCTAACCCTGCTAAGGATTATATTGTTGTTAAATGGGATAATGGAGCAGGATCAGAACAGGTTATGGTAAATGTTTACAGCAGTGATGGTAAGGTTATCAGAGAATGCCGATTCATAGGTTTCTCCGATCAGCAGGTTATTAAACTTGGTGATTTGCCAAGTGGCACTTACTATGTTTCACTAATAGTGAACAGAAAGATTATCGCTAGTGAAAAATTTGCAATCATCAAATAAAATTGTTTAACCTTTTACCTGATTCATCTTCTTTTGAAGATGAATCAGGTAATAAAATTTACAAGATATGCGGTACCAATCAATCAGACTTTTTTCTATTACAATATTATTTATCATTTGTTTAGACGGTAAATCTCAAACATGGCCCAAGTTTTATGGGCAACCAAATAAACTGAATTACTCCGATGATATTGAAGAAGCATATGACAAAGGGTATTTGATTTGTGGTAATATCTATTCTCCGGGTTCAAATACAACCCAATCTTCGTGGCTCATCAAGACTGATGTTAATGGGGATACGCTTTGGTCAAAAATCATCAAGAACAGCCAACAATTTATAAGAACACTTGCTTTAGAACCTACAAAGGATGGCGGCTTACTACTTGCCGGGTTGGCTTATATCAGCCAAACGGAATCGTTACCCTACATCATAAAACTGAATGCATGTGGAGAAAAGGAATGGTGCAGGATGTTCGGGAATGTTCTCGGGATAAAACCGTGGGTTGCAGATGTAAAAGAAACCGAAGCAGGTGAAATCATACTGCTTGTGAACCAATATGGAGTCATCCCTCAAGAGACACTGCATCTGTTCAAGCTCAACGCCGATGGTAATGCGCTATGGAAGAAACCGTTTGTGAGTGGTTATATTTTTCCACAGGGAGCACTTCCTTTTGGTTCAAGCCTCCATAAAACTTATGAAAGCAATTACATCATATCAGGAGATATTTATTGGGAAGATCCTTGGAACCCTGGTGGAATAAAAGCTATAAGGCCATTATTTTGTATGGTTGATTCTGTAGGAATAGAGAAATGGGTTTTGCCTTTTGGTCTCAATGATTCCATACATGGAGTTGGTCACAATATCATGAAAAATACGGTTGGAAACTATATTGGTGTCGGAAGCAACTGGCCAAGCCAGATACCATATAAAGAGGGATTAATAATGGAATTCGATCATACTGGCAATGAGATAAATTATAAAATAGTTAATGCAAAAGAAATTGACACGAACTATCATCGAGTTATTTTCTTTGATTCTTTCGTAAATGATACATTAGTTATTTTTGGTGGAGTAATGGGTGTGGAGATTGAAGGAAATCCAACAATGGAAACTATATCCAACGATGAATTTTTCTCTAATCTCATTTTCTACAATAACGTTCAGCATTCAAGTTTTATCACACCCTATGCTCTCGGAAAAGCAGGTGATAAGATACTCAGCAACTCCACATTAAAACAATCCGGCAACTGGGACATTGTATTGGGTAAACTCAACCTCAACCTGGAGTACGACACCGCCTACCCCGGTGTCTACACCTACGACAGCCTCTGCACCACACCCGGCTTACCGCAGAGCGGCTTTATCTTTCTGGATGATTGTGATATTATTACAGGTATGGAAATACCTTCACCGGAGGAGTATTATGCAAGCGTTCAAACCATTGTAGTAACCGCCTACCCTAACCCCGCCGAAACGGAGATCACACTGGCATTTCAGAACACCGAACACCACAACAACATGCTCCTGGAGTGCTACAACCTCTTCGGCCAAAGGGTTCACAGCGAGAAGGTTTACAAAGGTCAGCAAAAGACAAAACTCAGCATAGAGCAATGGCAGAGCGGGCTGTACATAGCCGTGATCAAAAGTGATGGAAGAGTGGCGGGAAAGGTGAGGTTTGTGAGGAGATGAGCGGAGAGCGCCCTTTGACAAGCTCAGGGAGCGGAGAGCGGAGGGCGGAGAGCGAAGAGTAAGGAGCGGGGAGCAGGGGAAGTGTAGGTCATGCTGAGGTTCTCGAAACTTTGAAACAGAATGAATATGTAGTTTACTACTGAAACAAATCACAGCAAAGGTCTTGTATAATTTTTAGCAAAAACCACCGCTGACATAAATTCGGTTCTTAAAACCATAAGAAATGAAACAGTTCTATCAATAATTAACCAATTAAATTTTTGTAACTATGAAAAAAGTATTAGCGATTTTAATAGCAGTTTTGCTAAGCAATCTGCTAACCGGACAAACCAATTATTTTGAAAAAGAGCCTTATCTTTTTTTTAAAAACAAAGTAAACCCGATCACCGGTGAAGTAACTCCCGAAATTGATAAAGTAGTTATTCAGTGGCAGTTGAACGTTTTTATGAATGATCCCTGCGAGTTAAAGTATGGCCTTGAGCCAAATAACGGGACAATTGTTACTGCCAACTATTTAACAGATGATCTTTGGTATGTTGAACTTGATTTTGATGAAGATCTGGAATATGATGAGTTCTACTATTACCAGGCATTTGTGATGGAGGATGGTTCATCCATTGATGAAAGAGGAGGTTCATTTATCACACCTCCATTAGAAACTGCGACAAATTTAACTTTCTACGCATATGGAGATGCTCAGAATGAGATTACCGGGTTTCCGTCTGCTAGACACAATATTGCCTGCGAAAAGATCAATGATTTAATTGGTGCTAATCCTTCCAGTCAAACTCTTTTATTGAATGTTGGAGACTGGAACAAGTATGCAACAGAGGAATCGTGGAGTGCCAACTATTTTAACAACAATCAAGAAGAAGTGAGAGAGTTGGTTTCAAAAATGCCTGTAATGGGTGTATATGGGAACCATGACATGTGGGATGCGGAACCTCCTGTTGGTCCAATGATATTTGAAAAATATTGGCCATATAGCTATTTTGTTCCTGCAGACCCATTGCAGGCTTATAACAGGTACTATTCATTTGATTATGGGCCAATGCATGTTTCCTGTGTTCATTTACCCGGAGACACATGGGACATAACAACTGAGCAATTGTCTTGGTTAAATACTGACTTGGCAAATACTGATAAAAAATGGAAAATCGTTTTACTTCATACACCAGGATTTTCAAATGGAGGTCACAAGTTAAATGAATCAGTACAAAATGATTTACAGCCTCTTTGTATTGCACACGGAGTTCAACTTGTTTTAGGAGGCCATCAAGGTGTTTACGCTCATTGGTTGGTTCACGGGGTTCATCATCTTACTATTGACGGGGTTGGAAGAACATATTCGCCCGGAAATAGTCCAAAAACTGGTATTGGTGAATTAGTTACCCGCAAGTTCAATCATTTTGCGGAACTTAATATTGAAGATAATTTCATGACAATCACAATCCATTACTATGACGGCACAAACTGGCATAGTGATTTTGATACCTATATACAACCCTATGCTTATAAGATATGTAACAATGAACACGTAACCTGGGATCAAGACATAACTTATGCCGATGAAATCAGAATTTGTTCAGGGAGTACACTTACAATTACCTCAGAAGTTGGATTTGTAGAAAATGGGAAGATCATTGTTGAAAAGGGAGGAAAACTTGTATTAGACGGTGGTTTGCTTACATCGGTTAAGGAAGATGAGTTTTGGCAGGGCATCGAAGTCTGGGGCGATCCCACATTACCCAGTGATGAGATGTATCAGGGTGCAGTTTACATTTTAAACGGAGGTACCATTGAAAATGCAGTTCTGGGCATCAGAACCGTTAAAACGCTTCAGGCTGGGGATGGCGAAGAATTGGTTGAATATAATTATGCCGGTGGTATTGTCAAGTCGGTGAATGGCAGGTTCATAAATAACCGGGCTGCTGTGAGGTTCTACAAATATCCGGCAACAGGATACTCCCATGTAAATACCAGTTTTTTCAATGGTACATTGTTTGAAACCAATGAAGATTATTTCGGGGCTACTAATCCCGGCCCTTTTGCTTATCTGGATAACATCAACATGGTAAAATTCAACGTCTGTGAATTTGTCAATAATTTAGGAACATCTAAC
>JBLRXC010000234.1:0-4283 GCA_047920975.1 Bacteroidales bacterium | reverse complement strand
CCCCTACAAATAAGTCACCCTTAACCAGAACACTACCAGCGACTGCAAGTTTGTGGCCTGAAAATATATTGGTTCCTATCCCCACATTCCCATTCAACCTGTGTATATTTCCATTGTCAACTAACCATGCAGGGTCTGCCCAGGTTGCATTGCCTGAGTTGTCGGATTGGAGCATTTTCCCGGCCCCTGAACCTGTTGATAATTGCAGTCCGGTTGTGATCACCTTCCCATTCTCAAAAAAGAATCCCTTCCCACTTTGCGTTTTAAACTTCAAATCACCGCCTGCCAGTACGCTTAGTTCATGGCCATTGTTTCCCAGCGTGATCATAGCCAGCTTACCTGCGCCGGTAGGTTCCAATTTGAGGGAGGCATGTTCGTTGTCATCGGCTTTAATATGCAGTTTATGAGTGGGCGAAGTGATGTTGCCGATGCCGACTTTGCCGGTTTTATCAACCCCGGAAGGCTGGCCCAACAAAAAAGGTGGGTTTGTTGCTGTTGAATCCAACCATGAGCGATTTTTCAACATCATTAATGAATATTGCACTTGCATGCCCAAAACCAAGGACCATTGAATTAGTCATATCAGATGAAACCCGCGAGCCAATTGCTATGGATAATGTTCCGTTAGCTCCGGTCCCAGCGTAAGTACCTAAAGCCAAAGAACCGGCTCCATCTGCAACTGCATAATAGCCAAAAGAAAGTGAACGGTGACCGTTTGCTTTTGCCAAAAAAGGCATGGCCACAGAATAATCGCCAATGGCCTCATTCAGGTAACCGGCAGCAAAGGAATTGATTCCTAAGGATTTGTTTTCTTGACCGATCGCTGATGCCCCTTTTTTTGTGTCTATCTGATTATTCAGGCAACTCACACAATTGGGTTCAACACTTTGTCCATAAATTAAAAGAGGCAGTGTTGATAAAACTAAAAGTAATGTTTTGATTTTCATAATTTTAAGATTTTACTTCTTTATCCATTTAATATTTTCCGTGAATCCATTTATATCAGATAACCGGCAAACATATATTCCCGGTTTCAATTCTCTTGTATCAATTTGTTGCTGAAAAGTATCACTCAGCTCTTGCTCAAGGATTAATACGCCTTTACTGTCAAAAATTCTTAACAATACTCTCTTACAGGCGGTTTGAATGGTAAGATGATCACTTCCGGGATTAGGAAATAACCTGTAATCACTGTCATTCGGTGCCGTGGTTTCCACGGCTGAAGTTATTATATCATTCGGTTGAAAGAATACCACATAGCCATTAAAGTCAAATTCATCTCCGGCAAGGTAATTTCTTTGAGTGCCCACCATAACACACCCGCCATCTACGGTTGTGACCATTGAGTTGACCACCGTATTGTTATTTCCTCCATAACTTTTAGCCCCCAAAACCTCGAAGTTTTCGTTGATCAACGCGACAAAATAGGTCGTTTGACCGAACATTGAGGGCCATTGCCAACTTGCAACGTATATGCTTTCAGAATTTGTCCAATCAATTCCTGTAAAATACAATGACTGGTCATCAATATTTTCACTACCTATGATGAAAGGCTCGGTTAAAAACTCATGATTGTGATTCATTTTATAGAGGTAAAGATCGAGTCCATAAGATGATGAACTCCCCTCGGATACCAATATATATATCGTATCATTCAACCATTTACAACTTCCTCTTGATCCCATCTTATAATACTGCCCATTAATGTAATATGGTAAAACCGTGGTAGTTAAATTCAAATTGGTATCCACTGCTGTAATCTGCCCAACTGCCCAAGGAAACTCGCTGCCACCCAGGAAGTAAAATCCTGCTCCATTTGATGGGAATGGGTTCATGATCCCTCCGGGGTTATCGAAATAGATGCTATCCTTCAGGACTTCTAATGAGGCAGATATTTCAATGATCCCCTTAAAAAGCGGTGTTACGCCAACCAACGTAACATAAATCCTGTCGTCCGTGTTCTGAAGCATCTTTATATATGGATTGTTGCAATCTTCACACAGGGAGTAAAAATTCTCGGCAAGCACATTAAAGTTTTCATCCAAAAGCAGGAAATAAAGAATATGATTGGAATACCCAATTCCATTGTCTTTTCCTATGGTTCCAGTAATCAGGTAATTGTTCTCCGGCGTCACTATAAAATCATTAAACACGACATGAGCGGTATCAACATCATGTTTATATATTTCATAATTGAAATCACTGTCAAATTTAATGATGCCACCCGTATAATGGTAATAAGCGCTGTCTTCGTTAAAAAGTGATATAAAGTCACCATTATTATCAATTCGGACATTTCTGAAACCCATTCTCCAGTCTGATTCTAAAATATATTCCTTCTGTGGAAATAGCAATGGATTGACAATAAAAAGAAAAAGAATCCACACAAAAATCTTTAAAGAATCCATTGCATTTATTTAATCATTTATTGAAATCGGTCTGAAATAACTTATATGTCTTGTTTTATATAACGCTTCAATTATATGATAAGCAATATTAGGATTATAGTCATCTCCACCTTCTCTTTTTCCTAAAATTTCATTACAATAGTAAAATGTCAGATTCGGGTCCACTCCAAAAATGCTGTAGTTTTCTTGAACAATTTCATAAATCACTTTTCTGGCACCATGATAATAAAAGTTCATATCCTGCCAGGGAATACATGTTTCGACAATCAACCCGTTCTGAAGGTCTTTCTCCTGGTAAAGCACAAGATAATCCCTGTCATTGTCAATAGCACCATCCCCAGGTGTTCGTAGGAGATTTTTTACCTCAGTAGAACTCAAATAGATTGTAACCGTTGCAATAGCGCTAGGTTCGGTATAATAAGCTGTCCATCCGGAACCTTCATCCTGAATATACTTATACCGGAAAGTATTTGAAGCATCTTTGATCTCGGTTGCCGCGTCCTTTATATACCACCAAAGACCTCCACCGGGTGAACAATCTCCAAGTAATTCGCCATACATCCAATCATTGCCCACCGTAAATGGTCCCCATTCACTAATTTCTGGAGGGGTACTGGTTTTCGAACCTATTGTAGCTGTTGTTTTGATCACAAAGCTATCGGAGGTATTACTTGTCATATCCATTGATAATGCATATAATTCTTTTTGGTCTCCCAATGTTGAATCATAAATAATCAGTGTTTTTGCTTTAATATCATTGAGAGCGCTAAATACATCCTCAAGGTTTACCAACCCAGCATTTTGATTAATCACCGTTAAAAAAGTATAAGTTTTGAAAGAGGTAAATGTTTCCATTGTAAATGCATAGGTAAAATTGAAGAATGCATCAAGATACCATTTTACCGAGTCAATGGTTAATACCTCTCCACTTTTATACCCGGGATTTTCCCTGAAATACTGTACTTTATCCCGGAAAGCCACGAGCTTGTTCATGACAGCGAAGTCGGCTTCGGTCATCTGTTCATGTGCATTTTGGTTAGCAACAGGTTCAAACGACTTTTCCTTGCTGCAATACGTCAAAATCAAAGTGCCGGCTGTCATTAAGGCAACGAGGGCGATGGTTGCAAACTTTTTCATGATAATAATTTTTGGTTCATGTTGAGAATTGATTTCGACTGTAAATATACATCCATCGAGACCCTCATGTCAAGAAAAAAGTCCGCAGGCAACAGTTGTTCAAAACATGACAGACATTTTGATGCCATGTATTATTCTCCATCCTTCATTGCAATCACCGTATATTTCCCGTCTGCCTGGAAATAGAAGATTTCATCGGCTTTAACCGGTGTCTTCGTTTTGCCCTTCCGAATGAAAAGGATAGACATGGCGCAACAATTTTTAATTAGGAATTCAATTGCAAATATAAAAATTTCTCAATTTATACTTTTGACACATTTTTTTTATTGTCACCTGTTTGACTGGGACAAATTCATCAAATATCCAAATTACTATGGTGTTTTGGATAAATATATCCATTTTACTATGGTGTTTTGGATATTTTGTATATTTGCAGAAAAAAATAATGAAGCGACTGTTCGAGTCATACCTGAATGGGTGGAAGGTAAAGCCAAACAGAAAACCAATGGTCATAAGGGGAGCAAGGCAGGTAGGTAAAACCTGGCTTGTGGACCGGTTTGGCGAAGGTTCATTTAAATACTATCTCAAGGTCAATCCTGAGAAAAACCCCAACCTTAAAGCAGTTTTTAAGCACAATGATCCCCGGTTGATCATCAATGAACTTACTGCCCTTTTCAATATTCCGGTTGTTGCAGGTGAAACATTGCTTTTTATTGATGAAGTGCAGTTACTTCCGGA
>JBLRXC010000233.1:0-4289 GCA_047920975.1 Bacteroidales bacterium | reverse complement strand
CTTCCCAGGGATCGGGAACTTCAATATAGCCAATATCCACCAGTTGCGGATCGCTGAGTTCACCGGTTACTTTTCTCAGATGAATGTAGCCACTGCCGTTCAGGTTTCCATTGGTGTTGTCCACAATGTAAATGTCCTCCTCATCTTCATCAAATGTGGCAGACGGGATCAGACTGAACCCATCGTACACTTCATATCGGGTAAACTCCGCACCCGGATTAAATTCGTAGAGGTGCTTTATGTTGAAAATGTATAGTGCGGCATAAACAGGTTGCGCATCAACCATATTGCCCGAAACCACCAGCCACTTGCTGTTGAAACCATAGTTTGGATAATCAAACCATAACTGGTCGGTCGGGTTGCCATCAAATGTGTACATGAACCAGTTACCGGTAGGATCGCTGGTTTCACTAACGGCCACCATAACCCTGCTGATATTGGGATTGACAAAACTGGGCATGGCGAGTATCCACCTGTTTTCATAGGGATCGTAATAGATTTTCGGGTCGAATACTCCGCCCGAACCTGGCAGGGGATGCCAGAAGCTTCCGGTACTGACCGTTGAAATGGGTGTTCCTGCCCTGTCCATGATCCGGATCTGTGTATTGAGTGTAATCATGAGGTGATCTGGTCCAACCGCTCCGTTCACGTCGGGCGGAATGGAATTACCGCTGTCTTCCAGTCCATGAAAGTCAACTTCAGGCAAGGGCGATGGTTCATCGAGGATGAGCACTTCTGATTTGTCCCTGGCCGGTTCTGAAAAGACTATTTTATTCATATCCACCGGCATTTCAGGAAATTGCCGGATGGCATTTTCAATTCTGCGGCCTTTACCGGATTTGACAGGAAATAGGACATCATACGCCACAATATCCGAAAAACTGACTTTGGCAACTGCTTCAGGTAACCCTTTTCCGGTCATGACAACCTGTCCATGCGTGGACGAAATCAATACTCCACAACAGGTAAACAGCAGGGAATTAAACAATAACTTCTTCATGGCATCTGTTATTAAACAAGCCATAAAATTAGGAAAGAAATCGCCTTAAAATTCAAAAAAGTTGCAATCCACTTCAGGAGTGTTCTATTTAAAGGAAACATTTATCTGACGATTTGTCAACCGGAGGAAGGCCAGGTCATAATGTATCTTATCCTATCCTATCCGTAGATGCAGCTTACAATGCATTGTATTGTAAGATTGTATTGATCTATCTGATCAGGAACTTTTGCACATACCGGTTACCATTGTTTTCCACAGCAATGAAATAGACTCCCCCTTTCCGCTCCTGAAGGTTATATTGGATTGTTCTTGTCTGGCCGGATGCTGAATTCACATCCTGCAGCACAATCCGTCCTGTGATATCAAGGATGGATATATTCAATTCACCTGTTAATCCTCCCATCATAAGAGAGATGTTCCCGTCTGAAGGATTTGGAAAAACAGAAATATGGCCGCTGGTACCGGCGACAGGATTCACTGAACTGATAGTCCCTTCAACCAGTACATTGTCGATCAGAATGTTGTTGCCATAACCATTGAAGGTTTCAAACATGATTCGGATATTGCTTTCGCCTGAATAGGCTGACAGATCCATAGCAATGCATGCCGGGTTTGACCCTGATCCGCACCATTCGTCAGGTGAACCGGGGATGAAATTCAGGGATGTCGGAGAAATGGTGGCAAATGACTGGGACCCATCCTCTCCCAATGCCAGCATCCGCTGCCAGTTTACGCCGCAATCAGCGGAAACATAAACGATCAGGGAGTCGGTGTAATTTGCGAAACGCTGCGCATATGCATATTGAAATGACAGGGAGATCTCTTTGTAGCCATAAAAATTCAATGGCGGAGTGATCAATCGGTCACGTTCGTTGAACCCGGCGTAATTTTTTATGTTGACATAAGCAGCCAGGTTTCCCGGTTGTGTTCCTCCCACCTGAACCATATCCCAGGTTTTGCCTCCATCCGGGTTTTCGATCGTCCATCCGTTTTTCATAAATGAGCGGGATTCAAAATCCTCGGTAAAAGGAATAGGCTCACCCCCGGCCTTGATCAATGCCTCTTTCGTAAGCGAAGCACTACCATTGTTGTTGACTGCTGTAAAAGTAACAGAATAGGTAAACGGATAATCGAACGTAACCACAGGGTTCTGGGAAAATTCATCCGTCCCGTCATGAAAAGTAACATAGTCGGGCGAAAATGACCATTGCCATGCAACCGGGTTGTAAACCGAATGATCGGAAAACTGAACTGTATTGTTCATACAGGGAATGGTATCGCTCACCGTGAAGATAACTTCAGGCAGAATGGTTGTGTTTGCATCAATGAAGTTTTCTTTCACCAGGGTATCAGTGCCCAGATCGTTTGTAATAATCAGGGTAACATCATACAACCCTGCAGTGTTGTATACAATGTTCTGCGGGTGCTGTTCATTGGAGGTTGCAGGTGTTCCGCCTTCAAAGTTCCACTGCCAGGATGTTGGCTCAAATTTGGATTTATCGGTGAAGTTCACGCCACTGCCAACCGGTACGGTTTCGATATTGGCTGTAAAAAGAGCTTTTGGCTCCGAATGAATATTGATATACGCCCACCAGGTTCCCCAGCGATCCTGAGAGGTTGGGAGGTCGGCATATTGCTGAATGGTCCAGAAATCGAGGTCATCAATGGGGTCAACCCAGGTGGCGGTATAGTCACCCCATCGGTTACGCCCGGCACCGAAAGTCTTGTAGTATGGTGCCAGGCCGTCGATGTACTGATAACTCTCTCTGAGGGTGTTGGGTGGATCATCAGCATACCTGAAAGAGTAGCTTCCACTGGCATATTGTTGTTCAGAAAAGCTGGCATATCCCACCATCACATCCTCTTTTGCATTGACCGCAATGGTTGCGAATGCATAGTACATCAGCCCGGTTGGATCATCAACCCGGCCCCACTGATAGATCTCGCCCAGTGGTGATAGCTCAAACCACTGAACTGCACACCTGTTGGGATTGTTTACCGGCAGGTAAACATGGTGCGTTGTCCACAACTTTCCATGCCGGAATACCATGTTTTCCATGCGGGCATCTACTGTGTTGATCTTTTCGGAACTCCCGAGTTGCGGGGCAAAATTGCCATAATTGGCATATGAACCATTGTTCCATGGCGCAGGAACGCCGGTCAACCCAATGTTTACAACTTCCGGGTCATTCACAGGCCCGGTCACCCGCCACAAGTTCAGGTACCCATACCCGGATATATTTCCACCGGCATTGTGAACCATAAAAATATCCTCCTCCTCTTCATCATAGTTGACTGAAGGAACCAGTGTGAAACCATTGTAGATACTAAACCGGTCGAAATAAATTTCGGTGGCGTTGTTATATAAATCCTGCTTATTCAGAACGTACAGTGCAACGTACACTCCGCCCCCTCCAAACATATTTCCCGATACTACAATCCATTTGTGGTTAAAGCCGTAATTCGGATAATCAAACCAATGGGTTTTTTGCGGATCGCCTTCAAAACTGTACAAAAACCAGTTACCCGTAGGATCATGGTTTTCCGAAACAGCCACCATCAGTCTGGAAGCGGCAGGATCGGAGCTGCTCGGCATGATCAGTATCCACCGGTTCTCAAAGTGATCGTATGATATTTTCGGATCGAATACACCCCCGGAACCCGGCATGGGATGCCAGAAACTACCGGTACTGATCGTGGAAATCGAATTTCCCTGACGATCCATGATCCTTATCTGGGTGTTGAGCGTAATCATCAGATGTTCAGGTCCTGCTGCACCATTCACATCCGGAGGGATAGAGGCGCCACTGTCGTCTAACCCAAGAAAATCATCATCCGGAAGAGGTGACGGATCCTTTGTGGCGAAATGCATGAACTCCTGTTCCGGCGCTTTGTAGATGACCTTGTTTTCGTCAAAAGGAAGTTCAGGATACCGGTTGATCTCGTTGACAATCCTTCGCCCTTTTGTTTTGTAGGTGGGATATAGCAAGTCGTATTCAACAGCATCGCTGAAGCTCTTGATCATACGATCCTGAACATGACCTTTAAATCGTTCATAATCCTGGGCAGAAACAGGGTTCTGCCATGCAAAACCAGTAAACAACAGGGTCACAAAAAAAGAAATTCTGAACATCACTTGAGTTTTATATGAATAATTTATCTGCAAAGCTAACAATCAATCGGATATTGCAGACAGAAAAAAGACACATCATGTATTCATTATGTTGCATAGATTTTGAAATGGCGATCCTCATCCGGCAGTTTGAACAATGTAATCCAAGATTGAGGG
>JBLRXC010000232.1:0-4319 GCA_047920975.1 Bacteroidales bacterium | reverse complement strand
GTTTAGTATTGAAGGTCGGGCTTACCAATGGCCTTTCCAAAAACCTGAGCCAGCTCGTGGTAGGTTACATCGCGGGGGCCAAGCACATATTCGTAGTTGTTTCCTTTAAAATCAAGAGTTGTAAGAAAATTAATTGCCATTTCTGAAATATCCCTGGTTGCAACAATCGGGAATGACATGTCGCCATTGACCGGCGAACCCATAGCTCCCATATGTTTGATGGCTCCTACCTGCGCCAGGGTGTTCTCCATGAAGTAAGCCGCCCGGAGATGCATCACGTTTAAACCGGGAATTGTATCAAAGGCCTCTTCCATTCGCTGCAACCCCTGCACAACCCCGGCACCTGCTTTCAAATGGATACCAATACTGCTGAGGGTAACGGCATACGGTGTATGATTTGCCTCCAGCGCTTCTTTCATCGCATTTACATGGCTCATCTGGAATGCAAAATAATCGGGTGCGTGCATATTGAAAGGGACCATTGCATAGACAGCGTCAACCACATCGAAGGCCTTCTTCAGCAGATCAACTTGTGCTGTATCGCCCTGAAACAGCTTAGCCCCCATGTCAGTGAACTCTTTGGCTTTCTCACTGCTACGACTAATGATCCTAACTTCATGGCCCTGCGTCAGTAAACCGATTGCAATGGATTTCCCAGTGTTTCCGGTAGCTCCGGTAATAGCATACTTCTTCATAGTAAATTAGTTTATTTAGCCTGTTTAATTCATCAACCTGGGCTAAAGTCCATTCAGACTAGGATTCCATTACCCCGGCCTTAAGGCCGGGGTAATGGAATCCTGCCGAAAATAAAGGCCTTCAGGCCTTTTAACTTGATTCATGAATTATCCGGGTTAGTACGTTCAACTGAATGGATAATTAAACTTCTAAACCATATAAACAACAAACTGTTTAACCGGATTTGTTAAATTCTTCGAAAAATAGTTTTGCGTATCAAAAACATATTATTTTTGCGACATGCATTTTTATTCATTTCGCTATTAAACAAACAAAAACAACAGGATTATGAAAAAAACAATGACCACAATCACCATCATCGCATGGATGATCATTACAGGAAGTAGTTATGCCCAGGATACCATTGCAGCATGGATTTTCCCGGAGTATTCAGCAGATTCGCTGGTAGATGTCTCTATCGAAACCAATGCAAACCGTTTTTTATCTTGTGAATATGGCACTTATGGCACCCCTGCCTATTATGCCCTCACGATTGACTATGCTGCAACAGGTGCTGATGGAGGAACAGATAAGTGTGCCAAAACAACCGGTTGGGAGAATGGTGCAGACTCAATTTATTGGATGGTTAAATTCAGAACTCCGGGGTATGAAAATTTAAAAGTTTACTCCAAACAAAAATCTGAGATGGCAACACCCGGTCCGAGAGATTTTGTTGTTCAGTATAAAATGCCCGGCTCATCATCACCGTGGAATGATCTGTCCGGAGGCACAATCGTCTGCACCGACGATTGGTCGGCTGGGTCGGTCAATGGCATTGATTTGCCTGCCGAATGCAATGACATGTCCAGCAATATCTCTCTGAGGTGGATTGTTACATCAAACACCGATATCAACGGCAACCCCGTACAAGCCGATGGAAGCTCACTTATCGATGACATCGTGATCACAGGTACATTGATAACAAATTCTATTGACAGCCATTCTGCATTTCAGACTGTTTTGTACTCCAATCCGGGGAAAGGTTCAATCACCATAGGGGACATAGAAGGAATCAGCAAAATAGAGGTAATCGAATCCTCAGGGAAAGTCATTTATCAGAAAGCGATTCAAAGTGAAACCAGCCTGGTAATATCAGACCTGGGTCCGGGTGTCTATTTTGTCAACCTGTACGAGAAATCAAAACTGATAAGGACTTTGAAGGCTCTTGTCAATTAATAGCGGCTGCAGACCCCTTTTTGAAGACTATCTGAAATATCTGTTTTCTTTCACACTTTTTTGTCAAGCTTCTCAAATATGGTTGGTTTCTGTAAACATTAAAAATCTCAACCGATATGTGCAAACCTTTCTTTGGTCCCGCAACTCTGCTCATCATATTTACCCTTATTGGGTGCAATGAAAAAGAGGAACTTCGTCCTCCGGTAATTCATTTCAAAACGGGTGGTGAATATACCTCCAATGGTGACACAGTTGCCATAGGTCGGCGCCTGTTTTTTGGCATTCAGGCCAGAAGTGATGAAAGTGTTCTTACCAATTTTACTGTGAAAAAGAAACTTGCAGATGGGGCACTGGTAACCATGATGGATACTGCCTTGTACGCAGAATATATGGATATTGACAAATCCTTTTTTCAAAACGTAGAACCGGAAGCAATCTGGTTGTTTACAGTGATGGATCGTAACAGGATGACCGCACAGATCAGTCTGGTGATATATAAAGACCCTGATTCTCAGTTTGGTGGCATTCATCATATTCAGGGAATTAAATTGGGCTATCAAAACAATCCTGAATTTGGCTCATTTCTAATTCCTGCAACGGGCGAAGTGTTAAAAACAGATTCAGCATACTTATTTCAGGATAACATTGATATACTCTGCTATTTTAAAAATGATGATGTTCCGCCAGGACCCGTACTGTCTTCTCCAGGCGAAATGGACAATTTCAGTACCGATGCTCAGAATTTTTATCCAACGATCATTGACTGGGCTGTAAGAAATTATACATTATGGGATATCAGTGTTGATGGGAGTCCGGTTTCGGTTCAGGATTTTGATGCTTCCCAAAATGATAGTCTGCTTATCGTATCTTATAATGCTGCCTGGGGACGGAAAAAATTCAAGTGGGCCACCTCGGGAAAAGTAATTCCTTTTCAAACCTCTGGCGGCAAATTGGGATTGGTCAAAATAATTCACAACGACAACAGCGATGATGGGTTTATAGAACTTGACCTTAAAATACAACAGTAGTCAACATATATATCTTACCGATCCTGCAAAATGTCGAAAGCCTGTGCCACTTTATACTGTATTCTCTTGTATTTTCTTCCTGTTGGATTATCAGGGCAACATGATGTTTCAGTTGCTTTAACCGGCAGAATAAAGGAGACAAGCACACTACAGCCTGTAGCCGGCGCATCGGTTTTGATCAAAGAAATCAACAAGGGAACCGTTTCCGGGGAGGATGGCCATTTTACAATAGACGATCTGGCAGTTGGTAATTACACAATCATGATTAGTCATATAGGTTATCAGAGATTTGTAAAAAAAATAGAGCTCAACCCTGGCGAGAGTCTTAAAATCAATATTTTCCTTGAGGATTCTGTATTCAGTACAGCACCTGTTGAGATTGTGGCAAGCCAGATGAACAGCGTTTTCAACCAGGGGTTGAGAATGAACACAATTGATGCTAAAGAGATAACCTCGGCTCCGGTTCAGACCGTCAGTCAGATCATTGATCATACACCCGGGGTTCTTACCAACAATACCACAGGAATTTATTCAAGCCGGGTCATCGTTACCATGCGCGGGATGCCGGCCAACGACCAGGGACGAACCCTTGTGGTAATGGACGGTATTCCACTGAATAAAGCTGATGGAGGGTCAGTGCACTGGAATATATTCAACAAAAACAATATTGAAAATATCACCGTTGTCAAAGGCCCGGGACCGGCAAAATATGGCAGTGGCGCGATGGGAGGCGTTATTGAAATAGAAACGAAAAAACCAACCGGCAGAATAGCCGGATCTCTAAACCTGGAATATGGAAGCTACAATACCTTTGCAGGCGAACTCATACTTTCAGGTTTGGAAAAAGTCAACAGGAAAGAACAGCAATTTTTTTGGGGTCTGAATCTTCTTGGCCGCAGCAGCGACGGATATGTAACAACGCCGGAGGTTTACCATACCATTGAGGATACCATCATAGTCCCTTCGTTCATGGAAGAATACATGCTGACGTTGAAAACAGGTTATGATTTTGGCAAAAATCATATTGTTGAGGGACAGGTCCTTTTTTTCGATGATATGCGAGGCAATGGTGTGCAGGTCTTTGATGAATTTGGCGCATATTCCAAACACAGGACGATAAACTCAATGCTTAAGTATTCCGGTTTCAGGGGGTTTCTGAAATGGAGAATGAATATCTTCAACAATGCTGAAAATTATTTCAGAATTTACGAATACATGAGAGAGGGAGAATATAAATTATACGAAGCCGATGCTTTTAGAGGTGATATGGGACTTCAACTTGATCTTGACTATTTCAGGTTTAACAACCATAAGATCAGTTTTGGTATCCAGGTCAAATCAGGGAAGGTGAGCGGAAGTGACACATATTATACTTCCACT
>JBLRXC010000231.1:0-4329 GCA_047920975.1 Bacteroidales bacterium | reverse complement strand
TGCCAAAAAAGCAATGGACGCAGGTATTGAACAGGTTGTATTCGACAGAAACGGATATTTGTATCATGGCAGGGTAAAAGCATTAGCCGAGGCTGCAAGAGAGGGAGGACTTAAATTTTAAGAAATTATGACAAACACTAACATCAAAAGGGTAAAATCGAGTGATATTGAGTTCAAAGACAGATTGGTCAGTATCCAGCGTGTAACCAAGGTCACCAAAGGGGGGCGTACATTCAGTTTTTCTGCCATCGTTGTGGTTGGAAATGAAAACGGAGTTGTAGGTTACGGACTTGGTAAGGCCAAAGAGGTTACTTCTGCCATAGCCAAAGGCATTGACGATGCCAAAAAGAACCTGATCAAAGTTCCTGTGCTAAAAGGCACATTGCCCCATGAACAGGAGGGAAAATACAGTGGTGCCAGGGTATTTCTTAAGCCGGCATCAGCAGGAACGGGAGTCATTGCCGGAGGTGCTATGCGGGCGGTACTGGAAAGTGTCGGCGTAAAAGACGTTTTGGCCAAATCAAAGGGATCTTCCAATCCTCACAGTGTGGTAAAAGCAACAATCAACGCCCTGGTGCAACTTAGAGACCCCCAAACAGTCGCACAACTCAGAGGGGTTGAACTGGAACGAGTTTTTAATGGCTAACAGCATTTGATTGAAATATTTATGAAAAAGTATAAAATAACGCAGGTTAGAAGTCAGATTGGCCGCCCAAAGCGTCAAAAAATGACACTTGAGGCGCTTGGACTCAGGAAACTGAATCAATCAAGAGAAGTTGAGGGAAATCCTCAGATTCTTGGGATGATTGAAAAAGTAAAACACCTGATTACAATAGAAGAAATTTAATAACCTTTAATCATCAAAATAATGGATTTAAGCAATTTAAAGCCGGCTAAAGGGTCAACTAAAAATAAAAAACGAATCGCGCGCGGACAAGGTGCCGGGTCGGGTGGTACTGCCACGAGAGGACACAAAGGTGCCAAATCGAGATCGGGATACAGTCAGAAGATCGGCTTTGAAGGAGGTCAGATGCCATTGCATCGCCGTGTTCCCAAGTTTGGATTTAAAAATATCAACCGGGTTGAATACCACGGAATCAATATAGATGTACTTCAAAAATTAGCTGATGAAAAAAACATCACTACTTTCGATGTGGAGACGCTGATTGAAAATGGTTTAGCCTCAAAAAAGGACCTTGTAAAGATTTTGGGAAGAGGGAAATTAACGACCAAAATCGAAATTAAAGCCCATGCATTTTCAAAATCAGCAATGGAAGCCATTCAAAATCTTGGCGGCGTTGCCACAAAAATATAATGCGGAATGAAAAGGCTCATTGAAACAATACGAAATATTGCCAAGATTGAAGAACTCCGTAACCGGATTCTTTACACACTCGGAATCATTGTCATCTACCGGCTTGGTTCTTATGTAGCCCTGCCCGGAGTTGATCCTCATTCTCTTACAGCACTGCAAAACCAGACCAGTGAAGGTTTGCTTGGCCTGCTGAATATGTTCTCAGGTGGCGCATTCTCAAATGCCAGTGTTTTTGCATTGGGAATTATGCCCTATATCTCTGCTTCTATTGTGGTGCAATTGCTGGGTATGGCCATCCCCTACTTCCAGAAGTTACAGAAAGAAGGTGAAAGCGGACGCCGGAAAATCAATCAGATTACACGGTATCTTACTGTGATCATCCTTATTTTCCAGTCTCCTGCCTATATCGGGAACCTGGTCAGGCAACTACCGGCAGAAGGCATTTACCCGTTTGACCCAGCCATGACTTCTCACTCTATTTTATCTTTCTTTGGCATATCATCCATCATCATCCTTACAGCAGGTTCAATGTTTGTGATGTGGCTTGGAGAAAGGATTACTGACAAAGGTATTGGGAACGGGATATCATTGATCATCATGATCGGGATCATTGCTCAATTGCCTTTCGCTCTGTTTTCGGAGTTTATTTCAAGGATGGAAGAGAAAGGTGGCGGCGGATTGGTCTACTTTGTGATTGAAATTGCCATTCTGGTTCTGGTCATTCTGCTGTCTATTCTCCTTGTTCAGGGCACCAGAAGAATCCCTGTTCAATATGCCAAGCGGATCGTGGGGAACAAACAATATGGTGGAGTCAGACAATATATTCCGCTTAAAGTGAATGCTGCAGGTGTGATGCCCATCATCTTTGCCCAGGCAATCATGTTCCTCCCGATCACCATTGCAGGATTTGCAGCTTCGGAAGCTTTGACCGGCTTTGCAGCCGCATTTGCAAACATCAACGGATTCTGGTATAATTTCACATTTTTCATCATGATCATCTTGTTTACTTACTTTTATACAGCCATTACCATCAATCCAAATCAGATGGCTGACGACATGAAGAAAAACGGAGGATTTATACCCGGTGTGAAACCGGGAAGGAAAACAGCAGAGTTTATCGACAATGTGATGTCACGGATCACTTTTCCCGGGTCATTGTTCCTTGGCTTTGTGGCCATTATGCCTGCACTGGTTGTTCAGTTTGGAGTAAGCTCACAATTTGCACAATTTTATGGAGGAACATCCCTTTTGATTCTGGTCGGGGTAATTCTCGACACACTTCAGCAAATTGAAAGTCATTTGTTGATGCGGCATTACGATGGTCTGACCAAATCGGGGAGAATAAAAGGAAGGTCATCTTTTAGCATGACAGGATAAGATAGCGCGGGGTACAACAGATGATTCTGATAAAGACAGAAGAAGAAATTGAGTTCATCAGAGAAAGTTCTTTGCTTGTTGGCAAAACGCTGGCCGAAGTGGCCAGGCTTATAAAACCGGGAATAAAAACCATTGAACTCGACCGGGTTGCTGAAACCTATATCAGGGATCACAATGCAGTTCCGGGGTTCAAGGGATACAACGGGTTTCCATACACACTTTGTGTTTCAGTGAATGAACATGTAGTGCATGGTTTTCCGTCAGAGAGGATGCTCAGAGAGGGAGATATCGTATCGGTTGATTGTGGAGTGCTTAAAAACGGTTATTATGGTGATTCTGCCTATACTTTTGCAGTTGGCCAGGTTGAAGAGCATGTTTTACTGCTGTTGAAACGAACGGAAGAGTCGCTCTATCTCGGGATCGAAAAGGCAGTTGCCGGAAACAGGGTTGGAGATATTGGAAACGCCATTCAATCGTATGTTGAGGGATTTGGATATTCAGTAGTCAGAGACCTGGTTGGACACGGTCTTGGAAAAGGTCTTCATGAAAAACCAGAGGTGCCCAACTTCGGCAAGAGAGGGACTGGCCCGGGATTGAAGGAGGGAATGGTACTGGCGATTGAGCCGATGATCAATCTCGGCACAAGGCAGGTTATCCAGGAAAGTGATGGCTGGACATTCAGGACGATTGACAGGAAACCATCGGCACATTTTGAACACGATGTCGTGGTCAGGAAGGGAAAAGCAGAAATTTTGTCAACATTTGAGTATATTGAAGAAGTGATAAATAGTAACAATTAAATCGGGATTATCGGATTATATGGCAAAACAAGCCTCAATTGAACAGGACGGAACAGTCATTGAATCTCTTGGAAATGCAATGTTCCGCGTAGAACTGGAAAACGGGCATATCCTTACCGCCCATATTTCAGGGAAAATGCGGATGCACTACATAAAAATTCTTCCCGGAGATAAGGTAAGGCTTGAAATGTCACCCTATGATCTGAGTAAAGGACGGATAACATTCAGGTACAAATAAAAATTACATACAATGAAAGTCAGGGCATCGATAAAGAAAAGGACACCGGATTGCAAAATTGTTCGCAGGAAAGGCCGGTTGTATATCATCAACAAAAAGAATCCGAAATACAAACAAAGACAAGGATAATCACAGTAATTTATAACAAATTTTCAGCATATGGCTCGTATAGCAGGTATTGATATTCCTAAAAACAAAAGAGGTGAAATTGCACTGACCTACATCTATGGGATTGGCAAGCCTCTGGCACAAAAGATCCTTTCTGAAGCCGGTGTTGACCTAGAAAAACGGGTTCAGGACTGGACAGATGATGAACAAACAAGCATCCGTAATGTGATCTCCGAAAAAGTTAAAGTCGAAGGAGAACTTCGCTCTATGGTGCAAACCAATATCAAACGTTTGCAAGATATCGGCACATACAGGGGTATCCGCCACCGGATCGGATTACCGGTTCGCGGACAAAGCACTAAAAATAACGCCCGGACCCGTAAGGGAAGGAAGAAAACCGTTGCGAACAAGAAAAAAGCTCCTAAAGGTTAAAATCATTGAAATATCATCAGGATAACAGATTTTTATGGCAAAAAAAGTAAAATCATCAA
>JBLRXC010000230.1:0-4334 GCA_047920975.1 Bacteroidales bacterium | reverse complement strand
CTTCAAAGGATTTGTCAAGCAAAGTAATATTATCATCTTTATTTTGATGATTGGTGGTGCTTTCTGGATCATGAACCACAGCAAAGCCATCGATGTTGGAATTTTTGCCTTTCTTAAATTTACAAAGAAACTGGAAACGAACCCATTTATGCACAAACTCGGTGTTGACAATATCATCATCGTGCTTATTATGGTACTTTTCAGTGTTTTTGGAGCCATATTCGGCATGAGTGAAGAAACCATCGCTTTTGTTATAATACTCATTCCTTTGGCCATTTCCATGGGGTATGATTCCCTGATGGGGGTGAGCATGGTTTATATAGGTGCACACCTGGGTTTTGCCGGAGCTATCCTGAACCCTTTTACCATAGGAATTGCCCAGGGGCTTGCCGAGCTGCCTCTTTTTTCAGGCATTGAATACAGAATGTTTGCATGGCTGGTTATCAATATTGTGGGTATAACATTTGTACTGCGTTATGCCCGAAAGATCCGGAAAAATCCAACCTCATCCATTATGTATGAAGAGGATAGTTACTGGCGCAAACGCGATAAGGCCGAATCTGCCGAAATAACCTACTACACGCCGCTTATGGCATGGATTGTATATGGCTTTACTCTTGCAGCACTCATTGTTTTTTCAGTTTTGTACCCTGTTACTACCATGACTGTGGGTAACAGTTCTTTTACCTTCTGGATTCTGCCGTTATTTACCGTGCTCTTTGCCATCATAGGTATTTTCTCCCTGCGCAAATCAGTGCATTTCTTTATCCTGCTTCTACTGGGTTATACTATTATCTTCCTGATTGTGGGAGTTATGGGTTACGGATGGTACGTAATGGAAATAGCAACCTTGTTTCTCGCCATGGGTATAGCCAGCGGGCTGGCCATCGACAAATCGGCCAGTGATATAGCCAGACTTTTTCTGGATGGGGTTAAGGACATCATGTCTGCAGCTATAATTGTAGGACTGGCAGGGGGCATAATCGTTGTGCTTGAAGATGGGGGAATCATTGACTCTATCCTCTACGGGTTGTCAAAAAGCATGGGAAATTTTGGCAATGTGGCCTCCGTTGGAACCATGTACGTAATACAAACCATCATCAATATCGTAATACCCTCAGGATCGGCCAAGGCAGCTATTACCATGCCCATCATGGCTCCTTTCAGCGACCTGATAGGTATTTCAAGGCAAGCAACGGTAATGGCATTCCAGTTTGGTGACGGTTTCACCAATATGATAACTCCCACTTCAGGAGTTCTGATTGCAGTGCTGGGTGTAGCCCGGATTCCTTATCATAAATGGGTAAAATGGGTTTGGCCACTTATCATTACACTCATAATACTGGGATTCATCCTGCTCATACCTACAGTAACCATGGAACTCAACGGTTTCTGAAAATACTGTTCAGTTTAGTTTACTAAAAAGGTGGATGCTGCGTTTGCAACATCCACCTTTTTGTTTTTATATTGAAATGGACCTATCGAATCTGAATAATCAGGTATCGCGTGACGCTCCAGAACCTGTCGGGATCTGATATCCGCAAAAGGGTCTCTCCCTCTTCTTGCACAATCTGGTAGGAATCTGAATGATGAGATGTGATCAACTCAGGATTCTCTCCTGCAATGGTTATTTCAAAATCGCGGGTTACATCAATGCGGGTAAAAAAGTCCTTGTTAAAATCGGATCTGAGCTGGTTGGACCGGCCGATCCCCAGGAATCCGCCTTCTCTTGAAATAATTTTATTATCAATTAATTCGCGCCGTGAACCCATGGCAAACCATGCAGCATTCATTTCGAGGGTTTGTTCCTGAAGAAGACGGCTTTTACGTTCTGATTCCTGCTCCAGTGTATCAACACGAGCCATAAGTAAATCAACTTGGAGGTTCATTTTAGCTAGTTGCTCTCTGAGCATCTGTATTTCTATTTCTTTCTCTTCAATAGTTTGATTTAACCGTTCTACCATTTGCTCAAAACCGGAAACCCGCTGGTCTGCATTTCGGATACGGTTGTTCAGGCTGGCCATCAACTCCCGGTTTTTCTCCATCATTTCACCTATAAGCATAATATCCTGATTGATACGCTCCTGCTGACTAACTCCCAGTTCAACTCCTGCGGAGGTTTCTCCTGAAATGAGATCTTCCCTTTCCTTTATTATTCGCAGGTTTTCCTCAATCTGGTTCAGATCAGCAAAATAGGATTCTACGTTTTCCATATTAGTTTCCAGCTGATCTTTTAAAAGCTGATTCTCCTCTTGCAAGCGTTCCATTTCTTCTACATTGGTTTTACAGGATATCAGATTTAATAAAATCAAACCTGAAAACACAAATATCAGGCTTCGCTTAATTATGAATGGTTTATTGGAATTCCCGATTTGCATAACATTCCAGCGTTTAAAAATTGTTTTCATAGCGTTTTAGTTTGATAAGATTATGGCGAGCACAATAGAATTATGAATTTCAGGATCAAATTTAATGTATTCTCTTATTTGTGAAACCTCCATAATCAAATAATATTAAATCCTTCGTAAAAAAAGAAGAAGCCGGCAGCGGGGAACTGCCGGCAGAGGAAAACAAAAGGGAAATTTATTTATAAAAGGGGAAACTATTTTGTTAATTAGGTCCTGCTGAAAAACCCTTTTCTCTTTGACAATTAATAAAATATGAAGATATTTGGTGAATAAAGTGCAAAGAAATATGGCCAAATCTAAGAAATACCGTGCATCTAAACAATCATATGTAAGTCCCAACCAACTCACCCTTGCTGGATTTGAGACTCCATTCCATTGTCAATTGAGGACAGATAACCGTTGGGTGGTCCTTGCAAAGAAAATCCCGTGGGATACACTCATTCCTGTTTATCAGCAGCAGATGGGCAATGAAATTACAGGAGCAACAGGGATTAACCCTCGTGTAGCCCTTGGTGCCCTTATGATCAAGCATATCTGCAACCTTAGCGACAGGGAGACCATCCAACAGATACAGGAGAACATGTACATGCAATACTTCATAGGTTTCAGTAGCTTTTGTGACCAGGAGCCATTTGATGCATCGCTGTTTGTGAGTATCCGCAAACGTCTTGGTCTTGACCAGATCAATGCCATTAATGAGAAGATAGTGGGACTGAACCATCAAATCACAGAAAAGCAAAATGACGACAATGATCGTGAACAGCCAAAATCAGCGATGGATGCCGGTTGTGATGATAAGGCGGAAAAAGAGCAGGCAATCACCCATCATGGGGATCTTTTGATGGATGCCACTGCATGTCCCCAGGATATTGCATATCCCACTGACCTGAACCTTCTTGACGATGCACGGGAAAAATCAGAAGAGCTGATAGATATCCTTTTCCAAGGCTCAATACATGGCGATAAACCCAGGACATACCGCCAAAAAGCCCGCAAACAATATCTTCAGGTAGCCCAAAAAAGGAGAAAGACAAAGAAAGAAGTCCGCAAGTCCATTCGTAGTCAATTGAATTACCTGAAACGCAACATCCAATCCATTGACCATCTGTTAGACCATTACACAGGCATTCCCTTGGATAGCAAGCAGTACAAATATCTTCTTGTAATCCAAACATTGTATCAACAACAAGAACTTATGTATACCAATCGCACTCATAGTGTTGATCATCGCATTGTCAGCATTCATCAACCTCATGTAAGGCCCATTGTGAGGGGCAAAACTAATGCTAACGTTGAGTTTGGGGCAAAAGTACAGGTGAGTATGATGGATGGGTTTGCTTTTCTTGATGATCTGGGTTGGGAAGCATTTAACGAAGGGACCAGGTTAATGCATTCAGTAAAAAAGTACTATCAGCGCATGGGCTATTATCCAAAGCGGGTATTGGCCGACAAGATATATTGTACACGCGAGAACCGAAGACTACTAAAAGAATTTGGCATTGAGCTACGGGCCAAGCCACTTGGAAGACCAAAGGCAGTGGAAGCAGAACACGTAAGACCGGGCGAAAGGAATCCAATTGAAGGGAAGTTTGGACAAGCCAAAACGGCATACGGGTTAAACCGGATAAGAGCCAGACTACCAGATACTAGCGAATCCTGGATTGCCACAATAATACTGGTACTGAACCTGGTCAAACTGGCCGGGTCAGTAACCCTTATGCAAATTTTTGAAAGGCTTTCTTTTTCAGCAAGAAGTCAATTGTATTCTTTTTCTCCCTATTTCTCAAAATTTAGATTGTTCTTTCAAAAAAACAATCCTATTGAAATCTCTGTAGTATTGACTTAATCAGCAGACCCTAAATAGTACTTCATCATAATAATTTTTCTTATTTTGTGCTAAATTACATATGAACCAATACTACCCTT
>JBLRXC010000229.1:0-4347 GCA_047920975.1 Bacteroidales bacterium | reverse complement strand
CTTTAAAATCAACAACAACATCTCCGCTTAGAGTAAATACAGGTTTTTCAAAGTGCCAGGCCGGGGCAGTCCATCCTGCAGGTAGTGGACCTGATAAACTTTGCTGGATAAAAATAGCATCAAGGATATCAACACCTGCATTATTATTGACATTGGCAGATGCCTGCTGTAGCGCCACCATTGGATAGGTTCCCCCAAGGAATTGACGGGTATTGATAGCGTCTAATATATTAGTTCCACCCCTCGGTTTCAGTGTTGATCCATAGAGTGCATAATCACCGGGAATCGCGTAGAAGAGATAATCACCGAAGTCGTCGGTTGGCACGGTTCCAAGCAGAACGGGCAACAGTGGATCGGTATTGTCGTACACCTCTACCAATGAATTGTCAATCGGGATGGCACCGGGGCCGGCATAGGAGAGTGTGCCGGAAACTTCATGGAAAGTATACACATCAATATTAAATGTAAAGTCATCCTTAGGATCACTCATCACCGGATAGTAAACGGTACCCGGGCCTGCTACCACAAAAGCGAGGTTATTGATGCAATTTCCGTTAAGTGACCATGTGCCCGTTGAGTAAATGAAGGATGCCGGATCGCAGGAGCAATCAGAGGTAAGGATAATGCCTGTGTTGTTCAAAGCAAGTGCATTATCGAGACACATATCAATCACCACATAGTTCTGGGCATAGGGCAGATCAATGGCATACCACACGGCATCCCAGTTGAGCACGCCCGGGCAGTCGACAGTAGCACCTATGGTTGTTCCGGTCACGATTTGCGGATAGGGTCCCGCGACAGGTTGTGCATTGGCACAGTCATCATTGGGAGGTGGTGGTAAAGCCGGCATGCAGTTGATATCAAGCACGAAATCACCAACATTGCTGCCATATCCATGAACCAGCACAAAGTAGTCAACACCTGGTGATGCTACGAAGTTCACCCCTGAAAGCAATCCGCTGGACGGACATGAATAATCATCATTGCCGGTAACACAATTGAGGGTGAGGCAGTCGCCTGAATAAACTGACAACTTTGTATCCCAGGTGGGGGTTGTATTGCAAAGGGTCATGGTAACATCCATCGGCTGAGTCACCGTAAACAGATACCATACGCCGGGGGAGGTATTGGTGGTTACGCAGGTTGGCGCACCATCAAAAGTTGCATTGATTGTTGTTCCAGCAATACTACCCGTAGCACAATTGATTGGAATGGCATCAACACAAAGGTCATTGGGCGGTGGAGGAACGGTACCGCAGGTTGTGCATTGTGCAGTGGTAACATGACACGAAAAATCTGTACCACAGAATTCATCCAGACTCCAGTGCACATAAAGGTCGGCAGCTGAAGCTGTTGTGTACGACAAGGGTGAAGGGCCATAAGCCAAAACATTGCCGGTCACACCCGGCCCGTCGGCTACAGTGACGTAAGCACCAGTGCCCAGGTCAGACATCGTGAATTCATAAGTCTCGCCAGACTGTATATTGGTCAGATGTGAAAATTCACCGGCATAATTACAGGTGCTGATTGTAGTGAGGAGACCGGCGTTACTGACAGAAACAGAACCGCCGGGATACTGGGAAGTAAACTGGCATCCGGGCTGGGGTATAACCTCCTGTACATCAAATGTAACCGTAAAGTCCTGTGTAGAACCCTGAGGTGTTGCCGTGTAGGCCGGGAACAAAATGGTTCCGGGGCCGGGTACACCAAAAAAGGTCATTTGACCAGCTGTTTCACCACCGGGACAGGTAACAAACTGATAAGAGGTCGCAAGATTGTAAGCAGCACAATCAAGGCAATCATTATAATATACAATACCAATGGTGCCCTGGTTCAGTGTTCCACAATAATCAACTGTAAAAGTATTGGTTGCATACGGTAAAGTGATCTCATACCAAACAGCATGCCATTCAAGCACACCCGGGCAATCAATGGTTGAACCGTGTGTAGTTGCATTGATGGTTACCGGGTATGGACCTGTTACTAGTTCTGCATTTACACATTCATCATTGGCAGGAACCGGTGCTGTAGTTTGGAAGGGTGCTGATTTAGTCCAGAAACTGGTAGATCCGCTTCCGCAATCGGCCTGAACATACCACTCATAAACGCCACCGGGAGTTAAACCGGTAATATCATAGAATGGATTGCCAAACGGATTTGGATTAGTAAGTCCGGTAAGCAGCGTTCCCGTACCCTGAGCAAAGCCAATCGGGCCATATTCAAGATTCCATAGTGTCTCTGTGCCACCTTTCACCCAGCCGGCCCGTGCTCCGGTATTGATGATGTTGGTGGTTGTCAATCCGGTTGGAGCCGGGCATGCAGGCGGTATACAATTCCCGGTCAGACTCAAATTGGGTGGTCCGCCGGTCTGTGGTCCGCTTGATGCTACAAATATACCATAGCTGTCATAAATCTCATAGTAACACTCTTCAGCCCATGAACCTGCAGTAAACAGCGTCTGAATGGCGCTGCCATCGTTCACGCCGAAGGCGTAAATGGCAGGCCCTGCACCGCTGGCAAGCGTCACGTTATTCAAAAGGGTAACCCCGTCAACGATTACACTGAGTGTGCCACCATTCCAGCCATCGCCATAGGTATCGTACAACTCAACGGTCCAGTCGCAGTCATACAACGGAATAATGTCAATATTTTTACTCATGCAGTCGTTTCCGGGTGCTTCATCGCCCGGCAGATTGGCACATGCCTGAATGGTATATGATCCCACCGCAGGATTGATGGTTTGGGTAAAAGTATAGCTTTCGCTGCCATACTGTGCAAGGGGTCCGGGAACAACACCATTGTAAGTGTTTCCATCAAATGTATAGGAAACAGGAATATTCGACTGTGAAGCTGTTCCAAAATTCATAACGGTGATGGTAACATTCTGAATGCCAACTGAACCTGAAACCGGTGAGGAGATGGCAGTAACACCCACATCGTTTGTGTAGGAAACCGAAGTCCCATCAATTACAAATGGAATACCCTGTGGTCCGACGTCAATCAGATCCACCCAACCAGCAGAACCTGCAGTAGTTTTTTGTTTGGCGTTCCCGGTGGTGGTCTGTCCGAGGATAGTCACCGGCTGGCCCCATGGACCTGAAGTAAGTGAACCTGTAAGACCCCATTGTACCCAGTAAGTACCGGGAGCAAGCACACAACCGGCCATGTTGGCAACAACCTCCATGATCGGACGGTTTGCAGCAGTGCCTATATCGGTGTCAAGCGTCCTGTAACAGTTTGTCCAGCCGGTTGAAAGGATCCTGTTGGTGGTGAGGTCACCCCACACAATCGAACTTCCGGCCAGTGAAGGATCACCGTTCCAGATCTGAACATATACGCCGGTAAAAGAGGAAGTAGTAGTAGATCCGGTCTGGTAGCCATAGAACTTGATCCAGTTCAGCGTCCAGGTTCCGGTTACCATAAAATCTTCGGCAAAATAATAATATTCACCAGGCATAATAGCATGGTTTACATTTGAACCATAGGTACCCATTCCAAGGTTAGTTTGTAATGCACTGGCATCTGCTCCGCCGGCACCGCCGCCCGGATGGGTCACAAACGGACCGTTGTCATAGAGGATGGCATCGGGTGCACCGCCGCCATACTTTTGAAAGACACTGAAGTCAATGGGTTCGGTCACCGTTTTCACAGGGGCAACACCGGGTTCGATATCGCTGACCGGGGGTTGCGCATCCTTGGTTTTCATTACCGGTGTTTGTCCGGCTGGTTGAACACTCACGGAAGGTGATAAGGCATTTTGCGGGCTTAAAGATTGCTGCATCTGTTGCATCTTTCTCTCCCTGTCCTGTATCAGATTTTCATTGACAGGTGATAAATACTCCTTTTCCAGGATTATTTTACCTTCCGCAGCATCTTTCTGATACGCTTTAACATCAATTTTTCCATTGTCAGCCTTCTGCTGGGGCGAAATAATCACCTGTGCATAGGCTACCGATGACATTAGCAACAATAATGTCATCAATTGAAACAATCTAGTAAACTTTTTCATACGCTAAAAATTTAAGTGAGTAATTAATAATGAACTGTATTCCTCTGGATAGAAATGCGGTGTGAAGTGGCATAAAGAAAACAGAGGACAAACTTGAATTTTCATAACTATCTCTTTATAAAACCATTAACCTAATAAGGCCTGCGAAAGACCCGGATATAGGTTTTGCAAATATAATAAAAAATGACAAAGTCAAGTTAATCGTTGAAATTTTTTTTATTTTTTCATCGTAACCTGTTAAATAGATAAAGGATATCCTTATTTTGCCACGAAGACACGAAGGCTCGAAGGTACACCAAGTCTGGTATTTCCTCTTCGTGTATTCTTTGTGCCTTGGT
>JBLRXC010000228.1:0-4371 GCA_047920975.1 Bacteroidales bacterium | reverse complement strand
GGAATAGAGGTGTAAAGTTTGGACAGGTTATCAAAGAACTGAATACAGTGATAACAGGCTGGACAAACTACTTTTGTTTAGCCAACAGATGGCTGTCAACCCTTCGTGACATAGATGGATGGATACGAAGGAAACTACGATGCTATCGGTTGAAGCAATGCGGAAGGAAATACACGATATTCAAATTCCTGAGAAGTTTTGGTATTGCCGAAAACACCAGTTGGAATGTCGTTATGTATTCACAAGGCTGGTGGGCAATGTCTCTCAAAGCAGCGGTTAACAAGGCAATGGGAATTCAATGGTTTGCCGAACAAGGGCTTCAATCCATCCTCCACCGAATAGAGCGGTCATAGTTAGTAGAAACCGCCTTGGTACGAAAGTCGTATGCCGGGTGGTGTGGGGGGACAGCGGCGCGAGCCGCTTCCTACCCGATTAGATTGGTCTCTCCTGGTCTTTTTTGCCAGCTTGTTTTTTGTGACTAAATCTGTCGAGACAATTGGGTTAAGCAATATTCTTTTCAAATATTTTGAAATTCATTCTGGCAGCAGCATTGTTCATCTGACTATTGTTTCCGCAATTTCAAGCAATCTGATCTCCAATGTCCCCGCTGTCCTGCTCCTGCGCCCATTTATAGAAACTGATACCGGATGGTATACCCTGGTCATGGCCACTACATTAGCGGGTAATCTGACACTTCTGGGATCCATAGCCAACCTCATTGTAGCTGAATCGGCTAAAAGGCAAGGAATTCAACTTTCATTTTTTGAATACCTCAGGGTCGGTGTCCCGGTTACCATTATCTCCCTCCTTGCAGGAGTTATCTGGTTGAGTTTTGTTGGTTGATCTAAAGGGTTTAAACGGCACAGAAACCAACTTAATCATCAAATGCTTCGAATTTTATTCCCTGAGCCAGCGGTAATTCAGTGCTGAAGTTGATTGTATTGGTTTGCCTGCGCATATATGCCTTCCATGCATCCGATCCTGATTCACGTCCTCCTCCGGTATCTTTTTCACCACCGAAAGCCCCGCCAATCTCAGCCCCATTGGTAGCAATATTTACATTGGCGATGCCACAATCAGAACCTTCGTGGGAGAGAAACCGTTCTGTCTCATGGATATTTTTTGAGAAAATGGCTGATGACAAACCCTGCGGAACACCATTTTGCATCTCAATGGCCTCTTCTATGGTCTTATATTTCATCAGATACAGGATAGGAGCGAAGGTCTCTTCCTGAACAATCTGGAAATGGTTCTCGGCTTCGGCTAAGCAGGGAACCACGTAAGTAGCGGTGTCATATCCTTCCCCTTCAAGTACATGACCACCGTAAAGGATCTTACCGCCCTCCTTCACAACTTGATCCTGCGCATATTTAAAAGCTGCAACTGCGGATTTATCCACCAAAGGACCCATAACGCTGTTTTCATCCAATGAATGGCCAATTTTAATTTGCTTGTAGGATGCAACAAGTTTTTCTTTGAAAATATCATACATGCAATCATGGATAATAAGCCGGCGTGTAGAGGTGCAACGCTGGCCGGAAGTAGCTATGGCACCAAAAAGGCTTGCACGGAGTGCCATATTCCGGTTTCCATATTGTGAGACGATGATGGCATTGTTCCCGCCGAGTTCGAGGATGGTTTTCCCAAGCCTTTCACCCACAATGCGGGCAACCCGCTTTCCAACTTTTACTGATCCGGTAACAGAAATTAAAGCAATTCTTTTGTCTTTTAGTAAATCATCTCCAATCTGTTTTGAACCGGCAACTACAAGATTGATTACTCCTTCCGGAACATTATTTCTGATAAGTACTTCTTTCATGATGTTGTGAACTGCAATGGCACAAAGTGGTGTTTTGGATGAGGGTTTCCAGATCACTACATCACCGGCAATCATCGCAATCATTGCATTCCACGCCCATACTGCCACCGGAAAATTGAACGATGTAATAATTCCAACAATTCCCAATGGATGGTATTGTTCATACATGCGATGTTTGATTCTTTCAGAATGCATAGTGAAACCATATAGTTGTCGCGACTGCCCTACGGCATAATCAGCGATGTCGATCATCTCCTGAACCTCACCGAGTCCCTCCTGATAAACTTTACCCATCTCATAAGAGACCAGTTTACCCAGTGGTTCTTTGTATTTTCTGAGTTCATCACCCATTTGCCGGACTATATCTCCTCTTTTGGGAGCAGGTATCATTCTCCAGGATTTAAATGCTTCCTGTGCTTTGAGCACAATCCTTTCATAATCATCCAAAGTGGCCTGATGCACTTTTGCAATCAGCTTTCCATCAGCAGGTGACCGTGATTCGAGTAACTCGCCCCTGGTCTCAACCCACCTTGCACCTGTGGAAGCTCCGTTATTAATCTTTTTCAATCCAAGTTTGTTGAACATCTGATCAATTCCGTATATATCCATGATAATTGTTTACGAATGGTTAGCAATAAAACATATCTGCAATAACAGCCTGAAGAGCAATTTGTTTTAATATATTTTGAATGGAAATCAACCTTTTAAATTCAATAGAAATTCCCTGATGTTTATGATTCCAAAGAGGTGAAACACGGTAATAGCGATGATGATAATTATAACCCATCTGACAAAGTTGGTACCCCAGGCTACTGCATAATGAGATGCGAGGTAGGCCCCTATGATATTTCCAATGGCATGGATCAGTCCAAAATCCCACCTGACCTGGTTATTGAAAATAAATACGACCAAAGCCAGCGGGGTATAGAGCAATACAATCCAGACTTTGATAGCATTGGCTCGCACGAGGTCGTAGCCTGCTCCTAGAACCACCCCGGCAAGGATAAAATATCCCACCCCAACCTGAATAAAACCGCCATAGATCCCAATCGCAAAAAACAATACCAACTGTTTCCATGATACCGGTTTACTCATAAGTAGCTGCTGACCTTTAAGCCATTTGGCTGGTTTGGTAAGGATGAAATAGAGCATGAGAACCATGATCACTCCCAGAGCTTTTTCAAAAACATTTGCGTCAATGTCGGCTGCCACCTGAGCGCCAACAATGGCACCTGCAATTGTTGGAAGCGCTAATACAGTTCCCTTACGAAAATCAAGCAACTTTCTCTTCCCGAATTCATTGGCTGAAGTAATATTTTGCAGAACAACAGCAATACGGTTGGTCCCGTTGGCAATATTGGCCGGAAGCCCCATGAACATAAACAGAGAAAGCGAGATGATGGTTCCTCCTCCGGCGAGGGTATTGATGAAACCCACTAATACTCCGGAAATTATCAGAAGTGAAATCTCAAACCAGCTCATTTGTTTGAAATTATCGGTAAAATCATACTATATTGAGCCTGCGAACCTTTTAGATCCAATCATTTTTCCTGAAAAATCATTTTCTGAGCATCAATCATCACCATTACATCATCTCCTATGTCCGTTCGAAGAAGCTTTTCTGAATCCGGGTGGCAAAAATAGTGTAGAATAATCCCTATATCAATGATCAGCAGTACATTCTCAGGAAAACGTACTTTATGCATTACCTTTCCAGCGAATTCAGTGTTTTTAACTACCGGCAAAATCTCTGGATGAAGATGAATTCCATCATTTGGGATAAGTAAGATTCCTGATGACAGGGTGGTTTGTGCTGAGAGCTGTATTTTGTCCTCAAGCATAACAGTCCTCTCATCTGACTTCTTGAATTGATAACTGTTTCTGATACCAATAAAACCTGCAACGAATCTTGATCCGGGATGTGAAATCACCTCTTCGGGTGTTCCGGTCTGGATAATTTTACCCTGATCTATAATGGCCAGTTTATCGGCCAGGTAAAATGCTTCATGATAGTCATGGGTTATGTGCATAATGGTGAGTCCTTTCCTGTTCAGCCCTTTCAAAAGGTCTCGTATTTCCTGCCGCAATTGGTAATCAAGTGATGCGAGGGGTTCATCCAGTAATAAAATATGTGGCTCCCTTGCCAAAGTTCTTGCAATAGCTACCCTTTGAAGTTCACCACCTGAAAGCGTTGAAGGTTTCCGATGAAGCAGATGCAAAATCCCAACCGCATGGCCCAGTTCTGTCACCCTTTTTTCAACTTCCGGTTTTTTCAAATGCTTTGAACGAAGCGCATATCCAAGATTTCTCCGAACAGTCATATGGGGAAAAACAGCACCATCCTGGAATACAATACCTACTTCCCGCTGGCTTATAGGTAATCTGGTAATGTCTGTTCCTTCGAGAACAAGAGTCCCCTTATCTGGTTTGACCAATCCGGCAATGGTCTCAAATAAAATTGTTTTACCTGCACCCGAGGGTCCCAGTACAACAAAATACTCCCCTCTTTCGACTTTCAAATTGATGTCGCGCAAGTGAAAATCCTCAAAATC
>JBLRXC010000227.1:0-4465 GCA_047920975.1 Bacteroidales bacterium | reverse complement strand
TCTTCTCCGTTGATCGCCGATCACGCAGAAGTTGGGCTGATTCCAGGAGAGAATCAATTTGTTACAAGGTGTCAACTGAGCGCGGACTCGCAAGTTGATGGATTGATGGTCAACAAAGATGAGGGATGCGCTGCGCTCATCGGCCGTATTTTTTAAGGTATAAGCGGAAGTTTTGAAAAAGGTAAAAAAACGAGAAGGAGTGGCAATTAGAACCATTCCTTCTGAGAGCAATCACGATAAATCAGGGCGAGATCAAAAGTCAAATGCATCCGATTTTAGCCAATAATTTTTTCTGCTTTCAATAAAGTCCTCGTCAGATAATGTATTTTTTTTTGTTCACCTGCATGATTACGCCAATCATGCCTTTCCTGGATAATACGATTGTAGATTTCCGTTCGGATAAATCCTCTTCGATAGAGAGCCAAAGCATATGCAAAATCAGTGGCGGATTCGTTACCTTTATCATAAAGGGGCCGGGTAATATTGTTTTTATGACACACTCCCCCCCGGGGTTGATGGGAAAAAGCCTTTTGAGAACAGGAGGATAGTTTTATTTCAGGGATATTCGCCTTGCGTTTCCAATCAACCCATACGAGTTTTGCCAATGGATACTGTCCTGAAGGCGTTTTGTGTTTTTCCTTTCTGTTCCTGAACCCGGGGCACCTCCCCCATCTATTTTTAGGGTCTGCGCCTGGGTCGCTGTGCAGTTTTTCCAGCCAATACCGTTTTTCAGCAAGGTCAAGGGGACGAGAGCTATGAATCCATACCTGATAATTGCCGGGCGAAGTTTCTATGACCATTCTGCCGGGTTTAAAAACTCCCGGTTTTAATTGGTGATGCCGGGTAAGCAGGTCGCTGTCTAAATCGTCTGCAAGAAAGTAATAAGGCTGGATGGCAGAATCCGGTTTAATCAGGATGTGTCTGCCGCCGGCATTTTCGGCTTTAAGATAGGGGATATTTTTAAGAGAAAAGGCGACTGGCCATCTGCCTGTTGATTCATCAAGGACAGCCAAGGTGAAGCGATGATTAAAATAATTACAGATTTTCCATAAAATTCTTTCCATGAGTATGTGCCCGGACCCTGAAGTCCGGGCATATTGGTTATATCCACTCGTCGTGGTCTATGGGATTTTGCTTTGCATCCTGTTCCATTTGGAATTTCCTGAACTCCCGATATTCCCGATTCAAACTTTTAAGTCCAGTAACGGCTATGTCGCGCATCAGATATCCTAATTCTATGGCAATTTCCTCAAATGTAATATCAGGATCATCATAAATACTCATATTGTCTTCCTATTATTTTGGGTGGTTGTCTGGAAAAAAATTAATTCCGTTTGGGTCTGGATCGGCTGGGTGAAAACAATTGGAAGAATAAGGCCTCATCTATTTTTGGCAGTTCTTTCACTGCGGCAGTATTAAGAAGCTCTGCGGCCATCTGGTTGAGAATCCGCAGATTGTTGGCGGCATGACCGGCCAGGGTCCGTATCAATTCTTCGGACATCAATTGGCTGTTTCCTGCTTGATCCAGTGCAAAATGAAGGTACTCCTGCAACTGATCCGGAGTAAGCGGTTCAAGAACCAATCTTGGTCCGATCCGGCTTCCCAAAGGCAACAGTTCCGGTGAACGAAATCTCTCAGGAAGCCTGTTATCTCCACAAAGTATCGTAAACAAAAGGTTTTGTGAATCAAACTGGTGGCTTTGAAGGATTCTTAATTCTGTCAGGCATTCGTCAGAGACATGCTGGGCCTCATCAATGAGCAGAACCGGTTTAAACAAAGTGCTCTGGCAATGATGTATCCAGCGTTCTCGAAGGGTCTTAAAGCCTCCATACCTGTTGGCAGGTGAAAGCGCTACATTAAACAATTCTCCAAGCTCCCTGTAAAAGTCCCCCAGCCTGCTTTGAGGACGTTGCATAACCCCGACGGCAAGATCAGGGACTTTTTCCAGGCCGTAAGCCATTTTATGCAGGGTCTTGCTTTTGCCCAACCCGGGTTCTCCGGTAATCAAAGCAAAGCCCCCCTGTCGGGCCATTGAGCGGATACGAAGCTCAAACATCTCCGAGCCGGGAAGCGTATAAAGAGCCTCCTCAGGAATGTTTGGCAAAAAAGGATTATACTTGAGGCCATACAGGCTTTTAATATCAATGTTATTCAATGGTGTTTTCCTCCTTGGGCAAATAAGCAGGCGGCAGTCCGGTGGCTGCGTGATCGGCCATCCACTTTTTTAGCAGCGCCGGGTATTCAATTGTATCAACAGGATCTGTCAGGGAGATTTCAGGGGAAATCACCCGGCGTTTTCCTGACGCATTGGCCGTTTTATCCTGGGGCGCCAGCTGTGCAAGGGGGGCATCGGTCCCGGGATCTACCAGAGTCAACTGACTTCTATCCCAGCCGGGAGCCCGTAAAGCAACCGATTCCATGTGGCCGAACCTGGCAGGCAGTTCATAGCGAATGCCGCCAACAGCGACGGTAGCATCACTGCGTCTGGGTTTCCGAGTCACCCTGCGTGTAAAAGCAAGGCGGAGGGCCTCACTGTCCGGGATATTTCTGGCAACGCTTTTACCGTTAAGAAGGCGGTCCAAAGGGGTTGATTTTATCTCCCGGTTGAATCTGCGATGGTAATCCTGTTCAACCCAGGCCTGGGCTGCCTGATTTAAAAAGGACAGTTTTAAATCCTTATGTTTGCGTACCAGCTCCAAAAGACGTCCCTCAAGCTGGCCCCAGAAGACTTCCTGCTTACCATTTTGATAGGGGGAGTAAGGCAAAGTGGTTTTGTGATCAATGCCCAGACGGGCAAGACCCTGTGTGGTTTCCTCTGCCAGCATTGCCGATCCGTTATCGGTCATCAATGACCTGGGCAGCCCCCGTTTCATAAAAGCCTGGACCAGCCCATGGACCAGACACTCCGCAGTCTCGGCCAGATAAAACTGCAGGTGACAGCAAATACGGGAATGGTCATCAAGGATCGCCAGTACCATGGGCTGAAGCCAGTTCCCTGATGCATCAAGAATGCGAACTTTTGCATGGTGAAAATCAAGATGCCAAAGGCCGTGAAGGAAAGATATTTCAAACCCTCTCACTTCCCGGTTTTCAAGGTGCCTGGCAGCCTGTACTTGTCCGGGGCCAGGCCGGGCCGGTTCACGGGATTTCCACCAACCGTTATCCCGCATGCACCGTAATACAGTCTTGTAGCTGGGCAATTTTCCTAATTCAGGCTTTTCCTGCACCACAATTTTCAGGTTGTCGTAGTGCAATTGCGCAGTCCAGCGGGGATACTTTTGATACTGGGCTTTTAAAGCGCCCAGCAGTGCTTGGGGCATGGACCAGCGTACCCCGGCATCGAATCGAGGTTTTCGCCCCAGAACAGCTACCGGATCATCAACCTCTTTGGCTTTATAATACCACCGTTCAATGGTCGATGCACCCAGTGTGAATCTCTGGTCTTCATCAATGGGGTGTTGATAGATTTTTTGTGAAAGCCGTTGAATAGCCTGCTGCAGTTGCCCCTTGGCAGGCGGGCTGGACAACAGTTCACCAATCACTGAGAAACGAAATTGTCCCCAGCGTCGCCAAATAGGTGCTTGCGTGTTGCTCATCGTGTCTCTCCTTTCGGTTTTGCTTCCTCCGGACTCCACCATGGAGACAAACGGGGGCAAAACCGTGAGTTGACTGAGTGCAGACTCAAAAAATGATGGAAAAAATCGCTAAAATGGTCCAGAAAAGTGAGGGGAAAAGAAAGGAGCCCCCTCACGTTGCTTGGCTGATGCGTTGATAGAGGGCTCCTGCCACATTAACCAATGGCGGGGACCATGATATCACTATATGTGCTTACTCAACAATCATTATTTTCTCTTCTTCATCAAATTGACTTGGATCTGGCGAGGCAAACCCAAGAACGCCGCTGCCCTATTGTGGGGGACCGTTGCACTATGCCAACTACGGGCGTAAACCGCGTGGCGGCCCTCCAGATCTTGAAACACTCTTTGACCTTCGTTACAGCCTTTGCTGTGGGCGTGAAGGATGCCGCCGGCGCGTCATGCCCCCATCGGTCAGATTTTGGGACCGCCGGGTGTATTGGGCGCCTGTGATTTTGTTGCTCACCGCCATTCGTCAGGGAAAAAATCCGGATGCAACCTTGGAACGTCTAAAGGGGATTTGCGGAGTTTGGAGATCCACTGTCAATCGCTGGAGGGATTATTTTTTAGAAATTTTTCCAGACAGCTGTGCCTGGCGCCGCCTTTCGGGTCATTTTCTGGGAAGAAGAAGGGGTCGCCTGATTCATGACCTGTTATCCAGCTACTATCGGGAGATACAGCCACCGGAAGCTGCAATGGTCAAGTGTCTCCAAGTTCTTGCTATGGGACCTTGAAAGCCAGGATATTTGAGGGTCTTCTCCGTTGATCGCCGATCACGCAGAAGTTGGGCTGATTCCAGGAGAGAATCAATTTGTTACAAGGTGTCAACT
>JBLRXC010000226.1:0-4470 GCA_047920975.1 Bacteroidales bacterium | reverse complement strand
GGAGCACTTACGCACCAGATAAAAAGTTTGGATATGAGTTTGGTTGCGGTGGAATGATGGGATTCTGGATTCTGAATTCTGGATTCTGGATACTGAATTCTGAATTCTTTGCGAATGGAATTGAAAAAGTGAAAAAATATGTCGATTAATCTTGTGAGATACAGACCTGTATTAAAATTCCTGAGACTCACACAAAAGATCATTTTGCCCGGTTTTGATGGGATGCCTTTGTATGATGTAGCAAAGTTTTTTTTTACAGGATTGTTTAAGGGATCAGTCACCGCAAGGGCTTCCTCAATTTCATTCAGCTTTTTCCTGGCCCTTTTTCCTATGATTATTGTGTTTTTTACCCTTATTCCCTTCATTCCCATTGCCAATTTTCAGGAACAGTTATTGGTATTCATTTCCAACATCACACCGGATGCAACGGAGGAGGTCATCAACAGTACCCTCGTTGATATCATTCAGCAACCCCGTGGCGGGCTGCTCTCCCTCACATTTTTTCTGGCACTGATTTTTGCCACCAATGGTTTCGGCAGCATCATTGAGGCCTTTAACAATACCTACCATACCATTGAAACCCGTTCATTTTTGCGTCAAAAGCTCACTTCGCTGGTCCTTTTCGCTGTCATAGGCCTCATCATTGTCATCTCCATTGTTTTGCTAACAACCGGAACTTATTTCCTCCGGTTTCTTGTCATGAAAAACATACTTTCGAGCGGTATCACTTTTTATATGCTGGAGGCTGGTAAGTGGATCATACTGCTTGCCTTGTTTTTCTTCACCATCTCCCTTATCTATTACCTCGCCCCGGCCAAAGCGAGTAAATTCAGGTTTATCTCACCCGGTTCCTCCCTTGCCACTTTCCTCGCGCTGGCGGCATCCATCGGATTTAATTTCTACGTGCAGAACTTTTCAAGCTACAATGCGCTTTACGGTTCAATCGGAACACTGCTGATCATCCTCATCTGGATCTATTTTAACTCTATCATTCTCCTCATCGGGTTTGAACTGAATGCAAGTATCCGGCATGCTGTAAAAGACAAACCAAAAATGAAAAAAACTTTTTAACAAAATTTTCACAAGATTCCGGAGATGAGAAATGAACAACCGAAACCGGAGTGTTCATGTATTGAACGGAAAACCTATTGTTCATTAAGGTTTTCGGCTTAGGTGCCGTCATGAGAAATCCGGTGATAAAGCAGTAGACTGATGTTAAAAAGGAATGCCTGTACCTGCCATGTTTTGGTTTTTTCGAATAGAAAAAAATGTTTATTTTTGGCTGGTGATGTGGTGGGTCAGTTTTGTATGTTTTCTTCTGTCAATGAGGCAACTATTATGTCGAATATTCTGTCAGATAACTTTAAGGAAAAGTTGCGTTTATATTTAGGGGCACGAGATTGAGCGGCAGTTGTATTTCCTTCGCATAAATGATGATCCAGGCGTATTACTGAGAAAAAATTCAGATTATTAAATAAATTAATTGCATGAAGACAATCAGATTACTACCCTCTCTGTTTTTTTTACTGATTTCCCTGTTTACTTTTGGTCAGGAGAAAAATCTCTATTGGGTTGGCGGTCAGGGAAACTGGTCGGACCTCAACAAGTGGCGGACACAGGCAGGACTGATCCCTGACGAAGTTCCGGATGAGCTTACCAATGTTTTCTTTAATGAGAACTCATTTTTATACCCTTTCGATACTGTATTTATCACCACGGGAAATCCAACCTGTCGGAGCATGACCTGGCAGAATATCCAGGACACGGTTGTTGTATTCAGCGAATACAGCCAGGCCAGTTTTGGTATTTTCGGTTCAATTACTTTTCACCCGAAAGTGATCAATGAATACAAAGGAATTACCCGGTTCTCATCCAGTGAGCCGGGCAACACCATCAAACTCGCAGGTGTCGGTACCCGATTTTTGAATGATATCTGGTTCGACGGTAACGGCGAATGGACTCTTTTGGATACTTTGGTTGTTTTTGAAGCACCTGACTGGCAGAATTTTATTCCAACTGAGGCTCCCTGGGTGCCAGCTGAATATGATCCGGAGGGGGATCCTCCTCCTCCTTTTCCTCAAATTCTCCATGTAAACGGCACATTCAATGCGAATGGATTCCCGGTCATCTCACGGGCATTTAGCTCAACCGGTAACATTCCCCGGTCTTTAGATGTTTCAGACACCTACATTTATATCGCCGGCCCATGGGTAATCAATGCCGAGAATCTTACATTTGATGCCACTGGTACTTATTTCTGGATAGCAGCGGGCTCTATGTCACACACAAATGGAACAAACCTTATATACCATGACATCAATTTTACGCAATTTACAGGTGAAATAAGAAATACAAAAATCCGCACTACACACAGGCTTATTCATTTTCGGGGCAGCGGAAGTTTAGTTGGTAACCGAAATCCAGGGGTGGAAGGGAGTTTTACAATAGATACAGTATTGATTAATGGTGCTTTGGATCCGATGACCGGAGCACCCATTTTGTCGGAAATCAGGGGACCATATCATGAAATTCATTATACCTATATTGACCTGGTGCATGCCGAAATTGAGGCATGGTACGGGAATTTCCACCGGATTGATTTTGACGGGGACTATTTCGGAGAGGGCCTGGCCAGTAGATTCACCGGCCGTGACTGTGTGATTGATTCCATTCATTTTTTCCAGCAACCCGGCTATTTTATAGGGCAATTGGGGAACAATACGGTTAACAACCTGCTTTTATTCAAACAAACAGGAACCGTGACCGGAGAGGGAGGTAAAATCAATAACTTTGCAAAGGCAGTCTTTAACGCGGACGGCTTTTTTGAAAGAAGCAATCACTTTAACCATCTTGTCATCAGCGAAGGACACTGGTACCAGGTACAGTATGATTCGCTGATCCATCCCGGAAGTGTTTCCACCTCGCAATGGATGCAGACTATTTTGCAACTTGAACTCCAGGAAAAGCCCGGTTGCGGACTGGGTGCAACCTGGATTACATCCAAAGAGAAATACACACAGGCCATTATCAGTTACCAGGGGCCTCCCATCACACTGAAAAAAGTTTTTGTTCAGGATATCAACAACACCGGTTCACTCATTACCATTGACGGGGGATATAATATGGGAAACAACCTTGGCTTCAATTTTTTGAATCAGATTGGAGAGCGAACCCTTTACTGGGTGAATGGCGAAGGCAACTGGAGCGATCCGGATCACTGGTCGCTCTCTTCCGGAGGGCCGGGAGGTGAATGTCCCCCAACTATCCGCGACCATGTATACTTTGACGGAGGATCGGGATTTGAACCCGAAGCTACAGTAACGATTGATCTGAAGAATGCACAGTGCAACGACTTTATCTGGCTCCCCAGCGTGCAGAACAATCCGTTTGTCCAGGGTGCCGATACCAACAACATGCGCATCTGGGGTTCATTCATCCTCGATCCGGCCATGACCTACGGATTTGCCGGAAAACATTATTTTGAATCAACAGATGATGATGATTACGAAAGCATCTTTCTACATTACACGTATGATGGAGATGATTATTTCAACCTGTGGAACAAGACTTATTTCTACAGCGAAACCGGAAAATGGCGGCTCGATAGTAAATTCTACAATCATAACGACACGGTCTTTTTCAAGGCAGGAAACCTGCTGCTTGAAAACGACACCATGAGCGTGGTGAACTTCAATTCGACCGATACGCTTTACAGAGAGCTCTATTTTCTTGAAAAGACACTGGTTTTGGTTCACCAATACCAGGCAGAGGCATGGCTGATGAATGCATGGATGCCGGATGAGAAAATATTTTTCGATGCGGGTGAATCCATCATCCGTGCAACGGGTTTTATCTCCCCGCCTTTAGGTGCACCGCCGGGTTTTTGCGACATCAGATCCTATGGCGGTGAATTGACCTATCATAATATTGAATTCCTGGGCGCTTTCGGTACTGACACCATAACAGGGATGGGCTCAAAATTGCTCAGCGAGAGTATGAACACTTTCAACCTGGTGGATTACTATGTGGTTCAGGGTGAGGCCATTGGAACAGGAATCGTGGATACACTCACCTTCAAAAAAGACTTTTCGGCTTATTGCTTTCTCAGGAACCAGTATTTCATCAATTTTGTTTATTCTTATACTACTGACAACATGTTGGTAAATTCACATAATATTGACACCGCATTTTTTTACGAAAGGGGTGTAATTTACGGAGGACATTTCATAGGGTACCTTGAAGCGCACAAATTCATGGATGTCTCCATCATCAATACCATTGATACTGCCGTGTTTTATGGCAATGCCAAAATCAAAGGACGGAATCAGTTTTCGCAACTGGTGCTTTCACCCAACCAAAGGTATTGGTTCCAGCAGGAGAACGAAACAGATGTGGATACAACAATCATCATAGACGACCTGGTGCTTTACGGAGATTGTGACCGTCCCATCAGGATTCAGTCGGATTCAG
>JBLRXC010000225.1:0-4475 GCA_047920975.1 Bacteroidales bacterium | reverse complement strand
CATAATTATGCTTTTCCTTACAGTTGGGATGTACGAGTTGGACATAAAAAGCGAGAAGAGACTATTTATGAGCTAAATGATGAGCTTGACACGGAAGATATCAAAAAACTTATGGTAGAAATAGGTATGGAGGTTAAAAGTAATACGAAAGAAATACGAGCCTATTTCAAAGCTTCATCTCAAGTAAATAAAAACGAGTTGGTGGAATATTTAAGATCGTTACTCCCTTCGAATATGATCCCTTCCACCTATATTCAGATAGATACTTTTCCCCTCACAACCAACGGAAAAGTTGATAAACATGCGCTCCTCAGAAGTCAAACCAAAAGTACTCCACAAAAATCCAGAGCGATTGCTAAACCTAAAAATAAGATTGAAGAATTGGTGCATAGTACCTGGTGTAGTGTATTAAAGATGGATGCTATAGACGTAACAGACTCCTTTATTCCTTTGGGAGGAAATTCCCTCTCCGCTATTAGAATAGTTTCACTTTTAAGCAAAAGGCTAAATATCGATATTTCAATACAAACTTTCTTTGAGCATGATTCTATTCGAAAGCTTTCATGGGACATAGAGGCGGAGATAAAAAAGAGAATGGGTATTGCCTGACGGAGGAATTTAAAATTAACCTACATTGCATCTTACCCTTTAGGGTAACTGTTTTTATGGATTTCAGTTTTTTGGATATTACGGTTTGATTTATATAATATGGTTATTTCAAATCATCTTAACCACTTGTTCCGGTGATGTTGACCACTCCTTTTGAGAAGCAATGCTCAATGATTCTGACCAATAATCCGAATAGACATAATATACATTATTTTCTGTCCTTCTTTCCATTTATTGAACAGGAACTCAAAAGAACGTATCCATCCGATAAACCCCATATTTCCAGGTAGGTGATTACTTCGTAAAGTTGCATCATGAAAAAGATCAACAACGATGAGTATTATGACCTGGTCTGTAGATGGCAGGTTTCAGGAAAGAGCAAAGCTTCCTTCGCTGAGGAAGAAGGTATTTCAAGGACGACATTTTATTATTGGTGCAGGAAGTTCAGTGTGGGGCAGCCTTCTCCCACCGGTCAATCCTCCTTTTCATTGGTGGCCACACATGTTGGGTTTCAAAAAGATTCTGTCATCAAGATCAATTACCCGTCAGGTATAAGTATTGAGCTTTTCGGAAAGATAGACACCGATACCATCAAAAAGGTTCTTTGATGCTTGCCCTATCAAGCTCGACCAGGTATTTTATGTATAAAGAGCCCACCGATATGCGGTTTGGCATCAACTCGCTGTCAGGCTTGGTGCGCAACAAACTTGGCTTTGATCCCATGAACGGAGATGTTTTTGTGTTTCTCGGCAAGCGTTCCGACCAGATCCGTATCCTCCAATGGGACAGGGACGGTTTTGCCATGTATGTCAAAAAGCTCGAAAGGGGGACTTTTGAACGTCCCGTGCTTGCCGGTAACGGGATTACAAGCAGCCAACTGGGCCTGCTCCTACAGGGGGTAATGCTTGAATCGGTGAGCTACAGAGACCGCTACAACCCCTTGAAAAGAGCATGAAAAAAGATGCGTTTTTTAGGGTAAAAATAGCCTCTAAACCTATTTAAACCCACTTTTTTTGATATCTTTATGTCATGGGAAACGGGGAAAAAGACTACAAAAAACTGTACGAAGAAGCCCTGTTGACCCTATCAGAAAAAGAGCATATCATCTCAGACCAGCAGTTCGAACTCGATAAACTCCGCAGACATCTTTTTGGGTTCAGGAGTGAAAAACGCACAGGTAGCATAGGGGATGACCAATTGGGACTTTTCGAACTTGGTGTGACAAAATCGGTACAGGAAGATCTCTCCGGATCAGTTTCGGCAACAACAAAGCCCGCCCCCAAGAAAAGGGCCAAAGGAACGGGACGTATGTCTCTACCCGAAGAACTCAGAAGGGAGGAAGTGGTGATTGAACCTTCAGAATCTACCGAAGGCTGCACAAGAATCGGCGAAGAAGTTACAGAAGTTCTTGAAGTTGTGCCTGCATCGTTCTTTGTAAAGCAGTATATCCGCCCAAAGTATGCAAGACCGAACGGCGAAGGCATCATCATCGGAACACTTCCTGACAGGGTGATAGAAAAAGGCATCCCTTCCGAATCGGTAATTGCCCAGATGACCGTTGATAAATATGTGTATGGGATGCCGCTCCACAGACAGATCGATAAATACACCAGGATGGGGGTACGGATCCCCGCCTCAAGCGCATCGGATTGGATCATGAGAGGCTGGGACCATCTCAGACCTCTCTGGGAGCTGCTCCGGCTGATAGTGGTCGGCCAAAAATATCTCCAGGTCGATGAAACACCGATAAAAGTCCTGGACAGAGACCATAAAAACGGTGTCCACCAGGGTTACATGTGGCTGTACCATGCCCCTGTGGACAGACTTGTGGTTTTCGATTACAGAAAAGGAAGGAACCTGTCAGGCCCCCGGGAAATGCTTGCGGACTTTAGGGGCATCATCCAGACCGATGGCTATAAAGTCTATGATTCCCTCTTTGGAAGCCATCCGGATATCCATCTGACTTTTTGTATGGCCCACGCCAGACGGAAGTTCGTGGATGCCCTGAAGGATGATGAAGAACAGGCCAATTATGTACTGGACGAAATCGGAAAACTCTACCTTCTGGAAGCAAAGATGCGGGATGAAGCAATGGGCTGGGAACAACGGACGGTTTTGAGAAAGGAACATGCGGAGCCTGTTCTGGGGAACCTCGGCAGATGGCTTGAAGAAAAACAGTACAGCTACAGGCCCAAAAGCCCAATGGGTCAGGCAATAGCATATGCAAACAAAAGATGGGCAGGACTGAGTGCGTACGTACTGCACGGACAGATGGAAATCGACAACAACCTTGTGGAAAATGCAGTAAGACCTCTGGCTGTGGGCAGAAAAGCATATCTGTTTGCAGGATCACACCAGGCAGCAGAAATGACCGCCGCCATGTACTCCTTCATGGCAAGCTCCAAAAAAAATAAAATCAACGAGTTTGAATGGCTCAAGGATGTCTTCGAAAGAATCCAATCCCATAAGCAAAAAGACCTTTATCAACTGCTGCCATCAAACTGGGAAGATTACCGACCCAAATAAAACAATCAATCCCCGACACGAGGATTGTCGGACAGATACAAATCTATATAAAGATTGTCGCCCGCCAAATGTTCGATCCGCATACTGGCGGATAAACCCATACGCCACTGTCTGTAGTTGTTGCAAAACTGCGAATAGCTATAACCATCAGGATGTTTCTGACGGTATTCTCCCCATAAGACCCAGCGGTTTACACCGGTTCTTTTGAGTTCTGATTCCATAAACGGGAAGAAGGACTGAAGATCCTGATATCTCTGTTCGGATTTTTGGTCAGGATCATTGAGCAGTGCATCGAGTTGCTCATCACTCTTGCAGAGAAGCTATCCATAGGTTAAACCTTTGGAATCAACCAACTGCAGGTACTTTTTGACCGTATTACGGGCAATGCCCAAAGTTTTGGAGATGGTCTGCAATGCCATGCCGTTGTCACGGTGGCGGATTATCTGTTTAAGATTGCTCATAGTTATCGTTGTTCCTGCCATACTTTACAGTGCTAGTTTTTCTGTAAAGCAAACGATAACTGAAAAAACATAAGTGGTCAGGATTGTCATTCTGGCAATGTTGACCACTTGGTGGGGTGGTCAGGATGGCCGGATTGACAGTGGTCAAGATCACCGGAATTTTATCCCTTGAAGATGTTATTGGCCCCTAAAAGGGGTGGTCAACATCATCGGAAAAAAGTGGTCAGCATCACCGGAACAGGTGGTCAAGATGGATCGGAATATACAATCTAACAGATTTTTAAAATATAACTAATCAAAAAACTCCGGATTTTCCGGAGTTTTTTGGTACTTTTCAAATGGAAGTTCTGATTTAATTATCACTGATATTTACTTTTTCCAAAACACTTCCCTGAATATTTGGCTTGGAAGTTGATTTTTTCTTTACCCTTTTGGAGAGTATTGGAGGAGAATTTTTATTTAATTTTTTCACTCTTTTTAAGGTGATGGTGTCCAATCTAAATCCAAGAGTGATAGCTCCTAAGATTACAATAGGTAACAAAACATAATCATTCAGGCCAGCTCCAAGAAAAATCAACCCAATAAAGACACATTTGATTACCACCAAAGTAATAGTAACCTGATCATGTCTCATCCCCATTCTGAGAAGAAAATGATGCACATGACTCTTATCCGGTGCAATAGGTGATTTACCATTAATGGTTCTTTTGATAAAAATTCTGGACGTGTCATATATCGGAATGATCAACAATGCAACTCCCGATGCAATTGGCGCATTGAATTTCCAACCTTCAAATGATGCCATTGTACCATTTTTATCGATAAATAATACTGTCAGAACAGAGAGTGTAAAGCCTAAACTCAGGGAACCTGTATCTC
>JBLRXC010000224.1:0-4481 GCA_047920975.1 Bacteroidales bacterium | reverse complement strand
TTTTTCCATACGCCAAAGATACGAATAATTTTGATTTATTTATTCGCCGTGGTAATAATAATGAATTTAAAAAAAAATGGCAACTAGCTTGTTAGCAAAACGATGCCAGACTCACTTCGGTCAGATGAATGAACCGAATACTGAAGTGGTTTGCTATTGGGGTGTTGTAGATTGACAGAAAGAGGTGATTGCACTGGTAGGCTGTGTTGATGTTACAGGCATATTCATTATCTTTTCAATACCCTTAATGCCACGGCAGAACTACCATAAGCATATACCACAGTTGCTTAAGAGAAGGAGGTATGATTGCTTGATGTCGAAGAAGGGGCTGAGGTGCCGTCGGCGAGGGAAAAGAAGCTACAGAGGGTCAAATGGATACCCCATTAAAAGCAAAAAACCTCCCGGTTAGAGGAGGTTTGTGATCCCGACAGGATTCGAACCTGTGACCCACAGCTTAGAAGGCTGTTGCTCTATCCAGCTGAGCTACGGGACCTTTATGTTTGCGGCTGCAAAATTACAACTTTAAATGCCAAATTTCCCAACCCTTCATTCATTTTTCCGTAGAAACAACCTGATTTCTGTATTTTGTGTGATCTCTTGATTTATTAATTCATCTTTTGTACTTGAATAAGACATTACAAACATTATTCTTTTTCATGCTTCTCTTATCCATTCCTGGCTCTTTTTACGGAAATGGAGAAACAGAAGCACTGATCCAAAAACTTGAGGCTTCTGAAGGCATTGAGAGGATCGACCTGTTGAATGAGCTCTCTGAGTTGATGCTGGGCCAAAACCCGGACAAAGCCATTGAATTTGGAAATGAAGCACTTGCCCTTGCAGTGCAATTGCAAAGTAAAAGCCATGAGGCAAAATCATTTTTCCGGATAGCCGAAGGTTATCGTTTAAAAGGAGAGAATATCCGCTCACTTGATTATTTTCTTAAATCGATGAAAACATTTGGGGCAATTGACGATCGTGAGGGAATAGCCAGGAGTTCGAACCAAACCGGTAAAATTTACCGGTTTCTTGGAGATTATTCAACCGCACTTGACCACCATTTAAGGGCGTTAAAAATTTACACCGATCTGGGAAATGAAAAGGGAATAGCAATATCCATGATCAGCAGTGGGGATGCGTATCAAAAGTTAGGGAAATCCGATCTGGCCCTTGATTATTTCAACCAGGCTATTGAAATATGCAAGGCCGGCAATGATCATACAACCACTGTGGATGCTTATATCTCAAAAGGTGATTTGCACTGGCATGAAGGAGACAACGACCGGGCACTCTATTTTTTTGAAGAAGCACTCAAAATCATTGAATCGAACCCAAAGCCGGTGTTTGACCGCTCAGGTGTAATCAATAACCTGGGGAATGTTTACCGGGAAAAGGGAGACTATGGTAAAGCACTTGATTATTATGACCAGTCCCTCCGGCTGAGTTCAAATGTTGGTGATAAAAACCTGATGGCCGTCATTCATAAAAACATGGGCATTGCTTACAAATTAAACGGAGAATATGCCAAAGCCATTAACTTTCTTGAAAAAAGTAAAGCCATGGCTGACCAAATAAGGCTTGTTGCGGTTCATAAAGAATCACTTGAGCAGTTATCGGAAGCTTACGCACTTTCAGGTGATTTTAGAAGTGCACTCACATCCTATAAAGAACTTTCCAACCTGAATCAGCTGATGGCTCAGGAGCAGGCTACCAATAAAATCTCCCTGATCCAGTTGGGATACCATCTGAAAGATGAAGCCCAAAAACAAACGATCCGTGAAATTGACCTTAACCTAAGGGTTCTGAAAGAAAGAAATATCCGGAACATTATCGTTTTATTTACACTGTTTTCAATAATCATCATCTTTATCCTCTGGTCGAGGTACAGGATGAAGCAGAAAACCAATATTGAATTAAGACAGTTGAATACAGACCTGGAGAAGCGGGTTGAGGAGAGAACCCGGCGGCTTAAGGAGGAAAATGACCGGCGAAAAATTGCTCATGAACACGCTGAACAGGCCAACGAGGCTAAAAACAGATTCCTTGCCAATATCAGTCATGAAGTCAGGACACCTATCAATGCCATCATTGGTTTTTGTGATCTTACCATCAAATCAGGCGTTGAAGAACAACATCAGCTCAACCTTCAGAGGATTAAAGATTCATCTGAGCATCTGTTGGCCCTGATCAAAGACATCCTCGATTACTCTCAGATTGATATTGGCACGACTGAACTCAAAAAAACACCATTTCACCTGAGGGAACTTCTGGATTCAGTCACCAATGCTTTCTTCCTTGACGCGAAGAGTAAGAAATTAGACATGGTGATTGATATAGACACAGATGTACCATTAAATCTGATCGGTGATAAAGAAGTGATCCGGCAAATCATGTATAACCTGATTGGAAATGCTGTAAAATTTACTGAAGAGGGAGGGGTGAAGATCAGTATACAGGTTGCAGAAAATAATCTTGAAGGCGATCGGATAAAATTGTTGTGCTCAGTAAAAGATACCGGAATTGGCATCTCTAAAATGAAGCAGAAACTGATCTTCATGGATTTTTCACAGGAAAATGAATCAACCAACCGAAAATATGGAGGAGCTGGTCTCGGACTGACTATTTCAAAGCATTTTATCGAACGGATGGAAGGGACTGTTTGGGTGGAGAGTGATAAAGGACAAGGAAGCAATTTTATATTCACCATGGTATTGGGAAAAGCTGATCCCAAAGCCGCTGCCATGCGTAAAACGGTAAAGGCTGAAGATAAAAAAATGCATATTCTGATTGCGGAAGACAACCTGCTGAATTCACAGGTAATTACGGCATTCCTGACCAGGCTTGGACACACATCTGAAATGGCCGGCAATGGAAAAGAGGCATTGGCCATCCTGAGCCAGAAGGATTTTGATGCTGTGTTGATGGACATAGAAATGCCTGAGATGGATGGCATTGAGGCGACAGAAAATATCCGCCTTGGTAGTAATGGTGTGCGGAATCCCGGTATTCCTATCATTGCGCTGACCGCTCATGCGTTAAAGGATTATGAGGATAAATGTATGAAAGCCGGCATGAACAGCTATCTGACAAAGCCTGTAGATATCGATCAGCTGTCGCAGGTACTTCAATCACAATAAAATACGTGCAGGGGGAATGCGGTAGCAAACGAACATCAATTCAACGAGTGAAGCAAACAGAAGGAGTTTCATCATGGATTCGTTTTCCCCGATGCTTTCCTTTTAAAAAATTGATCCAGTGTTTTCTTTTTGGATGGATGAGATGCAACAATCGCCATGACGGCACCGATCAAAACCATTACAGCAGCCGCCATTCCGGCTATGGATAATTTTTCGGGGACTATCCAGGAAACTTCCCACAGAGCCAGCAATCCCATGTAGACAAATGTCAGGACTGGATTCATGGTAACAATAATACTAACTTTACTGGCTTCAATATATTTAAATGCCATGGAAAGGCTTCCATAAGCGATCAGTGTGTTCAGTCCCAGGAAGAGCATCAGCATCCACTGCAGGAAAGTGAGGTCTATGAACTCTGAAAACCTGACAAAAGGCAGAAACAGTATAACAGGCAGACCGAACAGGAAAAGGTTGAGTTGCTGGGGTGGGTAATCCTGAACCAGTTTTTTCTGAAATGTAGCATAAACTGCCCAGGCCATGGCAGCTATCAGTACCCAGACAACACCCATGCTGAACATGTCTTCTTGGGCAACCATTTGTGCAAGATTTTCCCGGTAAAAGAATAAAAGACCCAGGCCCGCGACCAGGAAACCAAATCCCTGACGTTTGCTGAGAGTTTCCCGGAAAAAGATAAATCCCACCAAACCCAACACCATGGGGCCTGCCTGTATAAAAACCTGAGCTGTGCCAGGGGTGGTCAGTTTAAGTCCGTAAATAAATCCCAGGTAATTGATGCCCAATCCCAGAGAGGCAATGATGATGTATAACGGAGGATTGGTAAGTATTTTCAGGTATTTGGGCTTCCGAATGCCAAGGATGACGAACAGGAGAAAAAAAGCAACCAGGAATCGGAACCAGCCAATGGTGAGGGGATCAATGAAGCCGGTAACAACTTTCAGTGCAATCGGAAGAAACCCCCATAAAAAGGCTGTAGTTAAAGCAAATAGAATTCCTTTCGTCCGGTTCGACATGGCCACTACTGATATCAGATTCCCGGCAAAAGTAGTTGATTCCATACTACGCCAACACGCGGCATGATTAAAAAAAAAAAAAACAGGCCGGAAAGTTTTTCCGGCCCGTTTAAAAGTAAGGTGATGAAAAGAAGAAAAGAATAAACCTAATTATTAACCAAAACCAATTTTTGAAGGATGTTCACCTTACTTTAGATTTTTATATGATCAAAAAGAACGCAAGTATTAATAAGTTGCAAGTTTAATAAAATTTTATTTACAAAAAAATAAAATTTTAAAAACCGATGGTGAAAATTTTCACCATCGGTTTAAAAGT
>JBLRXC010000223.1:0-4493 GCA_047920975.1 Bacteroidales bacterium | reverse complement strand
CTTATGAATTTCCTGAGTTTGTGAAGCTGGGTGTTGGAAATTTTTATGTTGGATGGACACAAACCTCCAATGATAACCTGAATGTTGGTTTCGACAGAAATACCAATTCACAAAACAAAAACTTCTATAACGTTGACGGATCCTGGGTTAATTCCAGTTTTGATGGGTCCATCATGATCCGGCCTGTCCTTGGAAAGGCACTCTCTCCTCAACTTCCTGAAGTAAAAAGCAATGAGTTTATGGAATTGGTCATATACCCCAATCCCCCCATCGGAACAGATGAAATTTTTATTGACCTTCCGCCTGGTTCGGATGATCCGGCAGGATTAAAATATCTAACCCTCAGCGTTAATGACCTTTATGGAAGGATGATCATTTCAGGATCTTACCGGGATAGAATATCTACCCTGAACCTTAAACCCGGACTTTACATTGTCAATCTTACAGATGCCCTTCAAGGGAAAAGCTATTCGGCCAAATTACTGATTGTGAAATAGTTTCAGGTCAATGGAAAAAGAATTCCCCGAATTGAATAACGACACAGAGCTTGATTTGTATGAGCATTATCGTTTTGAAGTAGATAAGGGGCAAGGGTTACTACGGATTGATAAATTTTTGATGGACCGGATTGAGAATGCTTCCAGAAGTAAAATTCAGGCAGCAGCAAACAATGGAAACATTCTGGTGAATGATAGTCCCGTAAAACCATCTTATAAGGTGAAACCCGGCGATTTGATCAGGATCCTGATGGAGCAACCGGTGCGCGATATCATACTGATTCCTGAAGATATACCACTCCGGGTGGTTTATGAAGACAATGATTTGATTGTTGTGAACAAACCTGCAGGAATGGTTGTCCATCCGGCTTACGGAAATTATACCGGGACACTGGTCAATGCCCTTCTGTTTCATTTTCAAAAATCCGGAGCAATGAATTCCGGTTCAACAGGCCCTTATCTTGTTCACAGGATCGATAAGGATACTTCCGGATTGATGATGGTGGCCAAAAATGAGGCGGCTCAGGTTCACCTTCAGCGACAGTTTTTTCATCACACCATTGATAGGAAATATCATGCATTGGTATGGGGAGACCTGAAAAATGAAGCGGGAACAATTACCGGTCACATCGCCCGCAGCAATGCCAACCGTAAGGTATTTGCTCTTTTTGACGAGACAAACAGGGGTAAGTTTTCAGTCACCCATTACAGGGTGATTGAACGTTTTGGATATGTGTCGCTGGTTGAGTGCTGGCTTGAAACAGGACGTACGCACCAGATCAGGGTTCACATGCAATCCATTGGTCATCCCTTGTTTAATGATGAAACATATGGGGGTAATATGATTCTGAGAGGTACCACCTTCAGTAAATACCAGCAGTTTGTCCAGAACTGTTTCAAAATTTGTCCCCGCCAGGCCCTTCATGCAAAAGTGCTCGGATTTGATCATCCCGTTACCGGAGCGCCTCATTCATTCACTTCAGAATTGGCTGATGATTTTCGCGATCTACTGGCCAAATGGCGTCATTATGCGCAGCACAAAGCGCTGGATGGTTAGGCAGGATCAGAATCGCAGCGTAAATCTAATCCCTCCCACCGGTTGAAACCCAATCATTGCCGGATTGATTATATCCGGTTCAATGCGAAGGGTCAGATCCTCATCTACCTCCCAGGTGAAGAGATGCGCATCCACAGCTGCATCAATTACATTCATCAGGTACCAGACACCTGTGAGGATATAGCTCAGATCACGGTTCCGGCGGTAGTAATTCCGGGCCGATCGAAGAAAATTGACGTCGTACAATGCTTCGTATTCATTGACAGGTGGCTCCTCTCCATCCGGGTTCTGACTGGCATGGTCAAAAGCATCTTTAAAAAGCTGGTATTCCTTGTTGTTGAATTGAATAAAATAATAGATGGTACCAAAGCCGGCATAAACTATCGGTATTTTCCAGTATTTTCGATTATAGGCCTGGCCCAATCCCGGCAGGATCATCGAATAGATTGTTGCCCTGTGTGGTGAGTGCTCCTTTTTGGTTACCGTGTCCATTTGGACCCTCTCAGATGTATTTTCAGTTTGCAGGTTTATATCAGTGCTATTCTGACCGGCAGCCATCCACGAGGATAACAGGAAAATGAATACGATCAGGGGTTTTCCCCATTGAACCAGGGATAATTTTTCAGCAAGGAACCAGCCTATGGAATAATTCAAGGTCAAGTTTTATTTATCAAGAAGCGATATAATACGGTCAAACTCCGTTTCTGAAGTGAACGGGATAACGATCTTTCCTTTTCCTTTATTATTTTTAGTGATCTCTACAGGTAATTTAAACCGCACAGCTAATATTTCTTTTGCTATCAGGTGCTTTTCTTCAAGGGGTTTGGATTGTGGTGTGTCATTCTGTCTCCCGGTTAACAGTCCTTCTTTCACCAAACGTTCCACATCTCTTACCGAAAGTTTTTTCCGGATGATTTGCTCAAGCAGCGATAACTGATGGACCGGGTTATCCACATTGATAATGGCGCGGGCATGTCCCATGGATATTTTTTCTTCCCTCACGGCAATCTGAACTTCAGGAGGCAGTTTCAACAATCTTAAGTAATTGGTAATAGTTGTCCGGTCTTTTCCAATTTGTTCACTCAGTTTTTCCTGGGTCAGCCTGCATTCTTCCATCAATCGCTGGTAGCTGATGGCAATCTCCATGGCGTTGAGATCCTTCCGGTGGATGTTTTCGATCAGTGCCAGTTCAAGCATTTGCTGGTCATTAGCCACCCTGATGAAGCAGGGGATATCATCCAAACCGGCGAGTTTGGCAGCTTTGAGCCTTCTTTCACCGGAGATCAGCTGGTATTTGTCATAACCAAGTTTCCTGACTGTTACTGGTTGAATAATGCCCTGCTTTTTAATGGAATTGGCCAGTTCCTGCAATGAAATCTCTTCGAAACTGTCACGTGGCTGGAAAGGGTTGGCCTCAATCTTGTCAATTCCAATGCTTGCCACAGCGCCAACCACATAGTTGCCTGAAATATCCTTTGAAGTGATATCCGTTTCCGGGCTTTCCAGTATTGCGCTCAATCCGCGTCCCAATGCCGATCTTTTAGTTTTCATTCACAACGTCAATTTGTTTCTCAGACTCCCGGAGTTTGGTCATTCCGTTTTTCTGAAGGATCTCGCGGGCAAGGTTTAGGTAGTTGATGGCCCCCGTGCTGCCGGCATCGTGCATGATAATAGTTTCTCCATAACTGGGTGCCTCTCCGAGTTTTGTGTTCCTGTGGATGATAGTTTCGAACACCATCTGCTGGAAATGGGTCTTGACCTCCTCCACCACCTGTTTTGCAAGGCGAAGCCGCTGGTCGAACATCGTAAGCACGATCCCTTCAATGTCAAGTTCGGGGTTGAGCCTGCTCTGAACTATTTTAATTGTATTCAGCAGTTTGCCAAGTCCTTCAAGTGCAAAATATTCACATTGCACGGGTATGATCACCGAATCGGCTGCCGTGAGTGCATTCACAGTAATCAAGCCAAGCGAGGGAGAACAATCAATCACAATGAAGTCATAATGGTCTTTCACCTTTGCGATCACTTTCCGCATCATCTTCTCGCGGTTAGGGAGATTGATCATCTCAATTTCGGCTCCTACGAGGTCAATATGGGCAGGAATAAGATCAAGATATGGTGTTTCAGTATTTAAGATGATGTTGGCCGGCTCAACCTCATCAATGATACATTCATAAATACTTGTCTTTATGTTTTTTGGGTCAAACCCGACACCTGAAGTGGCATTGGCCTGGGGATCGGCGTCAATGATCAGCGTTTTGAATTCAAGGATAGCAAAACTGCCCGCCAGGTTAATGGCAGTGGTTGTTTTGCCAACTCCTCCCTTTTGATTTGCAATAGCAATGACTTTTCCCATAGATCAATGTTTTCGGTTTTTCACCGTTTTTTGAGACCCTGCAAATTTACGATATAACAAAGTGGAGCAATAATTAAAATATTAACAAAAGCGGGTCATCTGTTAATATCGTAACCTGGGAATTGTGTTGTAATTTATGCTTTGTCTTTTAATCGTTACTATGGCTAAAGAGTTAAATCATACAGCTATGAATTAATTCGTACTTCGGTTTAATAATTTTCATACATTTAGCCTCGAAAAATGAGCCAAATGAACATAATACCGTACGAAACATTCCCACTCAGTAATCCTGATGTAAATTTGTATACTTGCTTAAAAACACTTACACCTTGCTTCGTTGCTAAATAACAGGAACTTACCCGTATTTTTTCAGAAAACAAATAGGTGCTGATATTTATTAGTTATAAGCAATAAGAACGAAAAAGAAAGGAGGTAAAATAAAAAAAGATCAAAATTGTAAAACTCCAACAATTTAAAAAAATGGAGACAGTCATTAGTCATTAAATATCAATTAATTAAGTATTCACTAAAATTTTACTAAAATGAAACGTAAACATTTATTTACTTATTTCGGTTTGGCAAT
>JBLRXC010000222.1:0-4528 GCA_047920975.1 Bacteroidales bacterium | reverse complement strand
CTTTTTGTGTTCCACGAGACGCCGCGCCTTCTCGAGCACCATTTCCGCTACCTGAACGTGTCGGGTCGCCTGTTCGTCAAAGGTCGAGGAAATCACCTCCGCCTTGACGTTGCGCTGCATGTCGGTGACCTCTTCGGGGCGTTCATCTATCAACAGGACAATGAGATACACCTCAGGATGATTCGCTGCAATGGCATTGGCAATTTCTTTCAGAAGTACCGTTTTTCCGGTCTTGGGTTGAGCTACAATCAACCCGCGTTGACCTTTTCCTATGGGGCAGAACATATCAATGATCCGTGTTGAAACCGAACTTTCGCGGTGGCCTGTAAGTTTGAATTTAACTTCAGGGAAAAGAGGTGTTAAAAAATCAAACTGGATACGGTCGCGCACTTCTTCGGGCCTGCGTCCGTTTATTTTTTCAACCTTGATCAGTGGAAAATATTTTTCGCCATTTTTTGGAGGGCGGATGCTTCCCTTTACGGAATCACCTGTTTTTAAACCAAAAAGTTTGATCTGTGATTGAGATACGTAAATGTCGTCGGGTGAATTGAGATAGTTATAATCAGAGGAACGAAGGAAACCATATCCATCCTGCATGATCTCAAGAACTCCCTCACTTGATACAAAACCTTCATTTTCAAATGCAAATTCTTCATTTTTCCGGTCGGGCTGTTTATGCCTGATGTGGCTGCCTGCTTGTTCTTTTCCTTGTTCTGGTCTTTCCGGGTTGGAAACATGTTCCGGAAAAGTGATGGTTTCTCCCTCCAGCGGTTCAAACGTTCCATCGGGCACTACTGCCGGGACCTGAGCAATAACCTCCGGTTTATTGTACTTCATGGGCGCCTCTGCGGGTTCGTTATTTTCGACCTGCTCTGGGTTCTCAGGATTGGTTTGAGTCGAGGCTATTTTTTCAACATGATCTTTAGCAACTCTCTTTCTCCTTCCCCGTTTCTTTTTCTCCGGCGCACTGCTGATGGGTTCAGTCGGCTTAGGATTGAGTGCCTGGTGATCAAGAATTTTGTAGATCAGTTCTTGTTTCTTCAGACCCTCGTATTTGTCAATATCCAATTCTTTGGCTATTTCCTTTAATTCCGTAACAAGCTTATTATTAAGCTCAATTATATCGTACATGAACGAATTATTTAATGGTTTGAAATCTTATTATGTTAGTGCAAAATATCTGAACACTCTAATTATGCAAAAAAACCGGGAATCCGGGCATCAGAAAAAAATACTACGCTATAAGATAATTTGGGAAACAGCTATCAATAAAAACGTTTTTTCCTATCTGCCGAGAAATTCATCAGGGAATTTAAAACGGTGCAAAGATAATAATTATTTGATAAAAAAATTTTTTAGTTTGATTTTGATTTTTAATCTTTCAAATGCTCACCAATTGTTCTGTTTTGATCGGAAACATGATAAATATCCAGCGCAACCAAAATGGCCATGAAGCCCCAGACAGGAACGGATGCTTTGTCCGTATCAAGAAAGTTGTTGAGAAAACCATGAATGTAATAAGTGATCAAACCCATTAAAACAGTAATTGAAATCAGCTTTAACTCTCTTGTATCAGATTTTTTGTAAACTTTAATCCCGGTATAAATGGAGATGATAAAAATAACAAAAACAGACAGCATGCCAAAAATTCCGCTTTCAACAAATGGACCTATGTACTCGCTGTGAGCATTTCCCATATCCCCTACGTTGGTGCTGATGATGGTTTTCTCTTTGGAGCGCTGATACGGTGCATATAGAAACTGATAGGTTCCGGGTCCCCATCCCCAGAAAGGTCTCTCGCCGGACATTCTGAAAGCTGATTGCCATCTGTTGATCCGTTCAAGGTTGGAAGGGTCAGTGGTAATATTTGCAATTGACTGGACATGTTCAATGAAATTGGCTGATGAATCCTGCTTGTTTCTTTCAAGTTTGTCAAGGATGGGTTGCTTGAATGCATAAAATGTGCCAATTATTACGGTCAGGAATATCAAAACCCACCTGAATTTTATTTTCAGAAGGATCAATGCCAGTACTCCAAGTGCACCTGCAAGACTAAGCCATGCTGCTCTGCTATAAGATAAAACGATGGCAACCAAAAACAGAGCAAATACGAATGAACTCACTACCCGTAAACTAAAGTTGTATTTTTTGTCGATGGTAAAGCTGAACAATACTGGAATAAACATGGCCAGCATAGCACCATAAGCTGTATGATCATTGTAAAAAGGTCGCATCACCCAGTGGCCGGCCACTTCATTCAAACCCCTGATGGAGTGGTGAACAATTGTATAGATAATGACAATAATGAAGGAGATCATATAGAGCCATACAAATAATCTGATATTGGATATTTTTTTAAACATCAGGATGATGAAAAAGAAAAAAGGAATGACAAACCATAACCTTGAAGCAAGAAATTTAAAGGAAACAATCGGCAATTCACTGGTAATACTGGTGAAGAATATCCATATGAGGTTGAAAAGAATGGCTATGGACAAAGGATGCTTCAGTATCCTGACGTCATATCTGCCTGTATGAAGTAACTTAATCAGGAAAAATACAAGGACACCAAACATCAGAGGTTCTGTTGGCAAAGAGATCCCGACTCCAAATTCAAAACTTTTGAAATTGATGGCTAACGGTGTAAGAAAGGTGATCAGCAGAATGATTTTATCAATGGAAATGAAGTATAGCAGCAGTATGGTCATGATAACCGGAGCCAATGCACCCCAGATAAAGTGATTCACTATCAAATATGTGTTGACAGCTATAAATAATAAGCTGATCAGATATACCCATATTAACTTGCTGCGTTCGGTTAACATCCAGATTGTTTCTGAGGGTTACTGTTTACGGGCGGTCATGTTCCTGTAGTTCTCAAGGATCAATATTACAATCAATGCGAGAAAGAATGCAGCAAGTGTTGATATGGCCACCACCAGCCAACGGACCGGGTATGACTTTTTATCGGCCGGATAAGGTTTTGTGATTTCATTGACATAAGTAAACTGCCGGTCATAATCCATTACTGCTTTCTCATAATTGTATTTGAGGTCTGCAAATTTTTCAGCCTCATAATTAATCAGATTCTGCAATAAAATGACTTCGCCGCCTTTCTTTTCAATATTGGCCTTTAGTTCTTCCAGTTTACTGTCTCTCACATAGGAGGACCCGCTTCCATCAATGGTGCGCAGGTATCCTTTGGTAACCTGTTCCGATTGTGCTTCATAATCCAGCAAACCATATTGTATTCCCAGCTCACCCAACCTGTTTTTGAGGCTGTCAATATAAATCTCTTTTTTAAGAATGGCCCGCTCATACATCCGGACTACCTCTCCGAACTTTATTTCATGCAGCGATTTCACCTTCTGGTTATAAAAATAAAGCATCGCTTCAACGATGTTGCTCGCAATTTCAGGATCTCTATCCTTTACTTCAATGCTTACTCCTTCATAAGGTGTTTTGTTGACTTTTACATTTTTTGAATATTCCCACATCAACGTGGAGTAAAAATATTTGTAATTCCTGTCAATGCCATAATGTTCCGGAAGGTTGAACTTCTCAATAATGCTATCGCTGATATCTTTTGACTGCATAATCTGAAGCATTTGCTCTGATTCGTTTTCATCGGAGTAGGACGCGATATTGGCAGGATATACCACAGCATATGACTTAAACTTCGGCGTGATGAAAGCCGGCCCTGAAAAAATGGCTGAGAGAATAATGGCTGCCAGACTGATAATGATCAGGTGAGTTTTCCATTTCCTCAGGAGCTGTAACAGGTTTATTTGATAAAATTGACTGTCCATATCGATTGTGATTTTTAATTTTGAAAACCGGTAGCTATCAGAAACTTCTGCACCTTTCTCAACTTTCTGATTTACAGTTTTGCCTTTTTCAAATATCTTTATTTCTCTTTTTTCCTGTTTAAATAACTTGTTTCTAATCCTAGAAAAGAGCAGGTCTATTTCAAGAACGCTCAGGTCAATTTCCTGTCCGGACTTTTTTTTTTTAAACCGGGTTAAACTGTCAAGCATTGCCAGGATCAGCATTCCCAAAACAAATGCCGACAGGGTTGAAATAACAACAATGATCCATCTGACCGGATATGATTTTTTTTCTGCAGGGAAAGCTTCGTCAACCACAAACTTCTGCGGCAAAATTTCAGTTGCATCCACTTTCGCAAAAATCAATCTGGATTTTTTTTCACTCAGGAGTTTTTTTTCATATTCCAGTTGATCCCTGATGGATACGTAGGCCCCACCAAATTTAGCCAAAATATCCAGTTGTTCCTGAAGCGCTGAAATGCCTTGCCGGTTATTTCTTGCCAGTTCCATGGCCAATTGCTGATGGATCATTTCAGCCTGAGATTCGTAGTCATGCACGCCCAGTTGGCGAAGTTTGGTTAACGAATCTTCCATTGCCATGACGTGATTCAACTGTTCGGAATATTCCGTTTGAACAATTTCATATGCTTTGATCGCACGTTGCTTTTGCATCACATTTTTGGTAGAGTCGAGTAGATTGG
>JBLRXC010000221.1:3498-4547 GCA_047920975.1 Bacteroidales bacterium | reverse complement strand
CTTAAATACCAGGGAGAAACCAAGCCCCTGACAAAATTTATGCTTAAGGGCGAAAAAGCAGATGGCGAAGGTACCGTGATCAACAGCAAAACGGGTGGATCATTTACCTACACGGAATCATTCGATTATATTGATGATTATCGGGTTTCGGAACTGATGGTAAATGCGAAGGTGATAAAAGGTAATAAAACTAAGGATTACGAAAACATCAAACTGGCAGATGGAATTATTGTTACTGCTCATAACATTATCAACGATGAGAAAAGAATTGAAGCCCCATCAGGTTATGAGCTCGAAACCATAATTACCGAGAAGGCAACCATCTATTTCAGGCAAAATATGGCCAATCTTGACTGGAATATTAAACACAACAAAGCAGAGGAAGCCAAAAATAATATTCAAAAGGTTGATGATTTTCTCATGCTGGGCTGGAAAATAAAAGACATAACCATTGACGGATGGGCATCCCCTGAAGGTGAATTTGATTTTAACGAAAACCTCTCGTTCAGTCGTGCAGCTACCGCTAAAAAATACATGGAAAATAAGGTGAAAACGATCATTGAGAAAAGAGCAAAAGAGTTAAAGGTCAAACCAGAGACACTAAAACAGGATGTAAAATTCATTGAAACTGGCCATGGCGAGGATTGGAATGGCTTTATGACTGCTTTGCAGGAGTCTGATATGAAAGATAAGAACACCATCATCAATGTGGTGAATGCTCAACCTGATCTTGCCAAACGGGAACAGGAAATCAGGAATATGACAGTGATTTATAAAGAGATTGAAGAGGATTTTCTTCCCCCACTCCGAAGAGCCATTATTACTGTAAATTCATACGAACCTAAACGGACAGACGAAGAGATAGCCCAGCTTGCTGTTACATACCCTGATTCGCTTACCTACAAGGAGCTTTTGCATGCTGCTACACTCACAAGTGACCATCAGGCAAGGTATAACATCTATCGGTCGGGTTTTACGCATAGTGATCGTGATTGGAAAGTATATAACAATGCAGCTTTAGAACTCATTACATTAGGTAACCTGGATGA
>JBLRXC010000221.1:0-3488 GCA_047920975.1 Bacteroidales bacterium | reverse complement strand
GGGAACTTGCTCGTACAGGCTGAAAATCTTTCAGCCCAAAATGGCATGATTGAAAACAATAAAGGTGTGATTGCATCTAAAAAAGGAGATTATGCTACAGCCGAAACTCATTTTTTAAACGCACAGAAATATGGTGAAGATGTTTCCTATAACCTTGGTATAGTGGCCATTCAAAAAGGAGACTATCAAAAGGCAGTTGCACTGCTGAAAACAGCAGAATGCAATCACAATACGGCACTTGCTCAAATGCTTGCAAATGAACTGGATGCAGCACTTAAAAACATGAAGTGTGCTCCCGAGAATCCCAAAACATACTATAATCTTGCTGTTTATGGTGCAAGGACCAACAATGCACAAATGATTTATGATAACCTGGGTAAAGCAGTTGAAAAAGACAGCTCTTTGAAGCAGAAAGCTAAAGATGACCGCGAATTTCTCAAGTATTTTGAGGAAGAGGCATTTAAAGCAATTGTAAATTAATTTCAGAAGATCCGATGGAAAAGCCCAGGCTCCAAGCCGGGGTTTTTTCATTTTCGGATAACCTCAACCCTGACATCAATATCGTCTTTCAGATGTTTTTTTACTGCACAGAGGCTGGCACTACTTATCACTGCGCTTTCATATTTCCCCGGAAAATCAGATGGAACATGGATTTTGATTTCAATCTGATCAATCATCCTTTTAACAGGATTGAAACTTTGGGACTGCGTAAGATGAATGTTTTCCGATGAAATACCCCGTTGATCACAAAAACTTTTAACATAGATCCCTGCACACGTGCCCAGGGATGCTAAAAACAGTGTAAACGGTTCAGGGAATTCTCCATCACCTCCTGCCTTCACAGATTGATCAGTTTTAACTGTAAAATCACCAATCTCTGCAAAGACTTTCTTGTTACCTTTGAAATAAATTTTCATAGCATTAAATCTTTATCGCTTTTGTTTAAAATATTCCGTCATCAGTTTTCCACATGGCTCTTCCAAAACGCCAGAGATTACCACAGTTTTTGGATGTAATAATGAGGATTTGACTTTTGAATATCCACGTTTTTCATCTTTTGCGCCGTAAACCAGTTTTCCAATTCTTGACCAGAAAAGTGCACCTGCACACATCACACAAGGCTCAATGGTTACATAGATCGTGCAGTCATCTAAAAATTTGGCACCAAGATGATTGCCGGCAGAAGTAATCGCCTGCATTTCAGCATGGGCAGTAGGGTCATGTAAAAGTTCACTGAGATTATGAGCCCTTGCAATGATCCGATCATTACAAACCACGATGGCTCCCACAGGGACTTCATCTAAGTCAGCAGCCTTCCGGGCCTCCTTCAGCGCTTCCTGCATATAAAAATCATCCGAAATTATGGACAGTTCCAAACTGTTAAATTTTTTTCGAAAGTATTGAATTTTATATTCAGACACAAGTTGTGAACGCTGAAACCTAAAAATTTCAAATTTTTAAGGTTTTTGTCGCATTTTTGTGAGACGATTCAAAACACCTGATTTTTATATGAAAAAGTTCTTTTTATCATTCTTCCTGTTTCTTCTTGCTTTTGCAGGATGCAAATCCGGTTCTCAGTTTAGGGAGGAACGCTTGAACAATGTTGCTGCTTATGTAAACCCTTTCATTGGTACCGATGCGCATGGGCATACCTATCCTGGTGCTACCCTTCCTTTTGGCATGGTTCAGCTAAGTCCGGATACCCGCCTTGAAGGCTGGGATGGTTGTTCGGGTTATCATTATAGTGATTCGGTTGTTTATGGGTTCAGTCATACCCACCTCAGCGGGACTGGTATTTCGGATTACTGCGATATTTTATTCATGCCCACTACAGGACCGGTATTGCTTTCAAATGGTTCGGATAACCCCGATGAAGGCTATGCATCCCGTTTCCGGCATGAAAAGGAGGTTGCTTCTGCCGGATTTTATTCAGTTTTTCTTGATGACTATGATGTGCTTGTAGAACTTACATGCACCAAAAGGGTAGGGTTTCATCAATATACTTTCGAACCGCAGGAGTCTCGAAACGTGATTGTTGACCTCTTTCATCGCGATCCGGTCATTGAATCATGGCTAAGGGTTATATCAGAGAATGAAATAGAAGGTTTTAGAAGATCCTCTTCCTGGGCTGATGACCAGTTTCTATATTTCTATGCCGTCTTCTCGCAATCCTTTGCCAGATTTGGACTTGCGGTCGAAGAATCTGTCATTACCGGCTCATCTGCTGAAGGAACCAATGTGAAAGGATTTTTTACGTTTGATCCTATCGGGAACAAAACACTGCTGGTAAAGGTGGGAATCTCCGCTGTAAGCGTTGAAGGTGCAAGGAAAAACCTGGAAGCCGAGGTGCCCCACTGGGATTTTGAAAAGATCAAAACAGATGCCCGGGAAGCATGGAATGCTGAACTTGGAAAAATACGGGTGACCGGAGGAACGGATGAACAAAAAACAACCTTCTATACAGCGCTCTATCATGCGTATGCTGTGCCCAATCTTTTTCAGGATGTGGATGGAAATTTCAGGGGACATGATCTGGCCGTCCATAACAGCAAGGATATGACTTATTATACAGTTTTCTCTCTCTGGGATACATTCAGGGCTGCACATCCGCTTTATACAATCACTCAGAACGGGAGGACTGCAGACTTCATAAAAACCATGTTGACGCAGTATTCACAGGGAGGCAGGCTACCCGTTTGGGAACTCGCTGCCAATGAGACTGATTGCATGATTGGCTACCATTCCATTCCGGTGATTGCAGATGCCTGGTTAAAAGGAATAGACAGTTTTGATGTTGGAAAAGCCTTTGCAGCCATGAAACACAGTGCTGAACTGGATCATTTCGGACTAATGTACTACAAGAAACACGGCTATATCCCTGCAGAAGAGGAGGCTGAGTCGGTTTCCAAAACACTTGAATATGCCTATGATGACTGGTGTATCGCCATGATGGCCAAATCACTTGGCAAAATGGATGACTATGAACAATACATCAAAAGAGCGCAATCCTATAAAAATATGTTTGACCCTGCGACCGGATTTATGAGAGCAAGGATGAATGGCCGGTGGTTTGAACCGTTCGATCCCAAAGAGGTCAATTTCAACTATACCGAAGCCAATGCCTGGCAATACAGCTTTTTTGCACCGCAGGATTTATCAGGACTTATAGGCCTGTTCAAGGGTCCGGATCAATTTGAAACAATGCTTGACAGGATGTTTGAAGAAAGCCATGAGATCACCGGCAGACAGCAGGCAGATATTACAGGACTGATAGGTCAGTATGCCCATGGAAATGAACCAAGTCATCACATGGCCTATTTGTACAATTACATCGGGAAACCCTGGAAGACACAGGACCGCGTCAGACAGATCATGGATGAATTATATTCCCATCAACCCGATGGATTATGTGGGAATGAGGATTGCGGCCAGATGTCGGCCTGGTATGTGTTCAGCGCCATGGGATTCTATCCTGTGACCCCCGGTGA
>JBLRXC010000220.1:0-4593 GCA_047920975.1 Bacteroidales bacterium | reverse complement strand
TTTTTTGAGTGCCTTCCAGACATCCCTGCATTATGTGGAAATGAGAAAATACTAATTGACAACAAAAAAAGACTCAGGTTTTATGAACATTTTGGAGCCCGGCCAATCACCAAAACACTTTATGAAACACCAGTAAATGATAGCGATACCTGTCCCCCGCTGCTTGTATTTGATGGTCTTGACCGGGATTATATACTGAATGGAATGGTTCTGAAAAGAGTTGTCGCAGCCATACTGGAAAGAAAATATGCCGACTACTGTTCACCGGATTACCGAAAAATGGTAATTAATTCCATTCAGGATGGTCCTGTTGAGTTAAGAGTGTTTAAATATATGAACCGGGATAAAAAACTGGTTGAAAAAAGAGGATTGCGCGAAGATCAGAAAATTATTCTTGTTGTGAACGAAAGACACTCCATTCATCATGTAAGAGAGCGCGGTTATGTCGAATCTCCGGTCAGAATTAACAGCATTAAAAAAGAAATTATTAAAACGGGCCTTTTCAGGGAAATCAAACCATCACTCTTTTCAGAAAACTATATCCGCAAGGTTCATTCAAATGGCCTTGTCAGCTATTTAAAAAAGGTTTGTGCAGACCTCACCGAAGGCCAATCGGTTTATCCTTATGTTTTTCCTATCAGAAATACTAAAAAACCACCGAAAGACCGATCTGTTGCAGCCGGTTATTATTGCATCGATACTTTTACCCCGATACACAAAAATGCTTTTCTTGCATCCAAAAGAGCTGTGGATTGCGTATTGACAGCCAGTCAGAAAATGCTTGAAGAGCACCCACTTTCCTATGCCCTGATCAGACCACCCGGTCACCATGCTGAAAAAAAGGTCTTCGGAGGGTTCTGCTACTTTAATAATGTAGCTATAGCCGCACAATATTTAAGTGAATTTGGCACAGTTGCCATTCTTGACATTGATTATCATCACGGCAACGGGCAAGAGGATATCTTTTATCAACGCAACGATGTCCTCACAATTTCAATTCATGGTCACCCATCCTTTGCTTACCCTTACTTTTCAGGATTTGAAGAAGAAAAAGGTGCAGGACCCGGAAAGGGGTTCAACAGGAACTACCCACTACAAGAAAATTTACCATCGGATGATTATAGGGAAATATTGAAAAAGGCGCTGAAAAAAATATCTCAGTTTAGTCCAAAATTTTTGTTAATTTCTCTTGGATTTGATACTGGCAAGGGTGACCCAACCGGAACCTGGAGTTTTACGGCTCAAGACTTTTACGAGAATGGAAAACTCATTGGTAAATTAAAGTACTCCACCCTTATTGTTCAGGAAGGGGGATATAAAAATACCTCTATCGGGATAAATGCCAGACATTTTTTCAGCGGACTCTGGGACGGACGCTTCAATGATAAAATAACGAACAACCTTAAAAAATGATAACAGGGCTCACTTATGACTTAAAGGAAACATATCTTTCACAGGGTTTTACGCATGAAGAAGTTGCCGAATTTGACTCCGATGAGACCATTTCGGGGATCGAAAAAGCACTGCGCAACCTGGGATATCAAACAGAAAGGATTGGAAACATCATGGAGCTAACCACGGCTCTTGTGAACAGAAAGCGGTGGGATCTGGTTTTTAATATTGCAGAGGGTCTCTATGGCAATGGGCGTGAGGCGCAGGTTCCTGCACTGCTCGATGCTTTCAGAATTCCATACGTTTTTTCTGACCCTGCAGTTCTTGCCGTTACTCTTCACAAAGCAATGGCAAAGCACATAGTGAGAGGACATGGTATCCCTACTGCTCCCTTCGGCTTGGTTAAAACTGAGAGTGAATTCAATACCATAAACCTGGAATACCCGCTTTTTATCAAGCCACTTGCCGAAGGAACAGGTAAGGGTATCTCAATGCAGTCGCTGGTTCATTCGCCAAATGAACTAAAATCTAACGGTAAAGAGATCCTGAAGAAATTCAACCAACCGGTACTGGTCGAAGAATATCTTCCCGGCCGGGAATTTACCGTTGGCATCACGGGTACTGGAAAAAATGCAACATTGTGCGGCACTATGGAAGTATCAGTAAAAGGAAATGGCAACCAACAAATTTATTCGCTTTATAACAAAGAAAATTATGAGGAGCAGGTGGGATATACTGTGCCTGAAGCAACGATAGTTGAGCAATGCAGTAAGGTGGCACTGGAAGCCTGGGTTGCATTGGAATGTCGTGATGGAGGCAGGGTTGATATTAAAATGGACAGGAACGGCATTGCCAATTTCATCGAGGTGAACCCTTTGGCGGGGCTTCATCCTGTTCATTCAGATTTACCAATTTTGTGCAGGTTGAATGGGATTTCATACACTCAACTTATTGAGCGGATAATGGATTCAGCAATGAAACGACTTGATGCAGGGTTGAATAAATAGCTGTTTATAAAAAATCATTTACAGATGAAAAAGGCCATCATCCTGCATCAGGAACTACAAAAAGGAGCTGCACCGGATGAACTGGATGTGCTTGATCAGGCAAGCGCCATCGAAAAATCTCTGAAATCACTCGGTTACGAAGTTTACACAGAACCGGTTTCACTCAATCTTGAAAAACTACTAAAAATAATCGGCTCTGTAAAACCGGATGTGGTAGTAAACCTGGTGGAGACCCTTGGAGGCAGAGGACGCCTGATTCATTTTGTGCCCGGATTGTTGGACTCTGTTTCTGTACCCTATACCGGAAGCGGTCAGCAGGCTCTTTACATAACCACCGGGAAAACAGTTGCAAAAAAAGAGATGATCCGCACCGGACTGCCCACTCCGGGATTTTTCGGCCAGAGCGAGATTAAAAAAATTATACCGGGCAAAAAGTATATTCTGAAACCCACCTGGGAAGATGCTTCAGTAGGAATTACCGACAAGAGTGTAGTAACTTCTGATACTTGTAAACAGCAATTGAACTTAATGCTCAAAACCGGAATTAAAGAATGGCTTTTTGAGGAGTATATCGACGGCAGAGAGTTCAATGTAACTTTGCTCGAAACCAAAGACGGTTGGAGGGTATTTCACCCGGCAGAAATCGTATTTAAAGACTTTCCAAAGGGAAAACCAAAAATCCTCGGCTATGAATCGAAGTGGGATGAAACCAGTTTTGAATACACAAATACCAACAGAACATTTGAAACAATCCCAAAAGATAACAAACTGATTTTAAGATTAACAGATATTTCACTCAGATGCGCTGACGTTTTTAATCTGGGCGGATATGCCAGGGTAGATTTCAGGGTTGACCAAAACAACGATCCCTGGGTATTGGAAGTCAATGCAAATCCGTGTCTTACTGAAGATGCAGGCTTTTATGCTGCTTGCAGGAACGAGGGTATGACCTACACAGAAATGGTGTCGGCCATCATTGAAGCAGCCTTTAAGAGAAGATAGCAAAACTGCCCGGCTCGTTTTAAGTCGTTTGAAGGAAAACATTACTTTTACTTCCACAAAATACAACCGGGAAGAGTCCTGCAATGAGTTATGATATAGAAATGAATACGAAAAAAAAGGTAATCGTTGTTGGTGGAGGCTTTGCAGGTATCCAGATGGTAAGAAAATTGGACGAAAACCTTTTTGATGTGCTATTGATTGACAAAATCAATCATCATCAGTTTCAGCCGTTGTTTTACCAGGTAGCCACTTCGCAAATTGAACCGGCAAATATTTCGTTTCCCCTCCGTCACATCTTCAGAAACAAAAAGCATATTCGGATCAGATTGGCGGAAGTCACCCGGATTTTCCCCGAGAAAAATAAAATCAGCACGGACATCGGCGATTTCGATTACGATTTTCTGGTTATTGCCATAGGTTGTAAAACAAATTTCTTTGGCAAGAATGAAATCTGCAATCATTCATTCACATTGAAAACCACTTACGATGCCATTAAAATCCGAAACCATATATTGAAGATTTTTGAAAAAATTATCTCTTTAAATGAAGAAGAGAGGACAGCTTATTTAAACCTTGTAATTGTTGGTGCAGGAGCCACCGGAGTTGAACTGGCAGGTGCCTTTGCTGAAATCAAAAAGAATGTATTGCCAAAAGATTATCCCAGGATTGATTTTAAACAATTTCAGATCTATTTGGTGGAGGGGAGCAAATACACCTTGAATACTATGAGCGACAATGCTAAAACTGCCTCTCAAAATTATTTACAGAAAATGGGGGTGCAACTGCTTACCGAAAAATTTGTAACCGACTACAATGGCAGTTCGCTTAGTCTGAGTGATGGAGATGAAATAAACACCAAAACAGTTATTTGGGCTGCCGGGGTAACAGGCAACTACATCGGAGGTTTGCCGGCCGAGTGCTATGCCAGTGCAAACCGGATAAAAGTAAACCGGATAAATAAAGTTTTTGGAAGTGAGAATATTTTTGCCATAGGCGACATTGCTCATATGGAGACGCCCAAATACACCAAAGGGCATCCACAGGTCGCAAATGTGGCCATCAATCAGGGTAAGATTTTAGCAAAGAACTTAAAGCGGATAATCCGTGGGAAAGCACCAGTAGATTATGAATACATGGATTTAGGTTCAATGGCGACAATTGGAAAACACAAAGCCGTTGCTGACTTTCCCTT
>JBLRXC010000219.1:0-4609 GCA_047920975.1 Bacteroidales bacterium | reverse complement strand
TATAATTTACGATCTTTGAAATCCTTTGTATATAGCACTTATAGCGTTTTTTTTAACGGTGACGATTTGAATCGAAAGGTGGATTTTTGCTTGATTAAAGCAGACATCCATAAACCAAGGCAAATACATTTTTGCACAGATTGTAGATTTTCTTCTCCTAAGGAGCTTTGATCGCATTGTTAAGAACCATCAAGGGAATAAACACATCAGGTCATTTACCTGTTGGAACCAAATGCTTTGCATGGTATTCGGTCAACTTACCGCCAGGGACAGCATGCGTGATTTGATACTCAGTCTTGAAGCACACCAATCCAAATATTATCATCTTGGTTTTGGGCAGACCGATACTCGCCGGAATCAAGATTCACACACTATACGATGTAAAATCATCCATACCAAGCTTCTAATACGTCTCCGAAGCCAATGTACATGATGTCAACATTCTTGACCTGATTCCTTATGAAGCGGGAAGTTACTATGTGGTTGACAAAGCATACATCGACTAAAAGAAATACTTACAAAGTGCAATTACAAAAATATCAAAGAACAATTTAATAATCAATTAATAATCAGTGGGTTTTAAGTGCCCACTACTGAAAACTTGTTTAAAATGAACATTATATTTTTCTTTCAGTTGGTCTTGCTCATGAATTGCTTTTACTACTTTAATAAAAATCATATTTCAAGTAATATACCGTCTGGTTATTACCACGGATCGGGTGTTTTTGTTGTGGTTAATAATGACACTGTTATTGCTGATTTCATTTTTTTTCAAAAGTATCCAAGAGAATTAATGACAGATACATTATTGTACAATGAAAGTAATCATAATTGGTTGGGTGAATCATCTACACTTTATGAAAAAAAAGGTAAGTATTATATCCGAATCAACGATAAATCCTCTCTTTTTTATAGAAAAAAAGATATAAGAATAAAACAAGATGAAAATTATTATAAAAATCATATTGATGAATATAAAAACCTGGCCGTTTTGCATAAATGCTATGTTGATTATTTAGCTATGAGTAAAGACAAAGTGGATGCATCTAAGCGATTTTATGAACTACAGAAAAATTACAATCTGAATCAATTGTTAAACCATTCTGATTTTTTGAAAGAATTAAAAAAGTTCAAATCCGATTTAAAATAAAGTAAACGCTTTTTAATTAGCCCGAAAAATGGAGAAGCCTACATTGACGTCAATTTTATCAGCATTTATAATAAACATACAACCAGATTAAATATGAGAAATATTTTTTCAATCATTGGTATCATAGTGATTTTAATATTGACAGGGTGTGTCAGTCAGCGGGTGAGCACAATTGTCGGCTGCAATTATGATCAAAAAAATAATCGAACCGATTATTTTGAATTTCCTTATGGTACCATTTCGATTCCAGGAAATTGGGAGAAGACAAGGTATAATCCGGTTAGCAATCAGCAGTTTTTTTCAAATCATGACTCAATAAGCATTGCAATAGCTTTTAGCAGGTTTGATAAATATGAATTCAATACCAATGGGGATCATAAGGGATACGATTTTGTGAAAGCATTTTATGAATGGGAAACTGAATACTTTTTTGATATGTTTGGCTTCAACACAAAGGTTTTAGTAAATGACAGCATTCATAAATTCATCCTCTTTCAAAATTACGGACAATTCGAAGGAGCAACTTTTAACACCTATTTTTTATTTGGTGAGAAAAACGGAAATGTGAGCAACTTTTCTGTAATGACAACTGATAAATGGAGTGAGGACGAAAAGGTTGAATTCTTAAAAGGATTATACCTCAAAGATTAACACAGAACGATTATCAACCATTTTCAATGTCTGTCTTTTTTTATCATTGAATACGGCTGAATTGTTTAATTTTACAATTCCGCAAACCAGCATCATATTTTTAAACAATGAGTGTAACATATATGCAAGCCAATAGAAATATTAACAAACGATTTATTATCTGAAAAAATAAAGGATCAAAATCTGCACATTTACCTTGTAAAAAACAAAAAGAAAATAAAAAGCCCCGCTATTTTTGGCAGGGCTTTTTGTTGAACTTCGTTATTTCAGTTTATGCTTATCCACAAATTCACCAATGATATCATCAAGGTTCGGATAGCCAATCTCCTGCAAATCATAATAAACCCTTGTGTTGGGTTTATCGATCCTGATCAGTCTGTTGAGGTCAATGGGTGTACCTATGACAACTGAATCACACACGGTGTTATTGATGGTTGTTTCAAGGTCTTTCAGCTGCTGATCGCTGTAGCCCATGGCTGGGAGCAATGTGCCAATGTTCGGATAAATTGTGAAGGTTTCTGACAATTTTCCGACCGTGAATGGTCTGGGATCAACCAATTCAGCAGCACCGAATTTTTGGGCTGCCACAGTACCGGCACCTATTTTCATTTCACCATGGGTAAGGGTTGGCCCGTCTTCAACCACAAGCACTCTTTTCCCTCTGATTACTGAAGGATTGTCAACTTTAATAGGAGATGCACCGTCAATGACAATAGCTTTGGGAGCAACCTTCGCGATGGACTCACGGACAGTCTGGATGCCCTCAGGTCCTGCTGTGTCCATTTTATTGATGACTACAACATCTGCCAACCGAAGGGTCACTTCTCCGGGATAGTAGGAGAGTTCATGACCCGGTCGGTGCGGATCTACCACCGTTATATTCAGATCTGGTTTATAAAAAGGGAAGTCATTATTACCGCCATCCCAGAGCACAACATCGCAACCATCGGGATCATTTTCAGCAGCCCTTAAAATGGCTTCATAATCGACTCCTGCATAAATAACATTACCACGGACCACATGGGGTTCGTATTCCTCCATCTCCTCAACGGTACATTTGTGCTTTTTCAGGTCTTCAAGCGTTGCAAAACGCTGAACCTTTTGTGCAGCAAGGTCTCCGTATGGCATTGGGTGACGAACAGCCACCACCTTCAGGCCTTTGGCCATAAGGTACTCAATGACTCTCCGCGAAGTCTGGCTTTTTCCGCAGCCGGTTCTGACAGCACCAACAGCAATCACCGGTTTTATGCTGGCAACCATGGTGTCCTTAGGTCCGAGAAGAATGAAATTGGCACCTGCGGCATTAACAACAGCGCTTACAGCCATCACCCGCGTGTAGGGTACATCGCTGTAAGCAAATACACAATCGTCTGCCTTTAATTCTTGAATGAGCTTTGGTAGATCTTCCTCTGCATAGATCGGGATACCGTCCGGGTAAAGTTCTCCGGCCAAAATGGCGGGGTATTTCCTTCCGTCGATATCAGGAATTTGGGCAGCTGTAAAAGCTACAACATTGTATTGAGAATTTCCACGGAAATAGGTGTTGAAATTGTGAAAATCCCTTCCTGCAGCACCGATAATAATTACATTTTTTTTCATAATTATTACCTTTTTAGAAATTGTTAAACATTTGTTTCGAAAAACTTCAAAATAGCGTTGCAAAGGTATGTGTTTAAAAAAACTAACCAAGAAAATTTTCAGAAGGGAATAATTGTTAATATTGTTGATCATTCTACTGCATTCACAAGGAAAATATACTGATTCAATGAAATTTGAGGAAAAACTGGAATTGCTTGAATTTTTATCAGGCTATGTAACGCAGCACAAACTTGATCTGTTTGAAAAAGTGATCCGATTCAGAACACGACACATCACCGTAGTTCTTGAAGACCTTTATCAGCCTCATAATGCCAGTGCTGTATTACGAACCTGTGATTGCTTTGGTATCCAGGATGTGCATATCATTGAGAATCAAAATAGTTACGAGATCAATCCTGATGTGGCGCTTGGATCCTCGAAATGGCTCGACCTTCATAGATACAACCGCTTTGATTACAATACCACGGAGGCATTCGATGCTCTCAAAAATAAAGGATACACAATCATTGCAACATCCCCTCATAAAAATGATGTGCTACTTGAAGAATTGCCGGTTGAACCGAAAACAGCACTTGTTTTTGGTTCAGAATTACGAGGCCTTGCAAATGAAACCATTTCAAAGGCAGATGGATGGGTCAAAATACCCATGGTTGGCTTTACCGAAAGTCTTAACGTCTCTGTTTCCGCTGCGGTTATATTGCATTTCCTAACAGGGAAATTAAGAAAATCTGACATTCCGTGGGCTTTGACAAAGGAGGAGAGGATAGATTTAAAGCTAAAATGGATTAAAAATGTTGTAAAAAGTGCCGACCTTTTAGAACAGAAGTTTCTGAAAAAGTAATACCTTTACCGGACATTTTAATGAAGGAGTATTGATTCCCCCTCACAATGAGGGTTTGATGTGAAATACAATTTTAATATGGTTTAATCATACAAAAACTAGGCTTATGGGAAAAGGTGATAAAAAAACGAAAAGGGGTAAAATCATCAGCGGGACTTATGGCGTGAGACGACTCAAAAAGAGAAAGGGTACCACGGCAAAAATTTCTGACAGAAGTGAAATTGCCGGAAAGAAAGCCAAAAAACCAATTGAGCCAGGAAAGAAAAAACCTCAAAAAAAGAAAGAGACTGAAGAAAAAAGCCCTGATATAACTGAAAAGGCCAAGATTGCAGCACCTTCTGCCAAAGAAAAAAAGGTAATGTCTGCCG
>JBLRXC010000218.1:0-4619 GCA_047920975.1 Bacteroidales bacterium | reverse complement strand
CAGAGAACCACAGAGAAGGCACAGAGGGGCACGGAGAAAACAGAATGATCAGGGCACCATTTTGTGTAGTGTCTGTTCATAAAGTCATTTATTCTTGATTTAAGAATAAGGAACGCTGATTAACGATTGGAGAAGTTTGCTGAAACCCTTGAATTTTGCAATTAATCCTAAAATCAAAAATCGTTAACTTAGCGAAGCGATCTCGCCGAAGGGAATTCTTGTTCGATATTCAATAATAATCTTTCTATTAGAAGTTTATGGACAAACTCTATTTAGCCTCTAACAGGGCTTTCCCGTGTGTGACAAAATATGGGTAGCAAGGATTATAGCCTGGATAATTCACAAATTAAGAGTAAAGGCCTGAAGGCCTTGATTTTTCTAAAGATCCTATAGCCCCGGCCTTAAGGCCGGGGCTATAAGATCTTAATATAACTGGGCTTCAGCCCTAATTCATGAATTAAACAGGATAGGATTATTTATAAAGTCCCGTAGGGACGAAATATCTTTTTTATCGGACAGTAGTGAATATTATTCTTATTTCAAGTTTATGCACAAGTTTTAAGTATGGTGTGAAGGCACCGAGGGTCACAAAGAAAACCGAATGGAAAAGTTTACCTGGCATGCCGGCAATTTGCCTGAAGGGTTCTATTTCTGCCGGGTGCAGATAGAAGCAAATAAAAAATGATAGAAAATAATCTAGCTTACTGATTCTGTTAAGTGGTGATTAGTAATTTTATGTAATTTTGCTAACTAACAATTAGCAAAATGAATAAGCAGGACATCAAAAAAGTGATTGTTGCTCAAAAGGAATCGCATACAAATTATCGCTTTGTGGAACGGGATAAACATCTTACCCGGATAGCTCTGAGCACTGATCCTTTTGTCAAAATATTCTCCGGTGTGCGCCGATGCGGGAAGTCAACCCTGATGGATCATATCAGGAACAACAACCCCGAAAACAACTTCAGCCTCAATTTTGATGATAATCGCCTGACCGGGTTCAGTGGAGGTGATTTTGAAAAATTATATGAAGCGTTTTACGAGCTTTATGAACCCGGGAAAACCTGGTATTTAGATGAAATACAGAATATCGGGGGATGGGAACTGTTCATCCGGCGCTTACATAATGAAGGGCACAAAGTATGGATCACGGGATCGAATGCCAATATGCTGAGCCGGGAACTGGGAACCCATCTTACGGGCAGGTACCTGCAAACCGCAGTATTCCCGTTTTCGTTTGCCGAATATTGCAGATTCAGGGAAATCACGATCGAACCCAATGATTTATATTCCCCTGCAAAAACCACTATCCTGAAAAAGGCTTTCCAGGATTATTTTAAAAATGGCGGGTTTCCCGAATTTCTGCAAAGCGCAAATCCAGATTATCTGAAAATCCTGTTCGAAAATATACTGTATCGCGATGTGGTCGTAAGACACAACATCAGAAACAGCAGGTTGTTTATGGAAATGACCCATTTTCTGATCAGCAATATTTCTAAAGAAACCAGTTACAACAGCCTCAAAAAGATTTTTGGTCTGGCCAATTCAATAACGGTGAAAGAGTACATCAGCTATCTCGAAGATTGTTACTTGTTGTTTTCGATCAATAAATTCGATTTCTCCCTGAAAAAGCAACTGGCAAATCCCAAAAAGATTTATTGCGTTGACACCGGCATGGCCGGAATGGTTTCTTTTCAATTCAGCGAGAATTTTGGCAGACAGCTCGAAAATCTGGTTTTTCTGCATTTGAAAAGAGCAGGCGCTGAAGTCTATTATCATCGCGAAAATCATGAATGCGATTTTTTGGAAGTTAGTAATAAAAAAGTGTTGAGAGCCATCCAGGTGTGTCAATCCGTTGAACAGTCTTCAACCCGTCAGCGTGAGATCACCGGTCTGCATGAAGCTCTGAAAACCCATAAGTTACAAACGGGATGGATCATCACCGGAGATGAAGAAGAAACCATCGGGCATGACGATTGCACCATTCAGGTAGTACCTGCATGGAAATTTCTTCTCACGGATCATATTGCATCGTTTCACGAAAAATAAAAATCGGTTTTTCCATGCAAAAACACCGGGCTGCCATATTCTTCTCAGCGCTTCAAGGTATCGGCTTTCTGGACGAATATTTACCGGAGGCAGCAATAGCTGTTTTCAACCGTGAAATCCATGGTAACACCCATGGTTGCAACAGTCTGGAGGAGGTGGTGGAGGAGGCCTGTCAAACCATTGCCGGATGAGAATTGGACGGTACTGGTGAATGCAATATTCCCTTCAACCTTTTCAGACAGTATGCAGTCATAGAGTTTGATCTGCCATACACTGCCCAGGTAGCCAACCAGATCTTCAACGCTATAGGCGCAAAGGTAGCCAAATTACACCACGGCTAACTACCTGCATTGCTTTCGCATAGCTTCAGCGTAGCAAAGCCGGGGCAGCATCAGTTTGGGTGGGATGCACGCGATTTGTCCAAAGGCTTGTATTTCTGCAGGTTGCAGGCAGGGAATGAAATGAAAATGCTTAAAATATTAAAGCACTGATCCTTGATAAAAACCAAACTGAATCACTGTGGATCTCTGTGGCACCTCAGTGCGCTCTGTGAAATATGGCTGGTACACGGAGAACCACAGAGAAGGCACAGAGGGGCACGGAGAAAACCGAATGAAAAAGTTTACATGGAATGCCGGTGATATGTCTAAAGGCTTGTATTTCTGAAAGGTGCAGGCGGGGCTGGGTACAGCAACACACAAAGTCGTAAAATACTGATCTCTATCTTTATGTTTCAGTCAATGATCCCGGATGGGTATTTTGCAATTAATTCGATCATATTCCAATAATATGATTAATATTGCAAAAAATTAGAACATAATCGAATATTATGCAGAGTATTTTAACATCGCTGAAGTCAATCAACTATTGGGAAGGTGAGCCGGGCTTTAACCTGGGTTTTATCCGCGAAAGCTACCTCAGGAAAATCACCGGCGCCCTCGGCAACAAGCTGATCAAGGTGATCATCGGGCAGCGGCGTAGCGGTAAAAGCTACATTGTCAGGCAGATCATCCACACCCTGATCCATAAAAAATCGGTCAGCCCCAAAAACATTTTTTACCTGAACAAAGAGCTGTATGAATTTGAGCCTGTTAAAACCGATTCGGACCTGGCGGCCTTATTTCAGCTTTACAGGCAGGAAATAAATCCGGCAGGCAAGGTTTATATTTTCATCGACGAAATACAGAATATTGCAGGCTGGGAAAAGATTGTTGTTTCACTGGCGCAGCATGTTGCCGAAGATTATGAGGTGTTTATCACCGGTTCAAACTCCAGGCTTTTATCCGGCGAATTGGCCGGCCACCTTTCGGGTCGCTATCTTTTGTTTGAGGTTTTTCCGTTTTCCTATCCCGAGTTTCTTGAGTTTTTCTCTTATCACAACACAAAAGAGAGCCTCATCAGGTATGTTCAAACCAGCGGACTTCCCGAAATTTACAATATTGAGTCCACAGATATTCACCGGCACTATTTTCAATCGCTGAAGGATACCATTCTGCTTAAAGACATCATGCACAGGCACAATATCAGAGACTATGTTTTATTGGAGGATCTGTTTTTATTTCTGTTGCATAATGTGGGCAACCTGATTTCGATACCCTCAATCGTGAAATATTTCAAAAGCCGGCAGCGCAAAGCCGATTACGCTACCATATCGGCCTACATCGAATACATGGAGCAGGCTTTCGTCGTGAGAAGCTGTTCCAGGCTTTCTATGAAAACCAAAGAGCTGTTATCAGGCGAGAAAAAATACTATGTGAACGACCTTGGTTTTAGGAATTACCTGTTTCCTTCGCTGATAAGGGATTTTGCCGGTATGCTGGAAAACATTGTTTACATGCATTTACGAATGGCCGGTTATGATGTTAAAACCGGAAGCCAGAGAGATACTGAAGTTGATTTTGTAGCCACGTATAACGATGCAGTTCAATACATCCAGGTGGCTTATTTAATACCATCAGAGCAAACCTTAAACCGGGAGTTTCGCTCTCTCGAAGCCATCAACAACAATTTTCCGAAATACGTTCTTACACTGGATGATATGACTATCAACCACCAACAGGGAATCATTCACAAGCAGATATGGGAGTTTATTGCGAGTTTGTAGCATAGGTGGATTATTTCTGCAGGGTGCAGGTGAGGAATGAAAACAGAACGCATAAAATCGTAAAGAGCTGATAAATCATGAAAACCCGGGCTGACTTTCTTTGAGTCTTTTGTGACTCCTTTGTGCCCTCTGCGGTCTATGGCTGTTGCACAAAGTTCACAGAGAAGACACAGAGTTTCACGGAGAAAACAGAATGAAAAAGTTAACCTGGCATACCGGCGATTTGACCAAAGGATTGTATCTCTGCGGTTGAGCTAAGATGGTTAAGGTTTTTGGTTATTTGGCCTGCATCCAGCGCCTGAACAGCACATCGTAAACACTGTAATAGCTCTCTCCTTCGGTGTTAAAGTCGGAGTAGATCATCTCCTTTTCTGTCAGTGCCTGCAGTGACCTGAGCACTGTTGCCGGACTGCCCAGCTCAAATCCCGCTATAAAGTCTTTTGAGGTGGGATAATAAACAATCCCC
>JBLRXC010000217.1:0-4628 GCA_047920975.1 Bacteroidales bacterium | reverse complement strand
GATCACTCAATCCGAAATTCTGCGCATCGTTGATGATGATGGTGTTGACATTGGGAATATCCAGTCCCGACTCGATGATGGTTGTGGCTAACAGGACATCGTATTTTCCTTCGATGAAATCAACCATAGTCTTTTCCAGTTTCGGACCTTCCATTTGTCCGTGGCCAATGGCAATTGAAATACCGGGGCAGTAGCTCCTCAGCATATAGGCCACTTCCTCTATATTTTGAACCCTGTTGTGGACAAAATAGACCTGGCCGCCGCGGTCAATTTCATAATAGATCGCCTCTTTGATCACCTCTTCGCCGAAAGGTCTCAGCTCGGTGAGAATGGGGTAGCGGTTGGCCGGAGGGGTTTTTATAACAGAGAGGTCTCTTGCGCCCATCAGTGAAAACTGAAGTGTACGTGGAATGGGTGTTGCCGTTAAGGTGAGCGTATCCACATTGGTTTTCATCTGTTTCAGCCGTTCCTTGGCGCCCACCCCGAACTTTTGTTCCTCATCAATGATCAGCAAACCCAAATCTTTGAATTCAATGTCCTTACTGATCAGTCTGTGCGTTCCAATCAAAATGTCAATGGCTCCCTCTTTGAGTTGTTTCTTGATTTTTGTTTGTTCTTTCGCCGGTTTGAACCGGTTCAGATACTCTACATTACAGGGAAACCTGGCAAGCCGGTCGGAAAATGTCTTGTAGTGTTGCAGGGCAAGGATCGTAGTTGGAACCAACACTGCTACCTGCTTGCTGTCGGTTACTGCCTTGAAAGCTGCCCTGATGGCGACTTCTGTCTTCCCAAAGCCCACATCACCGCATATCAGGCGATCCATCGGATGAGCTGCCTCCATATCCGCTTTGAAGTCGTTGGTCGACCTGATCTGATCGGGTGTATCTTCATAAATAAAGGAGGCTTCAAGTTCATGCTGCAGATAGGTGTCGGGTGCAAAAGCATAACCTTCAGATGATTTTCGCTCGGCGTAAAGCTTAATCAGATCACGCGCAATGTCTTTAACCCTTTTCTTGGTTTTCTCCTTCAGTTTGTTCCACGCGTTTGTTCCAAGGCGGTTGAGCGAAGGAACAGTACCCTCTTTTCCGGTAAATTTTGAAATGCGGTGAAGCGAATGGATACTGATGTAAAGCAGGTCGCCATCCTTGTAAACCAGACGTATTGCTTCCTGCATCTTACCTTCGTTGTTGATCTTTTCAAGACCATCGAACCGCCCTACACCATGATCAATATGGGTAACATAATCGCCGGGTTTCAGACCGTACAAATCCTTGATGGTAAGCGCCTGCTTGCCGCTGAATTTTTCCTTGAGCTGATATTTATGGTACCGCTCAAAAATCTGATGATCGGTATACAACGCCATCCTGACTTCGTGGTCGACAAAACCCTGCGAAAGTGCAATATCCATGGTCTCAAATTCAAATTTGCGGCGAATCCCTTTGGTGGCAACCACATCATCGAATATTGCATAGAGCCGCTTCAACTGTGTCGGGTTCTCTGAAAAGATCAGGTTGGTATATCCTTTGCCGGTATTTGAACTCAGGTTTGAGATCAGCAGATCAAAATTCTTATTGAAGCTCGGTTGGGGTGAAGTGTCGAACTCAAATTGCTCCGGTTTTTCAAATGAGGATTGCGTTCCAAACTCAAGGATGGAAAAAAGTTGAGCTTCTTCGAGAAACTCACCGGGAGAAACAAACAACGATTCAGCAACCGGCATGGCCTCCGACTGTTCCTTATCAGATGCAATGATTTCGAGACCCATTTCAAACTCCGAACCAATACGCTCCATCGTAAAGTTAAAATCTTCAAACCACAAAACGGTTTGCTCGGGAATGAAAGAGAGCAACGAAACCTTTTTTTCAGTGATGCGCCTGTCCTGGACATTGGGGACAATAGAAATATGATCCAGTTTGTCAACCGACAACTGATCGTTGGGATTGAATGACCGGATGGACTCCACCTCATCACCGAAAAACCCGATCCGGTAGGGGTAGTCGTTGGTAAAAGAAAATACGTCGATGATGCCTCCTCGGATGGCAAACTGACCCGGTTCATAAACAAAATCAACCCTTTCAAACTCACTCTCAATCAGTATGTCGGCAATGGCATCCATCGAAAAATTTTCACCGCATTTCAGCCGGAGTGTATTTTTGACGATGTAGGCTTTTTTCACCACTTTTTCGAGAAGCGCCTCAGGGTAACTTACCACGAGGGTTTTTCGGGTTCCCGTTCCAAGTCTTTTCAGGGTTTCTGTCCGCAGCAATATTTGTGTACTGTCCTGGTTTTCGATAGAATAGGTTCGCTTGTAGGAGGTCGGAAAAAAGAGCACCTTTTTCTTGTGGAAATTCTGCCCCTTTTCGCTATAAAGACTCTCCAGATCATTCAGCAGGTAAGCAGCCGACTCTTTGTCGGGCATTACAACATACTGATGGAATGGGAGCTCATCAAACAGCGCCGACAAAAGGAAAGCAGGCGAGGAGCCTGTCAGTCCCTTCAACCTGATCCTGTTCCCGGCAAGTGTTTCAAGCCGGTTTTTCAGTTCAGCTGTCCGGGGGTTCCGGCTGAAATATCCGCGTAATTCCGGTACCTGCAATGTTGTGTGTTCTTAACTTTTGGGTTTGAACTCCTTTGAATGGTAATTCATAAAATATTCGGCCTTTTCAACCATGTGCTTCGATCCGACAAACAGAGGGACCCGCTGGTGTAGTTCACCGGGCTTTATTTCGAGTATCCGCCTGAATCCATCCGAGGCTTTGCCACCTGCCTGTTCTGCCAGAAAAGCAATCGGGTTGCACTCATACAAGAGCCGGAGCTTTCCGGATTTCATCTTTTTTGTTCCGGGATACATGTAAATACCACCGCGCAAAAGGTTCCTATGGAAATCCGCCACAAGTGATCCGATGTACCGGGTGGTATACGGACGCCGGGTCTCCGGGTCGTCTTCCTGGCAATAACGGATAAACTCCTTCACCCCTTCAGGGAAGTAGATATAGTTGGCTTCATTGATCGAATATATATTTCCCCCTTCAGGTATTTTGATGCTGGGGTGCGACATCAGGAACAAACCAACCGAAGGGTCAAGGGTGAATGCATTGACACCATGTCCGGTGGTATAAACAAGCATGGTTGAGGAACCATAGATCACATAGCCGGCTGCGACCTGCTCAATGCCCGGTTGCAGAGCATCTTCAACCGTGCCATCCGTTCCCGGTTCTGATTTTCGCCTGTAAACCGAGAAAATAGTGCCTATGGAAACATTCACTTCAATGTTTGAACTTCCATCCAATGGATCAATGGCCACCACATACTTTCCATTTTTTGAAAGCGGGCTGTCAAACGTGATCAGGTCATCGTTCTCTTCCGAGGCAATGGCACAGCATTGTCCGCCATTACGCAGTGCTTTGATAAACTGGTTGTTGGCAAACACATCCAATTTTTTCTGGTCTTCGCCCTGGATATTTTGCGAACCTTCAAATCCAAGAATATCGGCCAGTCCGGCTTTATTCACCTCCCGGTTCACAATCTTGGCTGCGATGCCGATGTCGTTCAGCAACCGGCTGAACTCACCCGAAGCGTAGGGGAAGTCTGCCTGCTTTTCATTGATGAACTCAATGAGTGTTTTCATCTGTTGCATTTTTAATCAGGGGCAAAAGTACAATTTCGGAGGGGAAGAAAATAAATTTTTTATAATCCATTTCAAGACCAATTCTTCAGAATAGAATGATTGGCGTTATTTTGACGTACATTAAAAATATTTCATTATTTACTTGCATTGCTGCTCAAAATTTCGTACATTGCCAACCTGTTTTTTGAAGGTAGTGCCGGTAGGTTATTATATTGAAAGGTAGTTGCCAAAGTGCAACAACTTTCTGCTGAAGGAGAGCGAAGGGGCAATGAAGCAGACGCACCATTGAAATGAGCAACAATCTAAACCTGATCGTTATGAAAAAAGGTATATCCTCAAAATCCCCTCCACGCAAAGGTTTAGCTCACCCGGTAAATCACTTGATTTATCCGTTTTCACAAAAAGTCCTGGCCGAGGATGATCTGACCAGGGTTAAGGGCCATATATCCTATAACAAGGAACGGCTGGTTATCGAATACCTGGGGGACTTATATTTATACAAGAAAAAAAGCCTGGGATCAAAGGTCTATTATGAATATTCCTCTGCAATTACTTATGATTGAATGATAAACCGGATCTGTTATCAAATATTATTGTTGAGTATGTTTCCGGCTTCCAATGACATTATTTTTTCAACTTCAAACTACGAAGTGGTTTAATATGAAGTGTGCCGGGCATGTTAATACACTAACGGGTGTAAGTCCCGAGGGAGCCGTGATGACCGGAATCTCATAGCCGAAAGCAAGGGTGTCCATCGTGAGGTGGAATCTGAAGGAAGCTGAAGGCAAACAATTGACACGACGAACAGAAACCTGATAAAAGGCTTGTTCTGCTGGGTAACTGACCCTTGAATCAGGAATCCCGAAAGTCATTCGGAAGGCAGAGGGAGTAAATCAGGCGTATCAATTAGAAAGTGTAAGAACTTACCCCGGGAGGTCTCCATAACTTTCGTCAAAAGTTGCCCTTTGACTTATCCCTTTTTTTTTCGGGAAGTTATGGAGAC
>JBLRXC010000216.1:0-4690 GCA_047920975.1 Bacteroidales bacterium | reverse complement strand
GATTACCAGGTGGCTTTTGCCGGAGTGCCTGTGAGTGATCTGGTTACCAGGATGGGATATTCAACGGATGATTACCGCAAACTCTTTTCAGCAGATTATCATATAGGACAAACCCCCCGGGAGAATATTGAAGCGTATCGGAAGAGGTCGCCTGCATGGAATGCCCATAAGCTCCAGACACCACTGTTGATCCACACCAATACGAACGATGATGATGTCTACGTAATTGAGGTGGAGCATCTTATAAAGTCGTTAAAAGCAGAAGGAAAGGTTTTTTCCTATGAAATATTCCAGGATCTTCCAGGCGGGCATTCGTTCGACCGGTTGGATACTCGAACTGCCAGAGAGACGAGGATAAAAATATATACCTTTTTGGCTAAGTATCTCAAACCACCGCGTGAGATAAAATCTATAAAAGATATTGACAACGCGGCTTACAGGCCTTTAAACTTCACGAAATAAACGAGCCAGGTTTGTCTTGACCGACAACACTTCAGTTATCGCTTAAACCATTTATTACTGGATAACCAGTTTTTGGTGTTGTCTGGCCTTATGACCAGCTTCATCCGTAACAGTGACCTGGTAAATGTAGATTCCGCTTTCGATCGCAAAATCCCTGTTATTTTTGATGTCCCACACCAGGAAAGGTGTGAATATGTTGGAGGATTGAACCTGGGTACTGTGTGACACTACCAGGTGGCCGGTTAAATCAAAAATATCGATGTCAATGGTCAGCATCTCTCCTGGCCTGGTATGCCTGAATGCAAAAGTAGTAAGCTCCCTGAAAGGATTGGGAAAATTTATTAATTGTTTCATCTGCAATGATCCGGAATGATCAATGACAAAGTCAATCGATTCTTCGCCGGGGTTACCGTAGGCATCCCATGCTTTTAACTTCAGGGTATAGTATCCATCAGGCAGGTTACTGAACGGGAAGGTAATGGAGCCGCTCTGGTAAGTGTCAATGCCAGGTTCAAAATAATCATCAAGGATCATCACGTTTGAGTAATCGTCATTTAAACTGCACGTGATATTTCGACCTATAGCACCGTCAGATAGATTGATGCCACTCTCATCATTCAGGAATGCCAGCAGGACAGGATTTTCATGTGTCATATCTCCTGAAATGAAATTCAGGTCATTGATGAAAAGTTTAATTTCCGGACCGGAATTATCCGGAGTGGCGTTTTCATCAACCCCTCCAATGATAAACTGGTTGAAAAATCCAATCCCATCGCTGGTTTCAGAGCAGGCATAATAGCTGATCTTACCATTCCCAAATTGGGCTCCAATGTCCTTAGGGATCACCAATGAAAAGGAGAACTTACCATTTTCAACCGTGGAAATTCCCTGCCAGATAATTTTATCCTGGTTTGTATACGCCACAGGAAAACTTCCCGGGTCATTTCCAAAGGTATTATAAACGGTTGGTTTATCATACAATACGGGGTATATAAAGCCGTTGAAATCTGTAACAAGCGTCCCGTTAGCATCTGTGATTTCTCCTGTTATTTCAACTTTTTGCAGTGCCCGTAAGGTGTCTGCTTTCACTGAATTGGTTGGATTTCCATTGATAGCATTGGTTGTAACACTATATTTCGGATATGCCATCCTCACTCCCGGATCACCGAGCAATACAAAATTCCTCGTTGACCATTGTCCTGGCGGTTTTGATTCGCGGATGATCTCGCCCAAAAATGGTTGGTCACTGTTCTCAGGAAATGCATGTGCATAGACCCGCTCATTGAGCCTGAAATTGGCCTGTGCATAAGCCAGCCTGGTGGTTGTGAAAAGTGCAATCCCTCCACCATCAGGATTCAAAATAACAAGTTCCCCTCCGGAAGTAATCTCCGGTTCATCAAACCTGCTGAATTCACAAGTAGCTGTGATAAAGACAGGTAGTCTGGGACTGTTCTTCCAGTTCATCATATCCGTTTGCTGCAGTATGCGCTCATGTGCCCATCCTCCCGTCCCTCCATGACCGACATAATTGACAATCAGTGCACCCCTGTCGACCTGTTCCTTTATCTTTCTATTGACATCAGGATAACGGTCCCCTGATGGTGTGCTTGTCTGTGGGTATGCATCGAGATAAATTTTATTGAGATTATAGCTGTGAGGGATAAAACCAAACTGACTCGCAAGGCTATCTGCCTGGATAAGATGAAGGTTCCCATCCTCATCATCAGCAATCAGGCATATTTCTGTTCTCCATTTACCGAATTGTGGTTCGCCCGGCTCAAGGTAGGTTTGGATTTTATCAACTATTATTTTTCCTTCCTCAGGTGTGCTGACAGGAAACCTTCCAATCCCTATATCAAGATATCCAATGGCATCGTTCCCTTCATCATCATCAAGCATTCCAAAATAATCATCAACCACGTAGCTTGAGGCTGTCAGGAGTGATTCTTCTGTCTGGAATGTTGCGATATAATTGGTGTTGTGATCTATCCGGTCTTTTGGGTCATAGGATCCGTTACCAAACAGAAGGAGAAACCTGGGCCTGGTTCCTTCACTGCGGTCGTAAAACATTTTCATCAAATCCCTGATTGCTGTGGGATCTTGTTTTCCGGAACTGAACTCATTGTAGACTTCAGCCGGTGTTGTGAGCAGAACACTGAAATGATTCCGGGATTCGTGCAATTGTTTCAGCCGCTGCGCCTCTTCCATAAAGAGCGGGTGTGTAATAAGAACGTAATCCACTGGGTCAGTTCCGTGGAGGTTTTGGTTCTGGACCTGTCCGTCGAAGATTGGCTGATAAAACCATGATCCGTCGAATACAATGAACTCTCTCAGGTAACTTGTTGGGCAGATAAAACTGGTTTGATCGCCTGAAAATGAGACTTCTATATTTTTTGGAGCCAAATAGTCGGTAACATCCCATACGATAGCATCTTCTGAAGTGTTTGAAATGATGAATGAAGAGATGGCTCCGTCTCCGACCGAGTGCAGGTACCTGAAAGAGCGCTGTCCGGATGTAAGTTTTAACTCAGAAATTGCATTGATATAGATATAGTCAAGCCAAAGATTTGAAGATGGAGAGGCCGGGATATACTCAACAGTGATATCGATCACGGGAGTGGTTGTCAGATAACTCAGCGTCTTTTTCCGGTGATGCGCAAATTTGGTAGAATTGATATTTATCGAAGTCAGAACGGTGGTGTCGGACAATTCATCATTCACATGCATGACCATATGATCGTTTACAAAAGTTCTGTTGGCAGCCCCAAATTTAATAATGACTGGTTCCCCGGCAACGATATCCGGAAACTCAAACGGATAGGTGCGGGTAAGCACATCCCCAAATGCATGTGAATACCAGCTTTTTCCTGATTGGATCAGACTAAGGTTTTCCTCTTCAAAAAATTGATAATCATGGAACCGGTTGACGATATGTGTTGGAGAATTTGGAACAGATGGCTCCGTTTCAATGCGTTTACCCGGTTCCTGCCCAACAGTGAGGTAGTAATAGTTGAAATCATCATACAGATGAATCTGAAGGGTCAGAAATCCCAAAACTTCATGAACCCTGTGAGGACTCAGGCCATAAAAAAGAATGTAATCTTCCGGGTCAAATGATCCGTCCTCTTCTCCCGAAACAAAGATTGCATTTTCCAGCAGATCATCAGGTCGTGGTATATGATTGGGTTCGGGAAGCATATATCCTGCATTTCCAAACAATCGCAATTTTTGGGGATCAATGGAAGCCATCTCCAATCCCGCTTGAGCAAGATCATTGTAAGTAAGTTTATAAATACCGGTCTCTTCTACCTTAAATTTATACCATTGACCTTCACTCAATACAGAGTTTTCAGCATATTCTTTCTTTGTTTCCAGACCTTGTTTGCTCAATGCCTTAGTCTTTTCAATAATCAGTATATACTTGTATACTTTTTCAATTGATCCTGTTTCCTGGTTCTTTCTGAATGGCAGAAAAGTTACCACAGCCGATGGATTTTTTCGATAGGTGTAGGTATTCCAAAAGAATGATATTTCTGAACCGATATTTTCATTTCGACTGACGATTTCAGCCTCTTCAGGGGTACATTTAATAAATTCAGCCTCTGTAAGTGTAGCCTGAAATAGTCCCTGCATTGAGACTATCTCATGGGAAACCATGGGCAATGCTGATTCCGTATCAATCAGGGCATTATCGAAATAAATGTATTCATGGTAGTGTCCGTTTGGGAAATCCTCCCGCACAATCCCTCTCCAATTCAGTTGTTCAGCAAACGTTAAGGTTTGGGTTAATGAAGGTATCGCGACCCAGGAAAGAAAACAGGAAAAGAGAATGTGTAAAATATGTTTCATCATTTTATAATAACCAATTTGTTTGTTTCCTGAGCGATACTTCCGTTTACATTCATAAGCATCAGTCTGTAAACATACATCCCCTGGAGCTTTGAGCCATCATCTGCTGTTCCATCCCATGCTTTGGATTTGTATTTATACCCCTCTGTCTCATAAATATCCCTGATGGTTTTAACCAGTTGTCCGTTCATTCCGAATATCTGGATTTCTATCCTGAGCGGTTGTTCAGGCTGATTGTGCTCAAATGAGAATGTTGTTGATGTCTTAAAGGGATTTGGGTAGTTTAACAATGTGCTCATAGCGATCTCACCTGACGGTGCCACCACAAATTCAGTATAAGCAGTGGATGAATTGTTGTAAATATCCCACAACTTCAGTG
>JBLRXC010000215.1:0-4706 GCA_047920975.1 Bacteroidales bacterium | reverse complement strand
CGTGTTTTATTTGTTCGTCAGAACACTCCAAACCCATTTACGGAAATGACTACTGTTACGGTTCATGTTGCAGAAAAAGGAGATGCTGAGTTACTGATCCGCAACACACTGGGCCAGCGAATTGTACATAAAACAATCACATTTGAACCGGGCACACACCTGTTTGATTTTTACCCCGGAAATGATAAGTTTTACCTGCTGTCCGTCTCCTTCAATGGAGTGACAAGATCCATAAAAATGATCCGTTCAGGAGGCAATACACAAGGACATCCCGCATTGATCTATTCCGGTTCTAACTTTTCTCAATCCGTATTGAAAACACAAAACATCGCGGGTGGATTTAACTTCTCACAGGGTGATCTTTTGAGATACGCAGGGTATGCCGGCACCCCAGCCTTCACTTTAGGTAGCGACGAATTGACGGATGATCCAGATGGCGACCAGGATTATTTATTTCACATAATTGAGGGCATTCGCTGTCCCGGAGTTCCCACAGTGACTGACATGGATGGCAATACATACAATACTGTCCTTATCGGCGAACAATGCTGGATGAAGGAAAACCTCAAGACGACCACCTACAGGAATGGTGAACCGATAATTTACATCGATGCAAATAGTGCAAAAGAAATAGTGACAACCGGCGCTTACAATTGGTATGACCACGACAGTACCTTGAAAGACTCTTATGGCGCACTCTACAACTGGTATGCTGTTGACGACACAAATGGCCTTTGTCCGGAAGGATGGCATGTGCCAACAAACAGTGAATGGAATATCCTGACAGATTTAACATGGGGCACCACTTCTCCATATGGCAACAAGTTAAAATCGTGCCGTCAGGTCAACTCACCATTAGGGGGTGATTGCAATACCGTTGAACATCCCAGGTGGGAAGATGGGCCACTCAATCTGGGTCATGGTACCGATGACTATGGTTTCTCAGGACTTCCAGGTGGTTACTATGGCATTCAGGATGATTTTTACAGCCTTGGTAGTTTAGGCTATTGGTGGACAGCTACTGAAGTTGGGTTTGGGTCAAACAGCTCGTGGTTTCAGTGTTTGTTCGGTATCTATGCAGTAGTAGTTAGTGACGTCCAAATGAAAGGTTATGGATTTTCCGTTCGTTGCGTGAAAGACCAGGAATAGAATTTAGTCATAAGCCAGTTTGAAATGTTGTAACACGACTTTCAGGAAGAGAGAGATTGCGCCGTACCGGATAAAGCGACTTCTGAGATCCGTGAACTGAAACTGTGAACCCTCACATCGAACATCGAACTTCAAAACGTCGAACTGAGAGTTGATTCCTTCTCTTCTGAATTTAATTCAAAAAAAAAAAAATACGTATTTTCTTGTTTATAAAAAATAATGAGTACATTTGCGCATTGAAATACTTAAATATAGGTTTAAAGTTTTGAGCGCATTTGTCAACATATCAGAAGCAGCAACCATCGCGATTCATAGTCTGGCACTGATCGCGCGGTCAAAGAACGGCATGAATGCCCGCAAACTCGCCGAGGTTACCAAATTCTCAAAAAATCACCTGGCTAAGATCCTACACATCCTTGTGCGTCACAATTTTCTTGATTCGGTGAGAGGCCCAAACGGCGGTTTCACATTAAAACAGGATGCTGCAACAGTCTCTTTGCTCGATATTTACCAGGTAATTGAAGGCGAGCTAAGTCAGTTTGAGTGTGCTGTTACATGCAGCAATTGCTATTTTGATGTCTGCATCTTCGGGAATTTTCCCCACAGGTTCACAGGTGATTTCAGAATTTATCTAATGGAAAAAAAGCTGAATGATTTTAACATAAATATTGAAGTATGAAGCGGGAAATAGTTGTCATTGATGAGGAAAAATGCAACGGCTGCGGACTATGTGTGCCCGAGTGCCACGAAGGCGCTTTGCAGATCATTGACGGAAAAGCACGCCTGATCAGTGATCTTTTCTGCGACGGACTGGGAGCCTGCCTTGGCCATTGTCCGGAAGGCGCCCTCACCATTGAAATGCGTGAGGCTCAACCTTATGATGAGCGCAAGGTGATGGAAATAATGGCGGAAAAAGGAGATAACACAATCCTGGCACACCTGCGCCATCTGAAAGATCATGGCGAGCATGTTTTCCTGCAGCAGGCGCTGGATTACCTGGATGAGGTAAATTATGATTTGGACCTGACAGAATTTAAAACTAAAAACAGCAATATGAAAGAGATCGTAGAAGAATTGTTCGGGAAAGACTCGAAATTGGGAATCCCGCACTCCGGACCTGCAGGTGGATGTCCGGGATCAATGGCAAGAGAGTTCAACGTTGATCAGGATCAGGTTGACCAGGCTGGAAGTACTCCGGCCGGAGAAATTCCTTCGGAATTGAGGCAATGGCCCGTACAGTTGCACTTGCTGAATCCACAGGCCAATTATTTCAGGAATGCGGATTTGATCCTTACCGCCGATTGTGTGCCTTTTGCCATGGGTGATTTTCACAGGAAATACCTCAAGGGTAAGACCCTGGCCATCGCCTGTCCGAAACTTGATTCAAATCTGGAAAGCTATGTATCAAAGCTGACCTCCATGATCAACGATTCAAACATCAATACAATGACGGTGTTGAGAATGGAAGTTCCCTGTTGTGGCGGCCTGGTGCAAATGGCCCAGACAGCTGCACAGCAAGCCGACCGGAAAGTGCCGCTGAAAGAGGTTGTGATCGGTGTGCAGGGGGATGTGATGGGGGAGAGATGGATTTAATGGGAAAGGGCAGTTTTCATTTGGCACTTCGGCTTCGCTCAGTGCAAGAAATGGGCAAATTGTTGAATTGCTAAATTGCTATATTGTTAAATTGTTGTTCGGAGAACTGAGAACTGTAAACCATGAGCTCAGGCTCGAAAATCGAACAGCTTGTGTAAGAACTGAATATTAACATTTAAAAATATCATTATGGAATCAAAAGAGTTTGGACATTCAATGGTCATGAATTTTGTACAAAAAGTTGAGTATTCTGCCGAAGGGATCGTCAGTAAAAGGGTTTTACAAAAGGACAAAGGCAATGTTTCCCTGTTTGCTTTCGACAAAGACCAGAAACTGAGCGAACATTCAGCGCCGTTTGATGCACTGATCCAGGTACTGGAGGGGAAAGCGGAAATTGTGATTGACAGAAAACCCTACCCGGTAAGTGCCGGTGAATCCATCATCATGCCGGCCAATATTCCGCATGCTGTGCATGCCACAGAAAAGTTTAAAATGTTGCTGACCATGATCAAAAGTGATTAGCAGGTTACGGATGGAAGTTCCATCAGGCATTGAATTCATAGACTTGTAAAATGAACAGGCGGATTAGACGTGAACAGCGAACAGTTGAGGTGATGATCGGCATGTTTTGCCGGGACAGGCACAAACAGGAAAATGGATTGTGTGCCAGTTGCTCTGCTTTGGTAATTTACTCCCGGCAAAGAACAGAGAAGTGTCAGTTCGGAGATGGGAAGCCGGTTTGTGTTCATTGCCCTGTGCACTGCTATAAGCCGGATATGCGGGAGAAGATCAGGGAGGTGATGCGGTTTGCCGGACCCCGGATGATGGTGGAGCACCCGTATCTGGGCATAATGCACCTTATTGACAAGAAAATTTATAAAAAATATAAAAAGGTTTAAAATGAGCGAGTTAATCAATAATTCAGAAAAAAGAAAAGAGCTGCTGAAGCACATGATCCTGCAGATCCATCAGGGTGAAGCTCCGGATGCAGTGCGGGAGCAGTTGATCAGGTTGATGCAGAAAATCCCTTACGGAGAGGTAGTGGAAGTTGAACAGGAACTTATCTCTGATGGGGTTTTAACAGACGAAGAGGTCCTGAAGTTTTGTGATCTCCATACACAAGCACTGGAGGGACACATTGACCAGTCGGGGGCAAGTGAAATTCCACCCGGACATCCCGTTGATGTATTTATCCATGAGAACCGGGAACTGCAGAAGGTGATCGGAGCATGTGAAACACTTTACAAAGAGATTGAAAAAGCCGGTTCGGACAGAGAGACCGGTGAAATCCTGATTAAATTGCGTCAGCAATTCAACAACCTGATGGATGTGGATAAACACTACCAGAGAAAAGAGAACCTGTTGTTCCCTTTTCTTGAAAAAATCGGTATTACCGGACCACCCAAGGTGATGTGGGGTAAACATGACGAGGTGAGGGAAAAGCTCAGGAATGCCATTGAATCGCTGTCGGTGGAAGGTGAAATAAGTCGCGACGAGGCCGCCTTGATCCGGGATATGGTACTGAAACCTGCAACTACAGGTATTGCTGACATGATCATGAAAGAGGAGGAGATCCTGTTTCCGATGTCAATGGATAAGCTGACCGACAGCGACTGGTATGAGATCGCACAGCAGACAAATGAAATCGGCTATTGCCTGTATGACCCGCAGGAGGAGTGGAAACCGTTTGGTATAGACCTTACCAGAATGGTTAAGAAGGAGTCAGAACAGATCCAGTTGCCAAGCGGAAGCTTCACCAATGAAGAACTATTGTCCATATTAAACACATTGCCGGTTGACATGACTTTTGTGGACCGGAACGACAAGGTGAAGTATTTTTCACAGGGAGCCGAGCGCATCTTCCAGCGCAACAGGGCTATTCTGAACAGGGATGTCAGGATGTGCCATCCTCCGTCAAGTGTTCATATTGTTGACCAGATCGTGGATGATTTCAGAAGCGGCCG
>JBLRXC010000214.1:0-4796 GCA_047920975.1 Bacteroidales bacterium | reverse complement strand
CGAGCCTTATCATGCCGCTATGTATGCAACGAACATGCTCATTGCATTGGGAGAGGTGCAGTATGAGGAGCCTGTGATCATGCCCGACTATCTGAAATCGGCCGGGGCTTCGGGTTCGCAGCCGGGGGTTGATAAAACCCGCAAACCGCAAATGCTCAAAGTGAAGCCCAATCCGGCAAAAGACTTCATGATTGTGGAGTATGAGCTTGAAACCGGCGGCAACATATTGATAGAGATAACCGACATAAGCGGCAAACCGGTACACAGCATGCAGGCCATCAACACCAGGGACGAGGTAACCGTTGATACGCGGCACTGGAAGCCCGGCGCGCACATTGTAACACTCAAACTCAACGGAAAACCGGTTGAATCGGTTAAATTCACAAAGACACAATAAAGCACGATAAACCCTAAGGAGACCGGGGACATATCCCCGGCTCCCTCCGGTTTACCAGAAAATAAATAAAAATGAAAAAACTCATTAATTTGATCACCGTTTTGGTCCTGTTTTATCCCACCATTTTTGCACAGGAACAGAAGTGGGATGCATATATCGGCATCAATGGAAGATATGAACAAGCGGAGGATGTTTTAGAATATTATGATAAAGGGTATATTGTTGATGGAGGTTTCCAGAGTTCCGGTAATTGGTATGGATGGCAGATTAAAACAAATATAAACGGAGAGATTTTATGGGATAAAACGCTTCAACACAATTCCTATCAGATGGGATGCAGAGCAAGTGTAGTTGATTCGGATGGAAATATTTATGTTTTTGGGACAAAAATGGTTGGGAAAAGCTGGCCGTTTGTTGCAAAATTTGATCCCTGTGGCGAAAATCTATGGTGTAAAATTCTTGCTGATGATCAGTTAAATTCAGGTAGTCCGCGTGACATCATAATAAATGAAAGTGGTGAACTTATATTGTTGTGCGGTTACCTTACAAATGATCTTAAGGCACAGGTTTACCTTGTTTGTCTTGACACAGAAGGGGAATACCTGTGGAAGCAGCAATATGCTGCCAAAGAGGATCATCCCTGGATAGCACAGCCATCTGCAAGGCATCTATTGGAGTTGAACAATGAATATTTTATCTCAGGCTCTTGCTACTGGCCCTATCCAACCGATACCAACCATGTTTTTCTGCGGCCTCTCTTCATTGGAATTGACAGCCTGTTCAATGAAAAATGGATACTGCCGTTTGCACCTTTGGACTCCGTATTTGGCAATGCGTATTCTTCTATTCCAGTGAATGATACTATTATTCTTGGAGTGGGAAAAAGACGTTTTGATAGTCAAAAGGTTTTTTCATTGATAATGGGTTATCATATTAATGGTCAAGAACTTTGGTATAATCAAATAACAAATGATCAAATAAGTCCTGATAACAAAAGAAATTTTATTAGGAATATAGAAAAAACTAATGATTCTCTCTATATAGCTGCAGTCTTTTTTGGACCATTATCATCCGATAACCCAATAGGTGAATTTATAATTGATACCGCCGGTAACCTGTTTAATTTTCAATCTCGTCCAAATTGTTTTACAAGTCCATCAATTATAAAGGCTTTCGATGGTAATTTTGTTGTTGCATCATCTATTAAAAAACCCAATAACGACCAGGACATCTACCTATACAAGATAGACGAGAACCTGGAGTCGGTACCTTTTGACAACACGCCATATGTTTACGACAGCCTGTGCCCTACGCCAATACAGTCGGGCATCATAGACCTTACAAGCTGCATGGTATGGACAGGCACAGAGGAAGTTCCCTCACCGCAGCAGTACTATGCCACCATCGCTCAGATACCACTCACAGCCTACCCCAACCCCGCCGAAACGGGGATCACACTGGCATTCCAAAACACCGAGCACCACAACAACATGCTCCTGGAGTGCTACAACCTCTTCGGCCAGCGGGTTCACAGCGAGAAGGTTTACAAAGGCCAGCAAAAGACAAAGCTCAGCATAGAGCAGTGGCAGAGCGGCCTTTACATAGCCGTGATCAAAAGCAACGGCAGGGTGGCGGGGCAGGTGTGGTTTGTGAGGCGGTGATGAAAGTACAAATGCCAAATAATCAAAGTGGGAAGTATAAAGTGGGGCTAAGATCTTAGGCCGGAGAGTGTTACTGTTTGCAAGTTGCTGGTAGCATTGGCAGTATGTCGAAATCCCAGGGAGTTGTAGTATGTCACGCACATTGAAAACTTTTCATTTGTGAATGATGAAATAATGTAATTTTGACGGGTCAATTTTAGTTTTTATTAGTGTATTATATGCATCTCATTATGAAATATTTTATTGTGTTGTCATTGTTCATTGCAGCAACATGGACGGCAGCAGGTCAGGACAATCCGGTTGCTTCGGGGAAACTTCCATCCGTCAATGTTAAATCCCTTGACGGTTCCTCATTCAATATAGGTACATTGTCAAACGATGGAAAGCCGATCATTCTCACTTTCTGGGCCACCTGGTGCAAACCCTGCATCAAAGAGCACGATGCCATCAATGATATTTATGATGAATGGCTTGAAGAAACCGGCGTCAGGATGGTGGCTGTTTCGATTGACAATGTCCGCTCAAGCCGGAGTGTCAAACCGCTTGTGGATGGAAAAGGCTGGGAGTTTGATGTTTACCTGGATGAGAACGGTGACCTGAAAAGGGCGATGAATGTCAATATTCCCCCCCATACCTATATCCTTGACGGTGAAGGAAATATTGCATGGCAACATGTGGGTTACCTCGATGGGGATGAATTGAAATACATCGATGTGGTGAAAAAACTCATGAAAGGTGAATCCATTGAATAATAACCTGTTCTCCTGAAGAAATTATAAGATGCATCACAATTTAAATCTGTGGGCCAGCCTCCTCCTGTTGATTCTCTGTTTTCCTTTCATATCTGCATCTCAAGGCTTTCTGACCGGTGGACAGGTGACGGGAAACGTTCATGTTGATGCCCAGATTTACAGCGAGGATGAGAAATTGGGCATTACCGATTCAACATTGAATTTTAAAAAATTCGGCATGAACGGCTTTGCCAATGTCCTTTATTCGAACAACAACTTCAATGCAGGGATGCGGTTTGAAGGATTTCTCAATCCGATGACCGGGTACGATGCCCGCTACGAGGGCATAGGTGTTCCGTACTGGTTTGCCGGTTATAAACTGGGAATCCTTGAAATGACCGCCGGACATTTTTACGAACAGTTCGGAAGCGGTCTGATTCTTCGCAGCTGGGAAGAGTGGACCCTGGGGTACGACAATAACATTTACGGGTTCCATGCGAAAATTACTCCTGTAAAGGGCATTTCCATCAAAGGGCTGACCGGTGTGCAACGGTATTTCTGGGAACCTTATAAGACGGATAACAGAGGTATTGTCAGGGGTACCGACGGTGAAATTTTTCTGAACGATGTGTTTGAATCATTGTCAGCATCCAAAACCAAACTAACTTTCGGGGGTAGTTTTGTCAGCAGGTACGAAAAAGCCGAGAACAAAACCTTCGCCAGAGATTCGGCCTGGATGGAAGTTACCCCGGCAGGAGATACCATTAACTGGATCACACAGACAACCTATCAGTACCGTTTACCTGTCAATGTCGGAAGTTGGGCTGCCAGAATGAACCTGGCACGCGGTGGTTTTAATTTTTATGCTGAATATGCGCAGAAGGGCAGTGATCCGAACGCCACCAATAACTTTATCTACAAAAACGGACAAGCCATTTATTCAACGTTATCCTATTCAACCAAAGGGTTTGGTTTTATCCTTGGTGCAAAATGGATCGACAATATGAGTTATAAATCAAGCCGTAATGAGACCGGAAGTCCCCCGATGCTGGATATAAACTACCTTCCGGCCATGTCGAAGGAGCATCCTTACAGCCTGTCAACATTCTATCCCTATGCTACAAAAGCCAATGGAGAGGCAGGATTTCAGGGTCAGATCATTTATACCATTCCGAAAAATACAAAACTGGGCGGGAAATACGGAACCAACATCACTGCAAACTACTCGCTGGTCAATTCCATCAAAAAGGAGCAGTTGTCGCCGGAAATCCCATTGGATTCAATAGGTACAGACGGATATAAAGCAACATTTTTGTCTATCGGGGACATTCCCTATTACCGTGACCTGAATTTTTTGCTCGAACGCAGGATAGGGAAAAAAATAAGAGTCAAAGCAGCTTACTATAATCAGACATACAACCTCCATGTGATTGAGGATGATATATTCGATGACGAGAAGATGGTCTATGCCCGGATCGGAGTTATTGATTTTAGTTATAAATTTAACAGCAAACACGCCATCCGGGCTGAACTGCAGGGATTGTGGACCAAAGAAGACGAAGGAAACTGGGTGGGAGGTGGTTTGGAATATACAGTTTCACCCCACTGGTTTTTCAGTGTAACAGACGAATGGAATTACGGCCATCCTCAAGAGGATAAACAATTGCATTATTACGGGTTTGCAATGGGTTACAATGAAACCACCAACAGGATCGCCATCAGTTATGCCCGGCAACGCGAAGGGCTGATCTGTATCGGAGGCGTTTGCCGGTATGTACCATCTTTTACAGGTTTCACATTGTCTATCACTAGTTCCTTTTAAGTATGAAAACCAAAGTGTATTTTTCTAAAGTTATTTTAACGATTCCACTTTTTTTGGTGCTCTTTTTTTCATGTGACAAAATTGACGAACCATTGCAGGTAGTGAATGTTCGTGATATTCCTGATAAGATTCCCGACACGATTTTCTTCTCTGATTCTGTTTTTGTGAACCAGAAGCAGGTTTTG
>JBLRXC010000213.1:0-4826 GCA_047920975.1 Bacteroidales bacterium | reverse complement strand
GGTGTCCGGAAAAAGATTTAAGGTGATCTCATTTCCCTCCTGTACTGCAGACCATGATTTAATATTGCTGTTCAATTGCACATCCCGAAAACGGGTTACCGCATCTTTTTCATCGAAAAAGTGCAAAGCGGTTGAAACATCCTGACGCAGGCCTGTTTCATGCTGAATCAATTGAAACCCTCCAGGTTGAGCTAGCGTAACTGAAAACATAATCAGGCTCGAAATGCCGATTATTAACGTGATTAGTAAATTTCTTTTTCTCATGTTAATTTTTATTTAATAAATGTTTGTAATTGGTATTGTATGATTTAAGACTGCAACTGTGAAATCTAACATCCCAAATATTACCAAACAGCATTGATTTAATCATTATATTAAATCCTGGCTTTGGATTGAAAATCATCTGAAAATGAAGCGTATAAAATTGACAAGGCGCCATTAAAACACTCTTTTACAACATCTTAAGCATAGATTCCTGCAAAACAGCCGGTAAAAATAAATGATATTATTAAATAATGCAAAAAATTTCATATGTAATTTTTAATCTATATATAACAATATTTCAATAATTATTATCGGAAACCATCTTAGTCAATCATACAGTAAAATGCAGTAACCGTAAAGTTGTTCCAGATTCAATCCATGAAACCCGGCAAACAATTCTATTCACAAGATGAAGAGTCCATCGGCACGCAAAGGCCAGGGTATAAAAAAAGACCCCTGCAATCAACAGGAGTCTTGCGGTCAGTATTTGCGAAGAGGGTTATTCAGGTATATAAGAGCCTTTACCTAAGTTGGGAAGCCACTTATCATCCTTATCCGGGTTGCTCACCTGGCGGTTCATGTTGTAATCGCCTGCCTTGTAACCTGCCGTTCCGGCCTGGATCATCCAGACATTGGTCTTATCTGCTGTCTGAACCGTTCCGCTGCCGTCTCCGTCACCACTCATCATGCCCCATGCTCCGGTTGAAAGTTGTTTGTGGGCATTGGTGCCTCCATAAACCTGGGCTGAACCGGTGCTGAAGTCGTAATCGTAAACCCCTGATGCATACGGAATCGGTGTTGCGTTCATAATACCAACGTGATTCCGGTGGTAAATTCCTACGAAAAGGTTATGGGTGATGCTGTTGGCCAGTTCGGGTTTAGAACCACCCGTCAGATCGGTGATGGCTCCATTTGACGCAATGAATGCAGGAAATCTTGCAATCGAGGTTGCCGGAGTGGCTGACGCCGCATCAACAGCATCCCGCACATCAATAAGTACCCAGTCAACAATGTCTGCATTGGGAATTGCTGCAACACTTCCTGCACCTGTGTAATACCAGTCGGGCATTGCATTACCAAAATAAGGCAGCGCAGGACTGAAAGGATGCGACAGTGGCAACACAGGGTTGAGCGTGGTGCTCATCCCACCGCCACTGAATGGACCCTCAAGGTAAGCCTTCAGCGAAAGCTGGCGGTTCACCCAGTGAATACGGTTATATGGGTCATAATCGTAGCTTTCCCCGGCAAATCCACCGGTTGCCGTGACAAATGAGACTGTGCCTGCATTGACTGATTTGTAGACATTATAGGAGCCTCCCCAGGTATTGGTCGGGAAGATCGCACTTTCAACGGAGAAGGTCTCGTTGTTATTGATGGTAAGCAAACGCCCTCCCGACTGACCCAGCCGGAATGTGCAATGGTTGAAAGGCTTCAGCGGATCCACCAGAGCGCCCGACTTAACATTGACCCCGCTGGTGTTCATGTATTCAAAGATACCATAAACTGCTCCAATGGTGCCTCCACTCTCAACATTTAAAGCATAATTACCTGAGTAATGGGTAAAGGTTGCCGGACCTGTGTTTGTCCCGTCTACATCAAGGATGCCCCCACTGTTGATGGTGAGGCTCTTGCCGGCTTCTATGGCGAGCAATGAATTCTCAGAAAGCTTTAATGTTCCCCCTGAATTGACAGCAATGTTTCCCATACATGTTACCGGGTATTGTGTGAGGAAAAAGGTACCCGCATTTACCGTGGTAGTATTGTTTATCTTTAATACATTGGCGTTATGAACCTGGTTTGCTTCCGATAAAAGCTCCGGGGTTACCGGCCGCTTGCCCGGCACAGCATCCTGTATCCCGCCCAGAGAAGTCATCTCTTTTTGCAGATCAGCCATATCTGAATCAACCCCACCCTTATCTTTTACAAAACCCTTGGCTCCACCGGACTTATTGATCAACAAATTATAAAAGTGAGAACCGCCTGCTGTTCTGACCCAGGCATCATTGCCTCCATAGAGTTCAATCGTGCCGCCAGCCGGGGTGAAGTCAGTACGGACCACATCAAACTCACCAACTGTCCTGATGGTGCCGCCCGTGATATTCACAGCAAGGACATAGCTTGGACTGACATACACTCCCAGTTCCTTTATATCCAGAACACCACCACTCATTGTAATGGATGCATTGTTGGTATATGGCCATATGCTTGACCCACCATATGACCCGTAGATATTCATCACACCGGATTCAATGGTCAGGTTGGCATTAAGGTCGATAAACTGATTATCCTGGTATATATTGAAAGTGCCACTCTGAAGGGTGATATTTCCATACAATCCGCCCTCCAGCAGATCGTTCACCTGAATAGTAGCGCCACCGTTACAAATGATGGTTCCTCCCTGATCAAGGGTACCAATTGTAGCAACAGCAACGGCTCCATTGGCGGTGAATTTGGAAGCCGGGTTGTTGATATTCAGGATACCGATGATATCAAGCTGATCATAGGCCCAGCAGAAATGATTCAGCACAAGATCGTTCTGGATGGTATTGGCATCCTGGAAACGAAGGTAGTTCATGGCAGAGGTGTAATTGTGGGTCACATTGTAAAAGCTTGTGTTCCCCCATACATCCTGGACATCACCGGTACTTTCGAAAATTACAGCGTTACCATAAGGATTAAATCCTGAATAACCCACATTGTTGTACCAATCTCCTCCAATGTAAAGATCACCACCCAGATTATGTAATTTAAATGAACCGGTTTGAATGGTTAAATTATTTTTCACATCAATAGGATCAGAAACTTGATTGAATGATTCATAAGTTCCTCTATTGATCAGCAGGTCATGAAAGTGATTAGGAGGGCTGCAAGATATAGCCGTATATGGTTCTGTTCCCGCGCATAATTCAACTGTTCCTCCGGTGGGTTGAAAAATTCCTGAAGAGGCAGCACCAATTCCACCACCTGTGCGCAGGATGCCTCCACTAACATTAATGGAAGCAGTAGAGCCAAAGAAGGGAAGATTATTCGTTAACTCAAACAGACCCGAAGACATGTTCAAAGCACCGCTGTAAACCGTCCAGCCGCTGCCACCAATGAAAGGATGATAACAAACAAAGCTTGCATCACTAATATTCAGCGTACCACCGGTTGGGAACGATATTCCGCCATGAATCATAACACTTGAACCATTAGATAGCTCCATTGTACCCGACAGCGTTAAAGTCCCGGATGTAATACAGTCAGCACCGTTTGTGAAATAGATGGTACTGCCTGCCTGGATATCTGAATTGCCTGCAACGATCAGATCGGTTGCAGCATTCATAAAAGACCAGGATGTACCCTGAACAGTAAAATCACCCGCAACTCTCACAGGGTAAAGCGCCTTGCCTGCTTCACCCCCATCAATAAATTTTGAGAACGGTACCGCCACAAGGTTTCCAAACTCAGCATCATCATCTGTCGGATAATAAAGGTTATAGAGATACGCAGTATTTCCGGTTCCCAGTTTAGCATTGGTTCCTTCGTTAAATGCCCAGTTTTTGGCATGGAAAGTTCCTGCCGTGACATTGTCATTTGAACCTGAATTCCAATTGATATTGTATGAGTCAAAGTCATTTGATGGATCAGTCATCGCCAAAGTACCATAAATATTTGTAGTACCGCTAACCACACACGAATAACTTCCAAGGCTAAAAGTGCCATTGTTGATATCAAGGTTCCCCGTAATGACAAAGTCTGACCACTGGGTGATTGAGTTTGCTTTGCCTCCACCCGCCAGCATTAAACCATCTCTGCCTTCTGAAGTTTTGATTTCCGGAATGTTCACTTTAGCTCCTTTTGCTAATTTGTTAATGTTGACATTATAAAGTGTGCTTCCGTTGGATTGAGAGATGTAAACATCAGTTGTCCCATAAAACTCAAAACTACCAGCCGAAGGGGTAAAGTCAGCCCGGTTACCGGAAAAACCGTAAGCTGTCCGGATGACACCGCCGGTAATATTGGAAGTAAGCGTATAGCCCGATTCGTAGATCCCTATTCCACAGGTTTTAAAGTCCAGTACACCTCCTGACATTTCAATGATGGCATTTCCAGCATAGGCCCAGTCACAAATAGAGCCAGTAACATTCATGTTACCGCCAAATATGTGCAACTCCCCGTTTAAATCAACATAAGTGCCGGTTCCGGAATTCGTAATGTTAATTGTACCACCCGGATTCAGGTAGTAGGCTCCGTAAAGGCCGTTATCTGCAAGATCCAATGCCGTAAAGGTTCCGGCAATCACATCAATGGCGCCGGTCGTCCAGTCGTATTGATTGCAGGTTACTGTGTAGGCAGCATTGTTCACCCGCAATGCGGCCACCATATTTGCTTCGAGGATATTAAAGTTCTCACTGCTGTATACGTATTGGTGACCTGGTCCGTTGAAAGTAACCCTGCCGGAGCCCGGAACAAATCCAGTCGGAAATACATTGTTAGTCCAGTTACCTTTGATGTTAATGTTGTATGTAGCTGTCGGCGACGGGGCATTGTTGCAACTCAATATACCACTGGTGATCAAC
>JBLRXC010000212.1:0-4907 GCA_047920975.1 Bacteroidales bacterium | reverse complement strand
TGGGACTACGGACGGGGGATTCCCCTTGGCAAGGTGATTGATTGCGTTTCCAAGATCAATACAGGCGCAAAATACGATTCCAAAGTTTTTAAAAAAGCGGTAGGGTTGAATGGCGTTGGATCAAAGGCTGTAAATGCATTGTCCTCCTATTTCATGACGCGGTCGATAAGGGATGGAAAAGCCAAAACCGTTGAATTTTCACAGGGTCGTCTTGTTTCCGAATCACCTGAAGAGACCTCCGAAGAAAAACCGGGTACATTGGTGATGTTTGAACCGGATCCTGAGATCTTCGGCAATTATCATTACATCAACGAGTACGTTGAAAAACTTCTCTGGAACTACGCTTTTCTAAACAAAGGACTCACCATCAGTTTCAACGGAGAAAAGTATATGGCAAAAAATGGCCTGCTTGATCTGCTTGAGAGAAACATCAACGGAAACGGACCAACCCTATACCCTATCGTCCACATTGAGGAAGGTGACCTTGAGTTTGCTTTTACGCATTCAACCCGTCAATATGGAGAAGAGTATTATTCCTTCGTGAACGGGCAACATACAACACAGGGAGGTACCCATCAGGCAGCATTTAAGGAGGCCATCGTCAAAACCATCCGGGAGTTTTACAATAAAGATTTTGACACCGGTGATATCCGGCAATCCATCCTGGCAGCCATCAGCATCAAGGTTCAGGAGCCGGTTTTTGAATCACAAACCAAAACAAAACTTGGTTCACAACACATTGAACCGGGCGGAGCTACTATCCGGAATTATATTACCGATATTGTCAAGCGGAACCTTGACAATTATTTGCATATGAATCCTGCTACAGCAGAGGAGTTGCATAAAAAAATCCTTCAGTCGGAAAAGGAGAGGAAAGAAATTGACGGAATCAAAAAACTGGCCCGTGAAAGTGTAAAAAAAGCAAGCCTCCACAATAAAAAACTCAGGGATTGCAGAGTACACTACAACACAAACCATGAGTCAAGACTCGATTCCACCATTTTCATCACCGAAGGTGATTCAGCGAGCGGATCCATCACCAAATCGCGGGATGTGAACACACAGGCGGTCTTCAGCCTGAAAGGAAAACCCCTGAATTGTTTTGGGCTCAGTAAAAAAATAGTTTACCAGAACGAAGAATTCAATCTGTTGCAATCGGCCCTGAATCTGGATGAGGGGCTGGAATCACTGCGGTATAACAATATTGTGATCGCTACCGACGCTGATGTTGATGGTATGCACATCCGGCTTCTGCTGATCACCTTTTTCCTGCAATTCTATCCCGACCTGGTGAAGGGCGGCCATTTATACATTCTTCAAACACCCCTCTTCAGGGTACGCGATAAAAACCAGACGATCTATTGTTACAATGAAGAGGAAAAGTTGGCAGGTATTGAGACCCTCAAAGGAAAACCGGAAATTACAAGATTCAAGGGTCTTGGAGAGATATCCCCAGGGGAGTTCAGACATTTCATTGGCAAAAACATACGCCTTGACCCGGTTTTGTTGCATCGTGATGCTTCTATCAAAGAGATCATGGCCTTCTATATGGGGAAAAATACCCCCGAAAGGCAGACCTTCATCATTGATAACCTGCGCGTTGAAGAAGACGTGCTGGATGATCTGAAAGTCGCCTGATCGTATAGACAGCCTGTCCCATTCGATTTTTATCTATCTTTAAGCAAATTTTTTCCGGGGATAAAACAGCCCTTACAAATGATAAAGGATGAATTGGATTATTATCAATATGTTTCACAAAGACCTGGATAATCCGGTTTTTATGTTCACACTGATCCTCTTGATCATCCTTTTGTCACCGCTGTTGTTAAAAAAGCTCAGAATTCCCGGCATCATCGGGCTTATATTGTCCGGAGTTATTTTCGGGCCGCACGGCTTTGGGCTCATCGAACAAAATGCGGCGGTGGATCTGTTTTCAACCATTGGATTGCTTTACCTCATGTTCATTGCAGGACTTGAACTTGATCTGGATCAGTTTAAGAAAACACGCAATAAGAGCATGACCTTTGGTTTACTGACATTTTCAATCCCTCTGATGATAGGCCTCCCGGTTTGTTATTATTTACTCGGTTATAGTTTTTGGCCAAGTTTACTGATAGCCAGTATGTTCAGCACGCATACGCTGGTCGCCTATCCCATAGTGAGGAGATTTGGGATATCCAGGAATCAGGAAGTAGCCATTACTGTCGGTGGAACAATTTTTACCGATTCTGCCGTTCTGATCATGCTCGCACTGATCCTAAGTACCAATCAGGGTGATATGGATGCCGGATTCTGGATCCAAATCAGCATATCCATCGTGATGTTCATCACCATCATGTTCGTGGTTATTCCCCGTGTTGCGAAATGGTTTTTCCGGAAAATGGAAACCGATAAACACTCCCATTACATCTTTGTGCTGCTCATCATATTCATTGCAGCGCTCATGGCATGGTATGCCGGACTTGAGCCCATCATCGGAGCGTTTGTTTCAGGCCTGGTTCTGAACAGGCTTATTCCGCAGTCGTCGGTATTGATGAACCGCATTGAATTTATCGGAAGTTCCCTTTTCATTCCCTTCTTCCTAATCAGTGTTGGAATGCTGGTAGATATTGGGGTTATTCTGAAGGGTTACAATGCCCTGATCATTGCAGGCACGTTAACCATTGTTGCTCTTTTTGGAAAATGGCTTGCGGCATTGCTTACCCGGATCATTTTTAATTTCTCACGACAACAGGGACTTGTGATCTTTGGATTGAGTAGTTCCCATGCTGCGGCAACCATTGCTGTGATTCTTGTAGGTTTCAATGCCGGTCTGCTTGACGAAAATGTACTGAATGGCACAATCATTCTGGTTCTGATCACCTGCCTGGTAGCCTCCTTTGTCACCGAAAAAGCTGCAAGGAAAATAGCCATTGAACTTACAGATCAAACCTTCGACCAACAGAAGACAGATGAAATCCTTGCTGAACGCATTCTGCTTCCGGTTGCTAACATGATGAATTTTGAAAAATTACTTGATTTCGCAATCCTAATTAAAGAAAAGAAATCACCCAATCCCATCACAACCCTTACAGTAGTTCCCAACAATGAGGAAGCAGAAGCCAATATCCTGAAAGCAAGGACTATGGTCAAATCAAAAGTCCTTGAAGCTGCGGAAGCTGAAACCCATGTTAGCATCATGACTGCCATTGATCATAGTGCTTCATCAGGAATTTCCAGGATTGCCAGGGAAGTGATGGCTGACCTGATCATCCTTGGCTGGCCGCAACGGTCAGGGGTGCTTGAAAAGATCATCGGCAACAGGATGGATAGTATTTTAAACAGCACTGACAAAACAACATTCATTTGCCATCTGGATCAACCCCTGGTATCACACAAACGGATCATACTGGTGTCGCCTCCTTTGGCCGAGCATGAGCAGGGTTTCACACATTGGCTCGGAAAAATTGACCAACTGGCCAAAGAGCTGAGTATTTCCATTGTACACTATTGTTCACCAGCTACCCAGATGGCTGTTGAAAAATGGATGCATAGCCTGGGAACAAACTCACCCGTTATCTTTCAGCCCTTTGATTACTGGGAAAGCTTTCCCATGCTGGCTGAAGAGTCAAGACAGAGTGATATGATGATTTTCGTTTCTGCCCGGAAAGGTTCTATTTCCCACTCAGGCATGCTCGACAATACCATCAGGAAACTGGAAAATCATTTTGACAGGAACAACCGGATCATCATCTTTCCACAGCAGCATAAAATATCTTACCTGAATGAACGCTATGAGGACATGGACTCCCGGACCATTGAAAAAGGAATTGATACCCTGCAAAGGATTGGTAAAGGTTTCAGTAGTTTTTTTAAAAAAGAGGAATAAACAGCCTGCGCAATATTGAACAACACATGATCAGGTTTTAAACCGGACAGTCAGCCACTGCGGATAACCGAATGATGCCAAAGCATCCAGTTTCAGATCCGGAAAATCCGCCAGCAACCGGTTCACAAGGTCATGAGAGTTTGTTTTCGTATCGCTATGCTGAACGGTGAACTCGATTCCCAGCGTCCACCAATGGTTTTCATTGAACTCAACATCCGACAGCTCAACCATCACGGTTTCACCCTCTCCAAAAATACCCGGATGAAGCATTAATTCATTGTTCTGATCAAATGCAAAAAGTTGCAGGTACCTCTTTTTTCTAACCCCGATCCAGTTCTCAGGATCAAATAACCCGGGGTTAAATGAATGTTCACCCTTCTCTGTCTTAAAACTCCATTTTTTCCATAATTCTGCATTTCCGGTGGCAGAGGATGTACGAACCAATCCAAGGTCAGCGAGTCTCTTTTTAACCTCAATTCTGCCCTCCCGGTACTTGATGCCCTGGTCTGCATTCCCGGAAAGCAAAAGGTAAAGGTCTGTCCGGGTTTCATGTTGCTGGTATAAACCATCCAGACCTTTATGCCAGTCGTACAATGCGGCCGGTATCTCTCCGGGGTAGAACCATCTTATTTCGTGGGTAATGACTGAGAACATTTTTGAACTTAAAATCCGAAACACTGATCAAAAATAATCAAATAAAAAAACCAACCGCACCTTCATTGCTAAAGGCCGGTTGGTAAATTTGGAAAGTATTTGCGAAGATGCCTGCCATGCACCTCAAGTTCACCGGATCTGTTTCCGGCCTTGTTGTAAGCATTGACCTCCTTTCCTTTCAACAAGATCAATCCGGTTTCATTGAGGCACCTGGCAATTTGCATTCAGATTGATTCTCCAGTAATCATTTTTATCCTGATTCTGGACTTTTCCGTTCAGATCAAAATCGGCGGATTTGTATCCCTTTTGACCGGCTTGCAGCATCCAGAAGCTGTTCTTATCCGTTGCGTTTATCACTCCATTGGCATCCGCATCACCAGCAGCC
>JBLRXC010000211.1:0-4916 GCA_047920975.1 Bacteroidales bacterium | reverse complement strand
AATTTATATGCTTGATTTATACGAAAAAAGGCAATTTTCATTGCCTTTTAAGTCTTTTTGATCTACTTTCTCAGCCCTAATTTTTTGATGATTGACCTGTACCGTTCAATATCTTTCCGTTTCAGATAATCAAGCAGTTTTCTTCTTTTCCCAACCAATAAGACCAACGACCTTTCAGTTCGGTGATCCTTTTTGTTGACTTTTAAGTGTTCGGTCAGATGTTTAATTCTAAAGGTAAATAATGCGATCTGTCCTTCAGAAGAGCCTGAGTCAAATTCAGACTTTCCATACGACTTGAAAACCTCTTTTTTCTTTTCAGCTGTTAGATACATACTTGCTGCAATTTATTTTTAACCGTTTACTTTATTTTTCGGGCGGCAAAATTACATTAAACTTTTTAATTAGCAAAAGAAGTGATAAAATATTGTAGTGAAAGTTTCAAGACAGATATTAAAATATGTTTTTTGCTATTTTTGCGCCTTTGAAAAAAACAATAAAAATAACCGCACAATACTAAATCAACTGTTATGGCAGTAAATATGGATAAGATCAAATCTGATCTTGAAGGCTATGGAATTACCGGTGTCAAAGAAATTATTTACAATCCTTCATATGACACGTTGTTTGAACATGAAACAGATCCTGACCTTGAAGGTTTTGAAAGGGGACAGGTTAGTGAATTAGGTGCTGTTAATGTGATGACAGGCAGGTTCACCGGAAGGTCTCCCAAAGATAAATACATTGTGATGGATGAGAAAACCCGGGGTACTGTTTGGTGGGCACATCCATCCAACAGGTCAGATAATAAGCCGGTTGATCAGGAAGTATGGCAGCACTGCTACAAGCTTGGGGCTAAACAACTAACAGGCAAGAAACTTTATGTGGTAGATGGGTATGCCGGTGCCAATGAGAACTCACGCATATGTATCCGGTTTATCATGGAGGTCGCCTGGCAGGCCCATTTCGTGAAGAACATGTTTCTGCGGCCATCTTTGGAAGAACTTGAAAATTTCAAACCTGATTTTGTCGTTCTAAATGCCTCAAAAACGGTTAACCCGGATTGGAAAAATATGAAGCGAACCGATGGTGTCCCTTTGAATTCTGAAGTATTTGTCATCTTTAACCTCTCAGAGGGTCGCGCTGTTATTGGGGGAAGTTGGTACGGTGGTGAAATGAAAAAGGGTATATTTTCAATCATGAATTATTTCCTGCCATTGAAAGGCATTGCTGCCATGCATTGCTCGGCTAATGTAGGGATAAATGGCGATACTGCTATTTTCTTTGGGCTTTCCGGAACCGGGAAAACAACGCTTTCAACGGATCCAAAGCGCGCATTGATTGGTGATGACGAACATGGATGGGATGATGACGGCATTTTCAATTTTGAAGGTGGTTGTTATGCCAAAACGATCAATCTCGATAAGGAAAGTGAACCAGACATATACCATGCCATCAGGCGGGATGCCCTGCTGGAGAATGTTACACTGGATCAGGATGGAAAAATTGATTTTAACGATGCAACCGTGACACAAAATACACGTGTTTCTTATCCTATATATCACATTGACAACATCGTTAAACCTGTCTCGAAGGCCGGCCATGCAAAAAAGGTTATCTTCCTCACAGCTGATGCTTTCGGGGTCATGCCTCCTGTTTCGAAATTAACTCCCGACCAGACTGAATATCATTTTTTATCAGGATTTACTGCAAAGCTGGCCGGAACTGAACTGGGTGTTACCACACCTCAGCCAACCTTTTCGGCAGGCTTTGGCGCTGCATTTCTAACCCTCCATCCGACAAAGTACGCTGAAGAGTTGGTTCGTAAAATGAGAATGCACAACACAACTGCCTATATGGTCAATACAGGGTGGAATGGAACAGGGAAGAGAATTTCCATTAAAGATACCCGGAAGATTATTGACGCCATACTTGATGGATCCATTGATCATGTAAAAACCAAAAAGATACCTATTTTCAACCTTGAAGTTCCGGTTGATTTACCAGGTGTGAATCCCGGTATTCTCGATCCAAAGGATACTTATTCAGATCCGGCTGAATGGGAAAGAAAAGCAAGAGAGCTGGCATCACTTTTTATCCAAAACTTCGTTCAGTACACTGACAGCGAAGAGGGAAAAAGGCTTGTGGCAGCCGGTCCTTCAGTCTGAGTTTAGTTCTTCTTCCCGAACTCTTCCTTATAATACTTAAAAGGTGCCACCAGGAATCCATAATTATAGTGGGCCCTGGGTCTGTGATGATCCATGTGCGCTTTCACTGTTGCACGCAGATACCTGTTTGAAAAATTTTTAAGTATTTTAACTCTTTGATGCACATACACATCATGAAACATAAAATAAGCGATTCCGTAGGCAAGAATGCCCACACCCAGCCAGAACTGATAGCTGAATGTTTGCAGACCGGCCGTTATCAATATGATGCTGGGAATAGCAAAAATGACTACAAATAGGTCATTCCATTCAAACTTACGCCCATCCCTGATGTGATGGTCTTTGTGAAGAACCCACAGAAAGCCGTGCATTACATACTTATGGGCAAACCACGCCATAAATTCCATAAAAAAGAATGCACCCAATACACTCAAAAAAGCAATAAAAGTACTCATTTTAAAACAAGGTTTTAATACGGTTCTCTACTTCTTTAAATGCAATCCTGAACCAAACCGTAAAAAGGTCAGGATGCTTTTGTATCTCATTCTTTAAATCCGGAAGCTTTATATATTTCCAGGCATTTACTTCATCCTTATTAATGAGTGGCTCACTGTCAGAGACTCCTATCAATACATGATCAAATTCGTGCTCTGTAAGACCCTGCCCTACATCAGCCTTATAGATAAAGTGAAATGATTTTCTGATTGGACAATCAAACCCCATCTCCTCCAACAATCTCCTGTGGGCTGCCTCATCAATGGTTTCGCCTTTCCGCGGATGACTGCAACAAGTGTTCGTCCAGAGTCCGGGCGAATGGTATTTTGTAAATGCCCGCTGCTGAAGCATCAACTCTTTGTTCTGATTGAAAACAAATACAGAAAATGCACGATGCAATACTCCCCTTTCATGAGCTTCCATTTTTTCCATCAAACCCACTTCCTTATCATTCTTGTCCACCAATATAACAAACTCCTCAGTCATGGTCCTAATGTTTTGCAAGTATCTGTTCGATCATCATTTGTTCATCTTTCTCCAGTTGCCCTGAATCCAATAGAAAGATCAGAATCAATTTCTTCAGATTATCTGATTTTGAGGCTAAAGTAACAGTTTTAACTGAATTGAGCAGAAATTGCCTGTCCTCAACCAAATGGTTGTAATTCAAAAATCCTGGTATGTTAGATTGTACAGTGAAGCGCAGGAATCTTACCTCAATATTCTCAGGAGCAAGCGTCACAGCCTGCTCAATCAGTGCCTTTCCCTCATTAAAAGTATTCCATTTAGCAAATGGCATTTTTCTGCAATTGGCAGTTGTAGAGATAGCAGCACCCTTATAGGCCATTAACACGGGATCAATATTCGAATTGATTTTTGAAAGAGTCTGACTTAACTCGGTTGCTCCGCATTGACCGTCCCAACCTCCGAAGTACATGTCCCTGACCTGCTCAATTGTCAAAGGCTGCCCAAATGAAGTGTAAGCCAATACAACCAAGACAAAAATAATCCTGATCTTTTGAATCATTACAATAAGAATAAGTTATATGCATGTCTGAAAGCTGAAGATATCAGCAGTCCATATTTTTCACGGTTGGGTATCCTGACCCTTTTATTCAAAATGACTGAGGAGTGGGTGCGTTTGATTTTCCGCAATAAACTCTGGTAATAAACAAATGCTACATAAACTCCAAATCTTGCCCCATGAGGTAATTGCATAATCCCTTCGTAGGCAAAGCGGAAATCATTTTCAATGTCCTGAATGATTTGATTTTTTGTATTTTCATCCAGCCGGGTCACATCCAAACCAGGGAAGTAGGATCTTCCCAAAACTCCCTTATCTGCATTCAAATCCCTCAGGAAATTCACCTTCTGAAAAGCCGATCCCAACGCCATTGCATGAGGTTTTAACACATCATACCACTCTTTATCTCCATTCACAAATACCTGGAGACACATCAGCCCGACAACCTCAGCTGAACCAAGAATATACTGCCTGAATGATTCCGTGTTATGTTCCTTTTGATCCAGATCCATTTCCATACTCTTCAGGAAAAGGTCGATCAATTCATGGTCGATATTGTATTTGTTCACTACAGCCTGAAAGCTGTTCAATATTGGATTGAGACTGATCCCATCGGCTATGGCTTCAAAAGTGTCCTGGCGAAACTTCTTGAGCAACTTCTCTTTGTCAAACCCATGAAAAGAATCAACTATTTCGTCACCAAACCGCACGAAACCGTAAATTGCATATATTGGTTCATGGTATTTTCGCTTAAAAACCCTGATGCCCAATGAAAATGACGTACTGTAAAGGTTGGTGGTCATTTTACTGGATTTTTTTGATATCCTGTCAAATATATCTTTCATCGCTGTCAGTTTTTAAATTGTTTGATAATTTCATGCGCTGCAACCTGCCCTGAAATAATAGCAGGTGGAACTCCAGGACCGGGTACTGTCAATTGACCTGCATAAAACAAATTTTTCACCCTTTTTGATTGAAGCTTTGGTTTTAAAAATGCTGTTTGCATCAATGTATTGGCAAGGCCATAGGCGTTACCTTTATAAGAATTATAATCGGTAATGAAATCCCGATGTGCATATGTACGCTTGAAAACAACATGATTTCTGATCTCCTGTCCTGAATGCCATTCAAGCTTATCCATCACGTAATTGAAATATTTTTCACGAACCGCTTCCGTATCATCAAGACCGGGAGCCACAGGGATCAAAACCATTAAGTTCTCCATCCCTTCAGGT